>JALWWX010000033.1 GCA_027078675.1 Aquificales bacterium | reverse complement strand
CCCTCCAGCCTACTACCTTTATGCCTGTTTCCGAGATGATATCCTCTATGTGTCTCTCTACCGGTTCATATAGAAAAAGCACACCTACAGCAAGATTTTCTGGAGAGGATAGGTTGAGTTTTTGATTTTCAATGTAGTCTAAGAAAAACCTCAGAGGTATCTGGATAAGTATTCCCGCACCGTCTCCCGTTTTCTTATCCCCTCCTATGGCACCCCTGTGGGTAAGATTTTTAACCGCTTCTATGCCCCACCTTACAATTTGGTGGGTTTTTTTGCCGGAAACATCACATACAAATCCAACTCCGCAAGCATCATACTCCTTTTGGATCATCCTTCTACCTCAAGTATATATTTAAGCAGAGAAAGTATATATAATATAAGAAAAAAATCAAGACTTAGAAAGTAATTCCCTTATATACCTGTCCTTATCCTTATCATCTTCCGAGTCAAGCATACCGAGTATAAGCCATCTTTTCTTTTCGCCGTAGGTTACATATATCCTACCTCCTTGAGGTTTAAGCTTGAAAACACCCTTTGCTCCTTTAAGCATCTCCATATCTTCTTTATCCTCTTTGTAATCTAATAGGAGTATTTCCCTTACGAAAGAGGATTTTCTTGAAGGGTCAAGGTTTGCAAATTCCCTTACCGCCCTTTCTGAGAACTCTATATTTTTAAACAGGCTTGTCAGGATTTCTTTGTACACCTCTACTTTGTTTGTACTTTCTGAAGTACCTGCGGATTCAAACTCAAGGACCTTTTTCCTTAGACTTGTATTTTCCGATTCCAGATCTTTAATCCTGTTTTTTAGTCTTCTGTTTTCTTCTTCCAGTAAAGAAAGCTTGCTATTCAGTTCCCTCACAGTTTTGGATAGTCTCTTCCTTGTCTTTCTGAGCTGGGCTATTTCCTTTTTAAGATTGTCATTGCCCGAATCTTCCCTTATCTCACCCAGCATTCTGAACAGCCTTGCGTTTGCCTTTTTAAGTCTCTCTTCCCTCTCCTTATATTCTTCCAGCATATCTTCAAGTTCCTTTATCTTCCTTTCCAGTTCTTCCTTTTGTTCTTCAAGTCTTCCCCTTTTGTAAAGGATGCTGTCAAATACCTCCTCCGAATCTGGCGGGAATATGTCATGTTTTAAAAGCAGTTTTTCAAGCTGGTTTTCAATATCAGCCTTTTCTCTCTTGAGCAGATCCACAAGTTCCTGCCTTAACCTGCTTTCCTCCCTGAGTCTTTTTAGTTCTTCCCTGTTTGCTTCAAGTTCTTTTCTTAACCTGTTTCTCTCTTCGGTTATCTTCCTTATATTTCTTTCCACTGGTGATTCAAACAACCATATCAGCATAAGACTTAGGGTTATGGACGGAAGATCCATGTATATTATGCTTATATCTCTTTTTAAAATACTAAGCATTATTATCTGGGAAAAGAGAAGATAGCTGAGCCATAAAACGGTGGATCTCCTCTGTCCGAAAAGCCATCCGAGGAAGAGTGCCAAATTGAAGGATGTTACTATTACGAAGTTGTAAACATCGGTGGGAAACAGTGGAATAGGCAGAATATTCTCAAGGGTTGAATATCCGAGCAAAAAATTATAGGCAAGGAGAAGGAAAAGTAATGTTAATACATCCTTCATAATTTATTTAATCTAATACCTTATGTAATCTTTCCATATTTATATCTTCAAGGAGTCTGTAGTCCTTCTTTATATCCCTTCCTGCCCTTGTAAGATAGCCTCCCACCATCAATGCATTTACCATCAGTGCTGCCATGCCGTGAAAGTCTCCGAGGGTTTGTTCCCTTCCTCCGCATAATCTGAGTTCCGCCTTAGGATTTGTAAACCTGAACATGGCTATTATTTTGAGGGCTTCAAGGGGCGAAACACCCCTTCTGTATTCAAGGGGTGTTCCGGGTATAGGCATGAGAAAGTTAAGGGGTATGGAGTCAACCTCAAGTTCCCTGTAAGTGAGGGCAAGATCAACCCTGTCCTCAAGGGATTCCCCCATACCGAATATACCGCCCGAGCATGTGGAAAGCCCAGTTTCCTTTATTCTTATTATGGTCTCGTATCTTTCTTCCCACCTGTGTGTTGTTACTATTTTGGGAAAGTAATTCCTTGAAGTTTCAAGATTGTGATTTACCCTTTTTACTCCTGCATTTTTAAGCTTTTTTAATTGTTCGTAACTCAAGGTACCCCCGGACACGCATACATTTATGGGTAGTTTTTCCTTCTTTTTTATCTCTTCAACCGCTTCCGCAATCTTATCAACCTCTTCATCCGTTGCGGATTTACCACTTACAACAACACAGTATCTAT
>JALWWX010000032.1 GCA_027078675.1 Aquificales bacterium | reverse complement strand
GGGGAATACTCCGAATCCAAAAACTCAAGAAATTTTTTATAAAATTCAAGCTTGTAATAAAACTTTTCCGATCCCCTTACATCACCGTGAGGCATATATACATTTATTATCTTTATATCTCCGTATTCTCCCCTTATTATCCTGCTTTGCCTGTCAAAGTATTCATCACCCATACCCATTTTCACATTATTCAGTTCCACCTTTGAACATATCGCAACACCGTTGTAGGTTTTTTGACCGTTTACATAACACTTGTATCCCATGCTTTCAAATTCTTTGTAAGGGAAGTTATCATTATCAACTTTCAATTCCTGGAGGCACAGGATGTCTATATTTGACCTTTTGAGCCACTCTAAGGTGAGATCCTTCCTTGCCCTTATTGAGTTGACATTAAAAGTACATATCAGCTTTTCCATTGGAAAAAAGCAATTAAAAGCTTATTATAATATTCCTTCTATAGGAGGTGAATACTTTGAGTAAAAAAAGAATGCAAGAGGTTGCAAAAGAGCTTAATGTCTCGGTTAAGGAGATAAATAATGTACTGAGTGAGTGGGGGTTTAAGAAAAAATCTAATTTTGCATATCTTTCCGAGGAAGAGTTGAATATAGTATATGAAACTTTCCAGGATAAGGTAAAGGCGGAAAAGGAGAAAGAGGAAAAAAAGGCAGAGGAGAGGGAAAAGAAGGAGGAAATGGCTGTAGCGGTTAAGGAGGAACGGAAGGAAGAACGGGAGATTAAGGAGGAAAAGAAAGAAAAGAAGGAAGTTAAAGAAGAAAAAAAGGAGAAGAAGGTAGAGAAAAAGATAGAAAAAAAGAAGGAGGAGGAAGAAATAAAGATACTTACAATTCCGGAGGTTATAACGGTCAGGGAGTTGGCGGATATGTTGGATGTGTCGCCTAACGATATAATAGCCAAGCTTTTAAAAAGGGGTATCCTTGCTACCATAAATCAGGGTGTGGATCCTAATGTGGCGGTGGAGATAGCGGAGGAGTACGGGTATCTTGCGGAAGTGAAAAAGGAAGAGGAAGAAAAAGAAGAAATTGAAAAGGAGGAAACTGTATCGGAGAATCTACAACCTAGACCTCCCATAGTTGTAATAATGGGTCATGTTGATCACGGTAAAACCACGCTTCTTGATACCATAAGGAGATCAAACATAGCAGCGAAGGAAAAGGGCGGTATAACTCAACATATAGGAGCCTATATGGTGGAGACTCCCGACGGCAAGAAGATAACATTTCTTGACACTCCAGGGCATGAAGCCTTTACAAGTTTGAGGGCGAGGGGGGCTAAGGTAACGGATATAGCAGTGCTTGTTGTTGCTGCGGATGACGGTGTTATGCCTCAAACTATTGAGGCTATAAACCATGCGAAGGCTTTCAATGTACCCATAATAGTGGCGGTTAACAAGATAGATAAGCCGAATGCGGATCCCATGAAGGTAAGAAGGGAGCTTTCGGAACACGGTCTCATTCCCGAAGATTGGGGTGGTGACACCATATTTGTTGATGTGTCAGCAAAGACCGGTCAGAATGTTGATCAGCTTCTTGAGATGATACTACTGCTTGCGGATATACTTGAGCTTAAGGCGGATCCCACAAAAAGGGCAAAGGGTACGGTTATAGAATCAAAGCTTGATAGACATAGGGGTCCTGTAGCAACGGTTATAGTTCAGGAAGGTACACTCAGGGTCGGCGATATATTCGTTGCGGGTGCAACCTACGGAAGGGTTAGGGCAATGTTCAATGACAGGGGTGAAAGGCTTAAAGAAGCTCCTCCGTCAACTCCCGTTGAAATCCTTGGGTTTGAAGATTTACCCGATCCTGGTGATACGCTTGTTGTAGTTGAGAGTGAAAAGAAGGCAAAGCAGATTGCGGAACAGAGAAGGGAGAAGAAAGAACAGAAGGTGGTTACGGGTTTCAAACTTGAGGAGTTGTTTAAGAAAATTCAAGAGGGTGATATAAAGGAGTTAAATGTGATAATAAAGGCGGATACCATAGGGTCATTGGAGGCAATAAAGAAATCTCTTGACGAGCTTTCTACAGAAAAGGTGAACATAAGGGTTATACACGGTGCGGTAGGAGGCATATCCGAGAACGATGTTATGCTGGCAAAGGCAACCAATGCAATAATCATAGGTTTTAACACGAGGCCGGATCCGAAGGTTAGGGAGGTGCTGGAAAGGGAAAAGGTTGACCTCAGATTGTACTCCGTTATTTATCAAGTCATAGATGATATTAAAAAGGCTATGGAAGGCTTACTTGAGCCAGTTGAAAGAGAGGTCCTGCTTGGTAGCGCGGAGGTAAGGGCTACCTTTAAGATAAAGGGTGTAGGTACTGTGGCTGGTTGTTATGTTCTTGACGGAAAAATTGTTAGAAATGCTAAGGCAAGGCTTATAAGGGACGGGGTTGTTATATACGACGGTGAGATAGAGAATGTAAGAAGGTACAAAGAAGATGTACAGGAGGTTGCAAAAGGTTACGAATGCGGTATCAAACTTAGGAACTTTAATGACATAAAGGTTGGTGATATTATAGAATGCTACGAGATGAAATTGGAAAAACCGTCGCTCTGAATATAAACGAAATATATAAATCTATTCAAGGCGAAGGTTTTCTTGTTGGATCCCCGTGTGTGTTTGTAAGAATTCAAGGATGCAATATAAGATGCCCGTGGTGTGATCAACCCTCATCCCTAAGTTTTGTTGAGAGAAAGATGGATATAGAGGATATATTTAGGCACATCTCAAAATATAGATGCAGACATGTTGTTATAACGGGAGGAGAACCCTTTACCGAACAGAACATAAAACATCTGTGTGCTTTACTTATTGAAGAAAATTATCTCGTTCAGATAGAAACCAACGGTACCCTCTGGATAGAGGGTATGGAAAAGTTACTTGATAAGATTTACCTTTCGTGTTCACCCAAGGAAGAGGCGGGTTTCAGGATTGATGAAAGGCTTATAGATTTTATTAATGAGCTAAAATTCGTTATAGATGAAAGATTTGATGCTTCCGTTCTTGAAAGAAAGGAGTTCAAACCCTTTGTTGAAAAAGGTCTTGTTATACTACAACCGGAAAATAATAGAAGGGAGATGATGGTAAAAGCGATAAACATTCAAGATGAATTTGTTAAAAAAGGGTATAGCTTAAAGGTAATTCCGCAGATTCATAAGATCCTTGGTGTTAAGTAGGATTGTAAAATCTTAATATTTTCATATAAAAATTGCTTGTAATTGTAAAAAGTAAAGCTTATAATAAAAATATCTGATGATAGATATAGTAAAGCTTAAGACTTTTGTAATAGTTGCGGAGTTGGGGAGTTTCTCTAAGGCTTCGGAAATCCTTTATATAACTCAGCCAGCAGTAACTCAGCAGATAAAATCCCTTGAGAAGATAATAGGTGCGAGGCTGTTCCAAAGGCAGGGGGGTAGGATGGTACTTACGGAAGAGGGTAAGAGGATTCATGAAATCGCTAAGTCACTTCTGGCAAGTTATGAGGGACTCGTTGAGGAGATAACAAAGATAAAGAAGGATATAAAAGACACCCTCTTTATAGGTGTCAGTGCTTCCTTTTCCGAGTACAAGATACCCGAGCTTATAACAAGTTTTCACAAACAGCTTCCGAGCATAACCATAAAGATGTTTGTAGGTAACTCCAATCAGGTTGAGGATGCTTTATCCTCTGGCATTATAAATATGGGTATAGTTGAAAAGGAGCCATCATCCAAATTTTCAAGCATAGCATGGTTAAGGGATGAGATAGTATTTTTCACCCATCCTGATTCAGAGATAGCCAAGAGGGGTGAGATAGAACCGGAGGAGTTGTACAACATAGATCTCATCATGAGGGAAGGTAATTCGGAGGCAAGGAGGATAGTTAAGGTTGCTTTAGAGAAATTGGGTATTTCCTGTGATAAGCTTAATGTAAAGATAGAGGTTAACTGTATAAGAACAATAATTAATATGGTCAGAAGCGGTTATGGTGCATCCTTCCTTTCAAGGGGTGTGATTGAAAGGTACGTGGAAAGGGGAGATGTGGTGCCTGTGAGGATAAACGGTTTTGAGGCAAAACGTAACTTTTATATAATTTATCCAAAGGATAACAGTATAAGTTTTCTTGCAAATCAGTTTATAAAGTATCTGCTTTCCACAACAGCGGGTGATATAGTTACTAAGAAGTCCTGAGTATGTACGGCATAATCTTTGATGTTGACGGTGTTATAGTAGATGTAAGGGATTCTTATCATTCCGCCATTGCGGAAACTTTCAGATATTTTTCTTCCGAAGATATAAGCAAGGATTATATAAGGAAATTTAAATATGAGAAACATATAAACAATGACTGGGATGCAACATACGAACTTTTGAAGGAGAGGGGAATAAGCGTTGACTATGATGAGCTTGTCAATGTTTTTGAAGATATTTATAGAAGTTTGAGGGACAGGGAGAGGCTTCTTTTAGATGAAGGGTTTTTCAAGGAAATTAAAAGATTGGGTGTACCTCTCGGTATAGTTACAGGAAGACCGAGGGAGGATCTTGAGTATGCTCTAAACAGGTTTAATCTTAGGGAATTTTTTGATGTTATAGTTGATGAAGATGATATAAATGATTCCTTTCTGAGGAAACCCAATCCTTTTCCTCTTCACATGGCTGTTGAAATTCTTGGTGTTGACAGTTTCATTTACATAGGTGATACACCTGCGGACGGGGAGATGGTTTATTTCTACAAGAAGATGTATGGTAAACCTTGCAAACTCATACACTACAGGGAAGTTCAAAATAGCACGGATATAGGAGCGGATCTTTCAGCGGATAACAGGGATGAGTTGTTAAAACTTATCCTTTCAGAGGTTTCCCTGCATCGGGAAGGAGGATAGGGATACCTTCTCTTATCTCAAAAAATATGTTACATTTGCGACACACCAGTATATCTTTATCCTTTACATATTCAAGGCTTCCCTTACATCTCGGACATGCAAGAATGTCTATCAAATCTTCCGACAGCATAATAGAATTATTATATTAGACATGATCGCTTTCAGGATTTTTGTTGAGGGTAGAGTTCAGGGTGTAGGTTATAGAAACTTTACAAAGAGGGTGGCGGACAGCTATGGCCTTTCCGGATGGGTAAAAAATTTGCCGGACGGAAGGGTTGAGGTTTATGTTACGGGAGACGAAGAGGTATTATGGTATTTCATTAAGGATCTTATGGAAGGTCCTCCCCTTGCTGATGTTAAGTCTATTCAGATAGTGAAGGAGGGGTTTGTTGAGAGTACTGGTAGTTTTGATATTCGCTATTAGTCTTCTTTCTGTGCAAGAATTGTTTGCTAAGGAGTGTAAATATTACAGGGTTAGGAAGGGAGATTCTTGGTGGAAGATTGCCAAGAGGGAGGGCATAAGTATAAAGAAGTTAAGAAGGGCTAATCCTGGGATAGGTAAATACCTAAGGGTGGGTCAGCGTATATGCATACCGATTAAGAAAAAGAGAGTTAAGAAGTATAAGGAGAGGTACACATCCTATATTTACTACAGAGTTAAAAGGGGAGATACCTTATCTGAGATAGCTCAAAAATATGGTGTTTCAGTTAAAACTCTTAAGAGGGTAAATAGGTTAAGATCAAGCAGAATTTATGCAGGTCAGCTTTTAAAGATACCAGTTACAAATAAGGGTGGAAAAAGAAAGGTTATATACACTTATGTTACATACAGGGTAAGAAGAGGAGATACACTTATAAAAATAGCCAGGAAGTTTGGTGTTCCCTACAAAAAGATAATGAGGATCAACGGACTTAAATCAACCCGTATAAGGGTGGGACAAAGGTTACGAATACCCGTAAAGGAAACGGTTGTTATACCTGCAGTTATCCCAAAGGTTAAACTTGATATGTTACCTGTAAACGGTAAGGTTGAAAAGGCTTCTCACGGTATAAATATATATGCACCTTGCGGTACGGAGGTTAAAGCTGTAGAGGATGGAAAGGTTATGTATGCAGGAGACGGCATGAGTAATTATGGAAATCTCGTTATTCTTGAACATAAAGGTTTTATGACCCTTTATGCCTATAACAGCGAGATACTTGTTAAAGAGGATCAAAGGGTTAGGAAGGGGGAAGTCATAGGGAGGGTAGGGAGAAGATTTGCTACCGATGATTGCCATATAAGGTTTGAAATAAGAGCTATGGACGGATCAAGGGTCAACACCCTTGATTATATAGGTAAAAAGTAATAAAATATTGTGCTACTTAAAAGGAGAGTAAGGATGAAAACATATAGGGTTAAACCTCATGAAGTGCACAGGGAATGGTGGATTGTTGATGCTAAAGGTAAGATACTGGGAAGGCTTGCATCCGAGATAGCAAAGATTATAAGGGGAAAACATAAGGTTTATTATCAGCCCGATGTTGATTGTGGTGATTTTGTTATAGTCATTAATGCGGAGAAGATAAGGGTAACAGGTAAAAAGCTTGATAAAAAAATTTATTACAGACATTCTGGGTATCCGGGGGGATTAAAGGAGAGATCATTGAAATGGATGCTTGAGAACAAACCGGAAGAAGTATTGAGGCTTGCCGTTAAAAGAATGCTTCCTAAAAATAAACTCGGACACAGAATGCTAAAAAGGTTAAAGATTTACAGGGGAGAATCACATCCCCATCAAGCTCAAAAGCCCAAGGTATTGGAGGTTAATGTATGAACAAGCTTAAAGATTTTACAATAACTCCAGAGAATTCCTTTTACGGAACGGGTAAAAGAAAAACTTCTATAGCACGAGTATGGCTACTTAAGGACACTGATAAGATGATTGTTAAGGCAAAGGACAGCGGTAAGGAAAGATATTTAAAGGATTACCTTCAAAGGGAAACCCTATTTAACAAAGTTATGAGACCTTTTAAGGTTGTAGGTCTTGAAGGCAAATTCGGTATATATGCTACCGTAGAGGGCGGAGGTATATCAAGTCAGGCGGAAGCCATAATGTATGGAATTGCCAAAGCTTTGGTAAGTTATAATCCGGATCTTAGGCCAACCCTTAAAAAGGCTGGATTGTTAACAAGGGATGCCCGTAAGAAGGAGAGGAAGAAGTACGGTCAGATGGGTGCAAGGGCTAAGTATAGGTGGAGCAAGCGTTAAAAGTATCACTTGTAGGTGTTACAGGTTATACCGGAATAGAGCTCTTAAGGGTTCTGGCTTCCCATAAGAAGGTAAGGATTACATCCGTAGTTTCACGAACAGATAAAGGAAAAAAACTCGGCGATGTTATACCTATTACTTTGACTGAAAGTATAGCAGATCTTTATATATCGGAGGATGTGGACCCTAATACGGATATAGTTTTTCTGTGTACTCCCCATGAAGTCTCTTTAACCCTCGTGCCTTCTTTACTAAGCAGTGGTTTCAAAGTTATTGATCTTTCTGGAGCCTACAGGATAAGAGATAAAAGGGTGTACGAGGAATACTACAACTTTATGCACGAGTATTCTTATCTTCTTGAAAGGGCTGTGTACGGTCTGCCAGAGATATTCAGGGAAGATATAAAAAATGCACATCTTGTTGCAAATCCTGGATGTTATCCTACCGCAACCCTTCTTGCCCTTTATCCTTTTATAAAAGAAAGGATAGAAATTAAAGATATCGTAGTTCATGCGGTATCCGGTGTGAGCGGAGCTGGAAGGAAAACGAGACAGATATTTCACTTTCCTGAAATGTTTGGTGATGCTTTTGTATATTCTCCGCTGAAACACAGACACACACCAGAGATGGAGGATGTTATAAGAAGATTGGGGGCCAACATATCTATAAGGTTTGTTCCTTCTGTAATTCCCGTATCAAGAGGGATGATATCAACCGTTTATGTTAAAGGCGAGGCTGTAAACGATGTGTTTGAACTTTTTAAATCCGTTTATGAGGGGGAAAAGTTTGTTAAGGTCTTGAAGGAACCGCCCCATA
>JALWWX010000031.1 GCA_027078675.1 Aquificales bacterium | reverse complement strand
TCATACATTTTCAGGTGCAAAGCGGTGATGCCATAGTACCCACCGCAACCGTTAAATTGGAATATAAGGGTGAGGAGAGGACCGCAACTTCAACGGGCAACGGACCCGTTGATGCGACTATAAAGTCAATTATAAAAGCCCTTGATATAAAACCGAGACTGCTTGACTATTCTATAAAGGCCCTTACACCTGATACAGAAGCAATGGCAGAGGCGAGGGTGGTTCTTGAACTCGGGGAGGTTAAGGCTTCGGGCAGAGGTACGGATACGGATGTTATAAAGGCGAGTGTTGATGCTTTCGTTGACGCTTTAAACAGGGCTATCGTTAGAAAGGAGTATATAATAAAAAGAAATATGGCAAAGAGAGAGGGTACTGTCTAAAGGAGGATGCTATGAAAAAGTTTATTCTTGCGGGTCTTGTGTTGCCCCTGTTTTTAAGTGCAAGCTGTCAGGGATTTGGCGGTTCTTGTCCATCGGAGGATGAGGTAAGGGAGGCGGTAACGGGACTTATCTCTGGGAATTATACGGTTGAGGACATCTCTCCCTTAAAGCAGATAAGGGGTCTTTGTCAGGTTGTGGTAAAGGTAAGGAATCAGCCCATAGTCTTTTATATTGATCCCGAAGCCAAATATATACTTGCGGGGAATCTCTTAGAGATAGAAACGAGGAAAAACCTGACCCGTGAAGTTGCAAGGCAGTACATGAAAGTAGATGAAAATATACTTGCGGAGCTTGAAAAGAGGGTAAACTTCACCTACGGTGAGGGTACCAAATATATATACTACATAACGGATCCCGATTGTCCCTTCTGTAAAAGAACTGAGCCCATTCTTGAAGAGTTTGCCAAAAAGCACAATGTCAAGATAAAGGTGATACTATTCCCTCTACCCATACACCCCGAAGCCTTTGCCAAGTCGGTGGGTCTTATATGTGATAAAAAAGGATTTAAAGAGTTGATGAGTAAGGAAGAGCTTGAGAAACTTTACAAGAAATATAAGGATGAGAAAAAACAGTGTGAAGAAGGAAAAAAGGCTGTTAGGGACAACCTTCAATTTTTGACCCATCAGATGGGTGTTACGGGCACGCCCACATTGGTGGGTATGAACGGCAAAATAATAAGTGGTGTGCCAAGGGAGGAAGATCTACTTGAACTTATAAATTAAAAGGAGAGAGATATGCTTAAACTTTTTGTATTTTCCCTTTTATTTTCGGCTTTGTTTAATCTTTCCTTTTCCGCTGTTAAGCTTGCCTGTGTGGATACAACTACCCTTTTAAAGGATTCTAAAAGGGTTAAGGAGGCTCAAGATAAGCTAAGGGCCAAGGTTATGGAATTTCAAAGGGAGCTTGAGGCTAAAAGGAGAAGGCTTGAAGAATTGAAAAAACAGATAGAGAGTAAGGCTATAAGCCAGCAGGCCAAGGAGGAAAAAATAAAGGAGTATCAAAGGATAGAGGCTGAAGGTTTTGAACTTCAACAGAAAGCCCAGAGGGAGATAGCTTCTTTAAAAGAACAGCTTGAGAATCAGGTTTTGGAAGAGGTCAGGAAGGTTGTTGAGCAAGTGGCTGTTCAGAAGGGATACGACGGGGTTATTGACTGTGCGGTTTTTCTCTACAGAGGTAACAATATAGGTGATATAACCTCAGAGGTTCTCAATGCCCTTGACAGTATGAAATGAAGCTCGGAGAAATAGCGGAGGTTGTCGGGGGAAAACTCGTAGGCGATCCGTCTTATGAAGTAAAGGGGGTGGGAATTCCAGGCAAAGCATCAGAAAATGATATAGTCTTCTGTGCAAAGATAGAAGATACGGAGAGGGTTCCCAAAAGATCTCCCGTTGTTGTAAACAGGGAGGTGGACAGGCAAAACTATATAGTTGTTGATGATGTAAGATACGCCCTTGCCCTATTTCTTTCTAAATTCTTTAAAGAGAAACACCCCTCCGGTATATCCGATAAGGCTGTTATAGGTGAAAGTGTTGTAGTAGGAGAGGATGTTTATATAGGTCCCTTTGTATATGTGGGTAAGGGTGTGGTTATAGAAAAGGGTGTTAAGATATATCCTTTTACTTATGTGGGAGAGGGGACATATATAGGTGAAGATACGGTTATATTCAGCGGTGTTCACATATATCCGCGGACACTCATAGGTAAAAATGTAAGGATTCACAGCGGTACGGTTATAGGGGCGGACGGCTTTGGCTATCACATTACCGATAAGGGTGTGATAAAGCTAAATCACATAGGCAAGGTTATCATAGATGACGGTGTTGAGATAGGAGCCAATGTGTGCATTGACAGGGCTTTAATTGATGAGACGAGAATTTCAGAAGGTACTAAGATAGATAACTTGGTGCAAGTTGCCCACAATTGTAAGATAGGTAAGCATAATCTTATTGCAGGGCAGACAGGATTTGCGGGTAGTGTTGAAACAGGAGAGGGAGTTATGTTGGGAGGTCAGGTGGGGGTGGCTGATCATGTGAAGATAGGGGACAGGGTGAAAGTTTCCGCCCAATCGGGAGTAACAAAGGACCTTGAGCCTGGGAAGGTTTACAGCTCCACCATATCCGCTGAAGAGATACATAAATGGAGAAGGATACAGGCGGTTATTAAAAGGCTTCCAGAGTTGTGGAACAGAATTATCGGTAAGAAGCATTCTTAGGCTTGTTAAATAAGTTGACAAAAGGACGGGAGAGGTATTAGCCTTATTATTAATATAAGGAAGGAGGTTAAAGGTTGGCGGGACACAGTCATTGGGCACAGATAAAGCATAAGAAGGCAAAGGTAGATGCCCAAAGGGGTAAGCTTTTCAGTAAACTCATAAGGGAGATAACAGTTGCTGCAAGGGTTGGGGGTGGTAATCCCGAATTCAATCCAAGACTAAGAACCGCCATAGAGGCGGCAAAGAGGGCAAACATGCCCCTTGAAACCATAGAAAGGGCAATTAAGAAAGGGACGGGTGAATTAGAGGGTGGACAACTGGAAGAGGTAATCTATGAAGGTTATGCACCCGGGGGTGTTGCGGTTATGGTGCTTGCTGCAACGGACAACAAAAACAGAACAACAGCGGAGATCAGGCATGCATTTACAAAATTCGGCGGTAGTCTGGGTACATCGGGATGCGTTTCCTATCTTTTTGAGAAGAAGGGTATAATTGAAGTTCCTTCTAACTCAATAAATGAGGATGAGTTGTTTGAAAAGGTTGTGGAGGCTGGGGCTGAGGATATGAAATTGGAGGGAGAATTTTACAGAGTATTTACAAATCCGGAGGACCTTTATGAGGTTAAGGAAAAGTTGGAGGGTGCGGGTGTATCGGTGGAAAAGGCTGAAATAAGTTGGATACCTACAACAACGGTAAATATTAATGATCCCGAAACCGCCAAGAAGGTTTTGAAATTGTTGGATGCCCTTGATGATCTGGATGATACCCAGCAGGTTATTGCTAATTTTGAAATACCCGAGGAGATAATTCAGAAGGTAGAGGTTTGATAGTTTATATTTTATTTTTCCTTATTTTTGTCCTACCTGTGTACTCTAAGGATTTTTGCAGAAAGGATACAAGAGATATACCAGATATAATACTCAAACCCCTTTATAAAGGATTTGACAAACCTGTTTTCTTCTTGGGTAAAAGCGGTAAGTTCTATGTTGTAGAGCAAGAGGGTAGGATAAAGGTTATAGAAGGTAACAGGATAAGGATTTTACTTGATATAAGTGAAAGAATTGAAAACCGTGGTGAGAAGGGGTTACTTGGGCTCGCCTTTCACCCTAAGGATCCAAAGCGCTTCTATATACACTATACGGTAAGGGAGAATTCTAAGCTTTACAGTATTATTTCGGAGGTAACATTACCCAAAAAGAGGGAAAGAGTTCTTCTTAAGATATATCAGCCCTTTGACAATCACAACGGAGGACACTTAGAGTTCGGACCGGACGGTTACCTTTATATAGGTTTGGGTGATGGTGGAAGTGCCAACGATCCTTTGAACAGCGGTCAGCGTCTTGACACCCTTTTGGGAAAGATTTTAAGGATAGATGTAGATAAAGTGTCAAAAGGAAGGAATTACGGTGTGCCTGAAGATAATCCCTTTGTGGGAGTTAAGGGTGCGAGGGAAGAGATATGGGCGTACGGTCTTAGGAATCCTTGGCGATTCAGCTTTGACCCTGTAAAGGGGTACCTTTATGTGGGAGATGTAGGTCAGAATGCGAGGGAGGAGGTAAATATTGTGAGGAATGGCGGTAACTACGGATGGAGGGTTATGGAGGGGTCTATATGCACACCCGGTGTTAAAGATCCCTGCGATCCGTCACTATATGAGAAGCCTATTTGGGAGTACGGAAGGAAGGACGGTATTGCGATCATAGGCGGTTATGTCTATAGGGGGAAGGAGTTCCCTGAGCTTTGTGGTGTTTACTTTTTCGGAGATTGGGGGACGGGCAAGATATGGGGACTCATATATGATGGTAAAAAGGTTATAAAACATAAACTTCTTGTTGACAGTGATATGATGATAAGCTCCTTCGGAACAGATGATGCAGGGAATGTTTATGTGGTTGATCACCGCGGTGGTATATACAAGATAGAGGTTAAGTGATGTTTGTTAAGATCCTACCTCAGGAGATAAGAAGAAAGATATCCGCGGGGGAGGTTATAGAAGGACCTTCAGATGTGGTAAAGGAACTTGTGGAAAACTCCTTAGATGCAAGGGCAACCTTTATTGAGGTGGAGATAATAAGGGGCGGAAAGTCGCTTATAAGGGTCAGTGATAACGGTACGGGTATCCATAGGGATGATATAGAAAAGGTCTTCCTTGAAGGTGCTACAAGTAAGATAGGGAAAGAGGAGGATCTTTTAAATATATCCACCTATGGCTTTAGGGGTGAAGCCCTTCATGCCATCACCTCTGTTAGCAGGACCTATATAAGATCACGATATTTCCAGGACAAGGTGGGTAAAGAGATCTTTGTTGAAGGGGGAACCCTTTTGAGGGTTAGGGATAGGGGTATGCCACAGGGAACAGAGGTAGAGGTAAGGGACCTTTTCTTTAATGTTCCTGTAAGAAGAAAGTTTTTAAGGAGACAGGAAACTGAAAGAGGGAAGATACTAAAGATTATTAAGGAGTATGCAATGGCAAATCCTGAAATAGGATTTCGTCTTATTTCTGAGGGAAAAGAGATTCTGTTCCTTAAACCTGCGGGGGCGGAGGAAAGGATAGGTGATATATTCGGCTACAATTTTGAGCATATTGAAGGTAGCAAAGGGATGATGTCAGTAAATGCATATATAGCAAGAAATACCGATAGGGGGGAGATTTTTGTATTTATAAACGGCAGACCCGTGGCGAACAGAAATATTAAGGAGTTCCTAAGAAAACTGATAGGTTACAGGGCTTGCGGTATATTCTTTATTGACCTTCCCTTATACGCGGTTGATGTAAATGTGCATCCTAAGAAGAGGGAGGTAAGGATAAGAAAGGAAAGGGAAGTTCTCTCCGCAATAAGGGAAGTAATCAATCCTTCGGAACCCTCTTTTGAGGAGCAAATTCTTTACCAAGAAATACCCTCGTATAATGCCAAGTTGTTTGAAGTTCTCGGCACCATAGACGAAAGGATTATAGTTGCTATTATTGATGAATTCCTTTACTTTTTTGATCAACACCTTCTTTCCGAAAGGATAAACTACGAGAAGCTGGGGTATGAGGAAGATGAAGCCTGCAGGACCTCTGTTAAGGGGGGTCAAGTACTTTCAAAGAAAGCCCTCGAAGATCTTATAAGGGGCTGGTTTGATTTGGAGAACAAACATGTATGCCCTCACGGAAGACCCATCTACTACAGGTTACCCATAAGGGAGATTTATAAAAATCTTGATCGCCCTTACTAAAATCTAAGCAATGTGGCGCCCCATGTTAATCCTCCCCCCATGGCTGTAAGAAGCACTATGTCTCCCCTTTTCAATCTTCCCTCTTCAAGGGCTTCGTAGAGCGCTATAGGGATAGATGCTGCGCTCGTATTTCCGTATTTGTGGATATTTGTATAAATTTTCTCTTCAGGTATATTAAGTTTTTCCGCAAGTGAATTTATTATCCTTATGTTTGCCTGATGGGGTATAACGAGATCTACATCCTCAGGAGATAATCCCGCCTTATCAAGTACATATCTGCATGCCTCTTCCATGCTTCTTACAGCGACCTTAAAAAGCTCCCTTCCTTTCATATTTATATATCCGCAAAGCGGAGCGTAAAGAAGTTCCCAAAGGGAGCCGTCTGAATATATCTTTGAGGCAAGTATATCACTGTTACTTTCATCGTTCGTTAGGATGACGGAAGCGGCACCATCACCGAACAGTACGCAAGTGCTTCTATCCTTCCAGTCAACTATGCCCGATATCTTTTCCGATCCTATCAGGAGTATCCTTTTGGCCCTCCCTGCGGATATCATGCTCCATGCTACCTCAAGTCCATATAAAAAACCGCTACAGGCTGCTGACAGATCAAAGGCAAATATATCCTTAAGACCAAGCTTCTCTTGTACGAGACACGCTGTTGAGGGAAACTGTTTTTCAGGAGATAGGGTGGCGACAATTATACCGTCTATATCTTCCTTTGATATGCCCGATCTTTCAATAGCTGACAGGGCTGATCTGTATGCCATGTAACTCGTAGTTTCATCTTCCGCTATCCTTCTTTCCTTTATTCCTGTCCTTGTTGTTATCCATTCATCGGAAGTGTCAACCATCTTTTCAAGATCAAAATTTGTAAGTCTCTTTTTCGGTAAGTATATACCTACGCCCTCTATTTTAAGACCCATCAGATCCTTGCCTCGGCGGGAGCCAATTTTTTAACATTTTCAACCAATTTCTCGTTGAAATGTGTATGCAGAAATTCACTGGCTACTCTTATGGCATTCTTTATGGCTTTTGCGTTCGCCTTTCCGTGGGTTATTATAACCGGTTTTTTAGCCCCGAGGAGGGGTATTCCCCCGTATTCTGTAAAATCAGCCTTCTTTTTAAACCTGTTTATGGCAGGAAGCATAAGGAATGCTCCTATTTTCGCAAGAAAGCTTTTTTCTACCTCTTCCTTTATCATCTGAATAACAGCCATACCGAGGCTTTCGCTTGTTTTAAGTATTATGTTACCTACAAAACCGTCGCATACTATAACATGGAATGTACCCGCATATATGTCCCTTCCTTCCGCATTACCTACAAAGTTTAGTCTTGTCTGTTTGAGAAGTGGATAGGTTTCCTTAACAAGTTCATTTCCCTTTCCTTCCTCCTCTCCTATGCTTAAAAGACCTATTTTGGGATTTTTGATTCCGAGCATTTCCTCCGCATAGGTGTGGCCTATGATGGCGAATTCAACCAGATGTTTAGGTTTACAGTCAACATTCGCACCCACATCTATAAGGACTGTTTTACCTTTCGGATTCGGGAGTGCAACCGCAATGGCTGGTCTATCTATACCTTCCGTCGCCCCAACTATAAGCTTTCCTACCGCAAGGACCGCTCCAGTGTTTCCTGCGGAAACAAGACCATCCGCTATGCCTTCCCTTACAAGCTTGCCCGCTATATATAGTGAGGAGTTTTTCTTTCTTAAAACATTGGAAGGCGGTTCATCCATTGATATTACTTCTTCCGCGGGAACTATCTCAAGAAGATGTCTGTTTTTTACCTTTGAACTGTCTATTATTCTCTTTATTCCCTTTTCATCACCTACAAGGAATACTTTTAGATTGTATTCATCCGTCGCGAGAACACACCCTTTTACTATTTCCTCGGGGGCATAGTCTCCCCCCATACAATCAACTGCTATACCATTATTTTCCATCAGCCTACGTCTGTCACCTCGCGACCTTTGTAATAACCGCAGTAGGGACAAACGCGATGGGGTAATATCATCTCTCCGCAATTTGAACACTCCGATAAAGAAGGCACCCTCAGTTTATTAAAAAAGTTCTGAGCCCTTCTCTGATTCCTTCTCCACCGAGAAGTTTTACTCTTGGGGACCGCCATTACTTATTACCTCCGGTGTTTAAGAGATTTTTTAGTATAGCAAATTTTGGATTTATTTTGCTATCTTTTTCCTCTCGGAAAATAAACTCCGCTATACCTATACAATCCTGTTTACATAGGGGCTTTATAGGTACACTCAAGATGATCTGCTCCCTTATTATTTCTTCAATCACGAAATTTTCCTCATCTTCTATAAAGGAGACGTCAAGATCCTCCATGGTAAGCTCCCCATGGAATTGGGTATCAATCCCTTCAAGTCTTATATCTTTTGATTGGGATATATCTTTTTTGTAGGTGTTTAAACATCTGCTACATACAAGCTCTATCTCTCCTTCCATATCAAAATGGAGATTGTAACCGCCCTTTGCCTTTTTTATTTCTATGTAAACACTAACAGGCTCTTTGAGGTTGCCCGTATCCGCTGGTATTTTCAAATCAGCGGGTTTTAAAACATAAGATCCTTTAAACACTTTAAAAGATTTAAAAATTTCCTTTAAGTTTAAGGTAGTCATGATAATTTCTCCTGAAAAAAAGGATACTTAAGTTTATATTAATAAGGTATGTTATTTTAACAGATTAGTCAAGAAGACCAGTGAAGTTTCTGCTGGAAAAGGGCCTAAGTAAATTAGGTAGATGGTTAAGATTCTTAGGCTATGAGGTAGAGTTTTTTAAAGGGGAAGTTAGCCTTTCGGATATAGGTGACACACACAAAATTGTTATTACGACATCAAGGAGGTTTGCTGATATCCTCTCAAGAAGAAGATTACCCTTTGTCCTTGTGCCGAGGGATAACTGGGAGCTTCAACTTTGTATAGTAATAAGAAAACTTAATCTCGGAACGGAACCTTTACTTAATATATGTGTTTACTGTGGTAAACCTCTTGTTAAAGTAAGCAGGGAATCCGTAGCCGGCAAGGTCCCCGAGGGGGTACTTTTATACGGTAAAAACTTTACCTTGTGTCCGGGATGCGGTGCTATCTTTTGGCAGGGTAGCCATTATAAAAGGATAAGGAATAAAATTAAGGAAATATTGAGGAAGTATCAAGGTATAATATACGCCCATGAAGAAGGTAGCAATAGTTATGGGCAGTAAGACGGATCTTGATCAGATGAAGCCCGCGGTGGATATTTTAAAGGAGTTCGGTGTTGAGTGTGAGGTTAGGATAATCTCCGCACACAGGACGCCCGATATATGTAAGGAATTTGCAGAGACTGCGAGGGAAAGAGGCGTGGAGGTAATAATAGCGGGTGCTGGGGGAGCAGCTCATTTGCCAGGTGTTGTGGCTTCCTATACGGATGTTCCCGTTATAGGTGTTCCCATAGCCCTTGAACCTCTCAAGGGTGTTGATGCCCTTTACTCAATAGTTCAGATGCCTGCAGGAATACCCGTTGCAACCGTTGGTATAGGCAATGCAAGGAATGCAGCCTTACTCGCCTTAAGGATATTAGCCATTAAGTATGAGGATTTAAGGGAAAAACTTAAAGAGTATAAGGACCGCATGAGACAAAAGGTTATAGAAAGTGATAGGGAAATTAATTTGTGATATAATACAGCACCAATATGCCTAAGTTATCTCCTCGTGACATTAGAAGAAAAATACAGGGTATAAAAAATACAAGGCGTATAACCAACGCAATGAAGGTTGTTTCCGCTGCAAAGCTTAGAAAGGCTCAGGAACTTCTCTATGCGTCAAGACCCTATTCTGAAAAGCTTTATGAAGTTATGGGCAGTTTGTCCTCCAAGATAGACAGGGATAGTCATCCCCTGCTTGTGGAAAGACCTGAAAAGAGGGTTGATCTCATACTTATAACCGCGGACAGGGGGCTTGCTGGAGCTTTTAATTCAAACATAATAAAGATGGCGGAAGATTTTGTAAAGCAGAAGGAGGATGATGGAAAGAAGGTTTCAATGATACTTATAGGAAGGAAAGGTGTTCAATATTTTGAGAAGAGAAATTACAACGTAATCAAGAAGTATGATGAGGTGTTCAGGAAGGAAGTAAACTTCGGAGTTGCTAAGGAGGTAAGTGAGATAGTCAGAAGCAGGTATGAAAATGAGGAGACGGACAGTGTATATCTTTTAAATAATGAAATGGTAACAAGGGCCAGCTACAAGCCCATATTGAGAAAGTTTTTACCTTTTGAGATGCCAGAGGGTGAGGAAATCCCCGGTATATATAACTTTGAGATAGAACAGGGTGAAGTTCTCTCCGCGGTTATGAATTTGTACCTTAACTATCAGATCTACAGGGCTATGGTTGAGTCAAATGCATCAGAGCATTTTGCGAGGATGGTTGCGATGGATAATGCAACAAGAAATGCGGATGAGCTTGTTAAGGAGTGGACCATGATATTTAATAAGGCAAGGCAGGAAGCCATAACTTCGGAGCTTATAGATATAGTAACTGCTGCTGAGGCAATGAAGTGAGGAGGTACTTTAGATGAAAGGCAGAATAGTCCAAGTTATAGGTGCGGTTATTGACGTTGAATTTGACACCCAAGAGTTACCTCCTGTTAGACACGGTCTCAAGACCATAAGAAGATTCATAGACGATAAAGGTAACTGGGCTGAGGAGGAATTGTTTCTTGAAGTTGCTCAGCATATAGGGGAGAAGAGGGTAAGGACTATAGCAATGGGTGCAAGTGACGGGCTTGTGAGGGGTCAGGAGGTTGAGTATCTCGGTGGTCCCATAAAGGTACCTGTCGGCAGGGAAGTATTGGGCAGGATATTTAACGTTGTTGGAAAACCTATAGATGATCAGGGTCCTGTTGAAGCAAAAGAATATTGGCCTATGTTCAGAGAACCGCCTTCCCTTGAAGAGCAGTCCACGAAGGTTGAGATACTTGAAACCGGTATAAAAGTCGTTGACCTTCTTGAACCTTATGTTAAAGGTGGTAAGGTAGGACTTTTCGGCGGTGCAGGAGTCGGAAAGACAGTTTTGATGCAGGAGCTTATCCATAACATAGCTAAGTTCCATAAAGGTTTTTCCGTAGTTATAGGGGTGGGTGAAAGGACAAGGGAAGGTAATGACCTTTGGAATGAAATGAAGGAGTCAGGTGTTCTTCCCTATACGGTCATGGTTTACGGTCAGATGAATGAACCGCCCGGGGTGAGGTTCAGGGTTGCCCAGACGGGTATTACAATGGCGGAGTACTTCAGAGATGTTGAAGGACAGGATGTTTTAACATTCATAGATAATATATTCAGATTTGTTCAGGCGGGTTCAGAAGTTTCAACACTTCTGGGAAGACTTCCTTCCGCGGTCGGATACCAGCCAACTCTAAATACGGATGTGGGTGAGGTTCAGGAAAGGATCACATCTACAAAGAAAGGGTCAATAACATCCGTTCAGGCTGTTTATGTTCCTGCGGATGACATTACGGATCCCGCACCCTATTCTATATTTGCCCATCTTGATGCAACAACCGTTTTGGCAAGAAGGTTGGCTGAGCTTGGTATATATCCAGCTATAGATCCCCTTGAATCCACATCCAAGTATCTGGCACCGGAGTTTGTAGGAGAGGAACACTATGAAACCGCAATGGAGGTAAAGAGGATACTTCAAAGGTATAAGGAACTTCAAGAGATTATAGCGATACTCGGAATGGAGGAGCTTTCCGAAGAGGATAAAGCCATAGTTAACAGGGCAAGGAGAATACAGAAATTCCTCGCCCAGCCCTTCCACGTTGCGGAGCAATTTACGGGTATACCCGGTAAATATGTTAAGTTGGAAGACACCATAAGATCTTTTAAAGAAATACTGAGCGGAAAGTATGATCACCTTCCCGAAAATGCCTTCTATATGGTAGGAACCATAGAGGAGGTTGTGGAAAAGGCCAAATCCATGGGTGCGAAGGTTTAATTTTCTTTAATGATAATAGTAACCGGCGGTGCGGGATTTATAGGAAGCAATATTGTAAAAGGGCTTAATGATCTCGGCGAAGACAGAATAATAGTTGTTGACAATCTTAAGAATGCGGAAAAGGTAAAAAATCTGTCTTCCTTAAAAATTTATGATTATGTGGATAAGGAATATTTTGTTAACAACCTGGAATCCTTTAAGGGAGTAAAGGTTATATTCCATCAAGGCGCATGTACTAACACTATGGAGGAGGACGGAAGGTATGTTATGAACAATAACTATGAGTACAGTAAGAGATTGTTAAATTTTTGTATGGATTCGGGCATCAGGTTTATATATGCATCATCCGCTTCCGTTTACGGAGACGGGAAGAGGGGTTTCAGGGAAGAGAGGGAATGCGAACGCCCTCTTAATGTTTATGCCTATTCAAAATTTTTGTTTGATGAGTATGTAAGAAGGGTGATGGAATCTTCTCCTGTTCAAATTGTTGGATTGAGATATTTCAATGTTTACGGACCGGGAGAAGGACACAAGGGAAGGATGGCTTCCGTTGTATATCAGTTTTACAACCAGATTAAAAGGGAAGGAAAAATAAGGCTCTTTGAGGGGAGCGATAATTTCAAGAGGGATTTTATATATGTTAAGGATGTGGTAAAGGTTAATTTGTTTTTTTATGAGAGGGAAAAAATTTCCGGTATATTCAACTGCGGAACGGGGAGGGCAAGGAGTTTTTTGGACGTTGCGGAAATTATGAGGGAAATATGCGGAAATGTGGAGATAGAGTTTATACCCTTTCCAGAGGAGTTAAAGGGTAAATATCAAACATACACATGTGCGGATTTAGAAAGGCTTAAAGAAGCGGGTTACAAAGATAAGTTTACATCCCTTGAGGAGGGTATAAGGGATTATATAGGAAGACTCAGAGAAGAGGAACGGGATCTTTTCTGAAACTTTCCAATAAATTAATCCAATCTTTAATACCTTCCTCTGTAACAGCGGATACCTTTATTACAGGGGCTTTGCTGTTTATCCTTTTTATATTTCTTATAAGAATTTCCTCATCAAGCCTTAGGAAAGGTACAAGATCAACCTTTGTTAATAGGATGACATCCGCCCTTTTAAATATAAGGGGATATTTTAGGGGTTTGTCTTCTCCTTCGGTGACGGACAGAAGTACAACATTAATATGGGTGCCGAGATCAAATAGGGAAGGGCAAACAAGATTGCCCACATTTTCTATGAACAGAAAATCTATTTCACCGAGGGGCATCCTTTTAATAGCTTCCTCTACCATTTCCGCATCCAGGTGGCAAACAGTTCCAGTATTAATTTGTATGCTGTTTACACCTATACTTTTAAGCCTTTGGTGATCAAGATCCGTCTCAAGATCACCTTCAATTACACCGAATCTTTTTCCTTCACCGCAAAGCATGACTGTTTTTTCAATAAGGGATGTTTTCCCGGAGCCCGGGGATCCCATTATATTGACGGATAATATTTTGTTTTTATCAAGCAGTATACGTAAGCTTTTGGCCTTCCTTTTATTGTCTTTTAATATGTCTTGATTTATATTTAGCGACTTCTCCTTCTCACCGCATCCACATTCACCGCACATGCTAATATCATATACTGATATCTTTTTATCTGATATATTAAAGAATGTGAGATCTTGGACATACTACATTCAGCTTATAGGAAGGGATAAAAAGGGTGTTTCTGAAAATGAAAGCGCCCTTTATATAGTGGCGGTTCCCACGGATGGTGATATTTTCAAAGAGGTTTTAATTAGCTGTTATGCCAGCCATTATCTACCCGAAGACAATGCAATTAAATACGGGCTTGCTTATGCACTGGGTGTTGATTTTGAGATAAAAGATTTGGATAAATACGGATTACAGTTTTTAAGGGAGGAGGATGAACTTTATATATTTAAAGAGAATATTAATATGAAGGAAGGTTTAATAAACGTTTACAGAATTTTAATGGATCGTTTGGCGGAAAAGGGATACAATGCTGACTTTGACATATATACGGATGTGGGAAGTCCTTCTGAGGAATTGATGAGAGAATGTTTACTGGAAGCTATGAGAAGCGGATATTGAAAAATGATATAATAGGGTTGCTCGGAGCTTGTTTTAAAAAGAAAAGGTGCGCTTATGATGGGATCTTTGATTTTTCTCATATTGAGGTGGGTTGACAATATAATAATCTTCTTATACATTGTAAGGACACAAAAACGGAGGTCTGTACATAATGGCTGAAGAAAAAGTTATAAAGCCAGGTCCGGCTGGTTATATTCCTAAGCCTGCCGCTTTTTTGGGTGTTGACACGCCCCCACCGGGTAAGGCTTTACTTTATGGTGAAGTTGTTGATGAAGAAACCGCTATGAGGGAAGCTGCAAAGGCTATGCTCACCCGCAGGAATCCCACAATTTTCCCTGGACCCCTTGTACTCTGGGGATGGAATTCATCCGCCATAGAAAAAGCAAAGGCGGTTTTAGAACTTGCATCAGAAATACCCAACTGCAGAATTATACCCATGCCTGACTACAGACCTAAGTATCCGAAGATAAATCCGGAGGCTGAGATAAATCCGAACCATCCAAATTTAACAATTTTACATAACAGGATAGAGGCTTGCATATTCGTAGGTGTTCATTGCCACTATGCCAACCTTTCTTTAAGGATGATAAGAGCTGGCACAAACTGTTTTACCATAGCCCTTTGTGCGGAGATGGGTCATGAGGATGCAATGGTATCCCTAAGAGATGTTCATGCGGATGACATAAGAAGGTTTAAGGATGTAGTTGTGGAAATGAGGAAAGAACTGGGTATCGAGTGGGAACCCAAACCTCCTCCTGAAAATCCTTCTCTGCCAAAAGAAGAGTGGACAGATGTGTCTCCCCTTGACTTCGGTGAGTATGCATATCTGCTCTTGCCCAGAAAGGGCGAGATTGTAGAAGAGTCAGAATAAAAGTGAGGTGAGTAATGATGGTAGAACAAAAGGTTGTAGATCCGGACTATCTTATTCTTGAGGCTCCGAGGGAGCGTAAATTTATTACAGGATCACAAGCCTTTGCGGAAGCTATAAAAAGGGCCAATGTGGATATAGCTATAGCCTATCCAATAACCCCTCAGTCCGAAACAATGCATCTTGTTGGTGATCTTTGGGCGCAGGGCTATGTAAAGGACTATTACAGGGCGGAAGAGGAATACGGTGCTATGTCAGCTATCGCTGGTGCGGTAAGAGGAGGAGCAAGGGCTTTCAGTGCTACATCCGGTCCCGGTCTTTTAAGGGGTCTTGAGGCAATAGTATCTTGGCCTGGTCACAGAATACCAGCGGTACTCGGTGTTATGACAAGGGTTGTAAACGCGCCCTTGTCTATACAGCCAGACAATGTGGAGATAGCATATCTGTTACATTCTGGATTGATAGTACTTCATGCGGAGAACCAGCAGGATGTTTTTGATTTTACCCTTGCAGGATTTCCCATATCGGAAAAGGTAGATGTTTACCTGCCGGTTGTTGTAGCTACGGAAGGTTTCTTTGTCACCCATGCTAAGGGTTATGTTGAGCTTCCTCCCGAAGACATGAAGTTACCTCCGAGGGATCCTTACAAGGCACCCGTTCCTCCTACCGATTGTGAGATACCACCCGCGAGGATACAGAGGGATGCACCAGTTCAAAAATCAAACTTCATGAGTTATCTGATACATGCGGTATGGCAACAGGAAGTATGGTCAGCAAACGAAAGGGCAAGGAAGTGGATAAAGCACTACCTGGGAGGTCTCATAGAGGTTGTAAATCCAAAGGCTGAAGTTTTCATAGTTGCCTCAGGATGTGCCGCTGCGCAGGGAAGGGAAGCCCAGAGATATGCGGAAATGGAAGGATTGAATGTAGGTCTTGTTAAGATAAAGTCTATTAGACCCTTCCCCGCACAGGAGTTGAGGGAGATCTTGAAGGATGCCAAGGCTATAATTGTTCCCGAACACAACATAGTAGGTTGGCTTTGTAAGGAGGTAAAGGCGGTTATACCTAACGGTGACAGGGTGGTTGAAGGTCCCCGTGTTTACGGTGGTATGACCCTGCCGGTTGAGTTGATAATGGATGAAATTTACAGAGTGCTGGGCATTAAAAAAGCGAAGAAGACACTTGTTTAAAAAAGGAGGTGTTAGACATGGGACTTGAATATGTAAAGATATCACCGGGTTTTGAAAGATATATGCCCCGTGATTATGTAGATCTTGTAAAAATGGGGCAGTTTGGCAGACAAGTTGATGTAATGGATCTGGGTCAATTTAAGGAGCTTGTTGAAGACCATCCTATGTGTGCGGGATGTTACATGGCTTACTTCATAAGGATATTCTATGCTTCACTGCCTAATCCTGAAGATACAATAGTTCTGGGTACCGCAGGATGCGCAAGACTTGCCCTGTCTCAGGCTGCGGTTCCTTTTATATACGGTAACTACGGTGATACAAATGCGGTTGCATCCGGACTTAAAAGGGCTTTAACCATAAGGTTCCCTGACAAACATAAGGATGTTGTCGTTATAGCGGGTGACGGTGGTCTTATGGATATAGGTTTTGGTATGACGATGCATTCATGGTTCAGAAGGGAGAAGTTCACCACAATTATGGTGGACAATGAAGTTTACGGTAATACGGGCGGTCAGGAAAGCGGTATGTCGCCAAAGGGTGTTCAGCTTAAGATGGCTCCTAAGGGAAAGCAGTTTGATAAGATAAATGCGGTTGAACTTGCTAAGGTTGCAGGATGTGTTTATGTGGCTAAATTATCTCCTACGAATCCAAAAAGAATAGCCAAGGTGATAAGGAGAGCTATTCTCGCTGCAAGACATTTCGGTCCAACATTTATTCATGCGTATACATCCTGTAATATTGAATACTCAATCCCCACAAGGGAAGTGTTGGCTGATGCAAGGAACAGGGAGAAAAAGGACTTCAAATTCTATGAATGGATGACTGATGAGGTTAAGGAGTATTTTGAAGAAATGGAGAAGAAGGAGGTAAAGGCATGAAGAGGTATAACATAAGAATAGCGGGTGTCGGTGGGCAGGGGGTTGTTACCTCCGCCCATATACTTGGTAATGCCATGTCCGCTGCAGGTAAATATGCAACCTTGGTTCCCTTCTTTGGATCAGAAAAGAGAATGGCACCTGTTGAAGCCTATGTTAGGGTTTCTGACCAGCCTATATATGAGGTGGGTGAGGTTGTGTATCCGAATGTGATAATGATATACCATCCTCAAGTAATAACCCACGGTAAATCATATACGATGCCCTTCTATACTGGTCTTAAGGAAGGTGGTATGGTTATTATTAACTCCGACGTGGATATAATACCCGAGGAAGATAGAAAGGTACTTGAGGAGTTGGATGCACGAATTTTTTACATTCCCGCTACTCAAATAGCAAGGGAAATAGCAGGGACAGAGCTTGCTACAAATATGGCGATGATAGGTCTCTTCTTCGGTATTACAAAGCTTGTAAGCCTTGAACATATTGAGAAGGCGTTGATAGAAAGATTTCTGGGCGGTACCTTCGTTGCATCGGGGGGTACGACAGCCCTTGACAGCGCTATAGAGAAAAAGTTTAAGAAAAAACAAGAACTTTTGGCTAAGAATATGGAGGTTATTAAATATACAATTAGGATGGCTGAAGAAAATGCGTGGTGTGAGGAGGAAGAGGAAAAAATAGCAACATGAGGAGGTAGTCAATGTACTTTGTCGCAAAGGTGAAAGAGGATGAATGTGCCAAATATAATTGTAAGCAGTGTGTACTGTTCTGTCCCGAACCTAATTGTATTAACTTCCTTGAGAAAAAGGGCACCGCTTGGGTTTGGCCCGATAAGTGTAAAGGTTGTGAAATATGTGTTTATGTTTGCTCTGATCTTTTAAAAAGGAACTGTATAGAAATGGTTATGGTTCAAGCGGGGGATTGAGCGATGGACGAGAAGCTTGAGGAAAAGTTTAGGATCCTTGCGGAAGAATTGAGGTCCGCCATGGTAAACCCCGATGTGGATGCGACTGTTTGTTTCAAAGAGGCTGAACAGGAAGAGGCTTGTACTCCTTCAAAATATCCCTATATAAAAATAACTTATGTGACTGAAGAACATGATAAACATGAAAAAATTATAGAGATACCGCCGGAATGGTGGGATAAAGATATTAAAGAAATAAAGGAGTTTGTTACTTTTCAAATTGAGCAGTTTATGGAAGAGATAGATAGTGTAGAATACGGCGGAGAATAATTTGGAAAGCTTCCATGGAGTTTGCAATCCTTCTTTTAATAATACTGCCCTTATTGTCAGGTGTTATTATAAACTTTTTAGATAAGTATAAAGCGCCTGTTTACAGTACATATGTTACATTTGCTACTCTAATTATAAGTTTGCCTCTTCTGTTTATAGGTCCTTTGGATGCCTTTAGCATAGGAGGTATTTTTGAATTTAACCCTGACAGATTGGGGCTTTTGCTTTCGTCCTATATCTTGCTCGTAAGCTTTGTTATCCACAAGTACTCTATCAACTATATGAGGGAGGAAGAGGGGTATGTGAGATTTTTCTCATTACTTGATTTTATGACCGCAAACCTTCTTATACTTGTTCTTTCCGACAACATGATCTTGCTCTTCACTTCATGGCATTTGATGGGAGTAATCCTTTATTTTCTGTTAAGCCATAATTATAAAAGGAAGGAGGCTGTTGAATATTCCAATTTGTCCCTCACTACTCACAGGCTTGCGGATGTGCCTTTACTCATCGCCATACTTATAATTTATAAAGAGCTTAATACCCTTAGGATTTCCGAGGCAATTGATCTCATCCTTTCCGATGTGGGTGCGGAATTCAATATCTCCCTTGCCACATTTCTTATAGTTTTGAGCGCCATTTTGAAATCAGCCCAGATGCCCTTCCATCTTTGGCTCGTTTACAGTATGGAGGGTCCTACTCCGGTTTCCGCATTTATGCATGCGGGTATAGTTAATGCGGGTGCTTTCCTTGTGAACAGATTTGCTCCTTTATATGTAAACGATGTTTTCAGTTTGCACCTTGCCTTTATAGTGGGATCCTTTACCGCAATATTAGGATCCGCCCTCATGCTTGTGCAGAACGATGTTAAAAAGGCGCTCGGTTACTCTACCGTGGGTCAGATGGGCTATATGATTATGGAATTGGGTATAGGTGCCTTTGCCCTTGCTGTATATCACATGATGGCACACGGCATATTTAAGGCTACACTCTTCCTTTATTCTGGAAATGTTATACACGGAGCGAGAAAGGATCCTAATATACCTAAGGACGAGTTTTATAAAGCAATAACAAGGGGCAGGGAGGTATCCTATAGGGTGCCCTGGTTCTTTTACGGTATTTTAACCGTTTTAGTACCCCTATTTATATTCATATTTACACACATTCTTGTAGAGGAGGAATTCTTTGAGTATAAAACATCACTTATACTTCTTTTCTTTGGATGGATAACGGGTGCCCAAGTTTTGATAAGTACCTTCAGGGTGGGAAGGGAAAAACCCGTACTAACAGGCTTGATATCAATCCTATCCCTTACCGTTTTCCTGCTCGGTTATGTGGTAATGGGCCATGGATTAAAAGTGTTCCTGTATCCCGATGCGGAGTTCATGGAAATTATTTATCATAAATCCTTCGGTGAAAACCCCCTCTTCTACTTAGAGATGGCTTTCATGGCTTTGCTTATCCTATTCGGCTGGCTATTCATGTACTATTCCTCAAAGAAAAAATATTTACCTTTACATGTGACCCTTTATGCTCATCTTTCAAATGAACTTTATATACCTCATCTGTACAGATATATAAGAAACGTTGTTTTAAAGATTTCCGAACGTCTATTTAGATTAAGTTTGGCTCCTGCATTTGCTGGTTCTTTCGGATTTTTTATACTCGGAATAGATCTTCTATACATACCTATAATTTTATTGGCTTCTCTATTTATACCTATATTTCCTTTAAGTCTCTTTACTATTGCCTTTATAAAACGCATGGGAATGTTTACGCTAATAGTACTTCCTATAATAGGCATACTCCTCATCGGAATGATAGAAGTACCAGCGGTTATGAAGATACTCGCTTCAATAACCTTTTTAATACATTCTTTAAGACTTTTCCTTTTGAGAAGCATTGCTTCATTCCCTGCGGAATTATACTCAACCTTCATTCCCATTATCTGGTTACTTGATAAAAAAGATCTTGTCCTCGGCCTTTTCTTAGCTATGATTCCTATGGTATTTTTTGTTACTTCAAAGCTCCTTGAAAAGAGATTTGGAACTTCCGATCTTAATCTGCTTTCTGGGATGATAGTAGCAACTCCTAAGTTAGCTCTTATGATTGTGTTTATCTTGCTCTTCTCTGTCCTTACTCCGCCCTTTGTTAGCTTTTCTGCCCTTTATATGTCAATGGATGAGACATTCCTTTCCTTTATGTTGCTGTTAGGTTGGTTTATAAGCGGTATTGCTTTGTTTACTAAGCTGAGTAAGATCCTTTTCGGTAGTAAAAGGGATGATATTGAATACAAGGATCTTTCCCCTGCGGAGATGATTTCTCTAAGCGGTTTTATTGCGGTGATGTTTTTATCTGGGATTTTCCGTTTGGGAGGAGGTATGTGATGGACCTCGGAAGAAAACTACGCATCAGATCCATTGTAAATCTTGCTGCGGAGGTAATTCCCTTTTTCTGGCCCATGCGCAACTTTGTCCATCATAATCCATTGCATGAGATAGAGGGTTTACCTTTTAAGGAAGCTATAGAGGTTGGTAAAAGGATTTTCGGAGGAAGGCCCTTTCTGTCACGAAGGGAGTGGTTACATCTTATGAATAAGGGACATGTTAGAAGGGAGAAATTGAGGCAAAGGATAAGGGAGTTTTTGGAGGGTAAGATAAACGGCTTTACATTTGATGTGGAAGAGCTATTCTACAGATTGGTATTAAATGAGGATATGAAACCTTATCGTAATTCCTATTTGAGGTTTGGCAAAAGGTACGATAGATTGGTTGATATATTTAAAGAGAAATTCAAGGACGATCCGGAGAAGGTTTGTGCAGATCTTTTGTCTTCCATAGGAAAAGGCAACACCCTTTGTACTTTGTTGGATCTTATTTTCGGCAAAGATGTGGCATCTTCTGTAGATGAGTTGATGATAAAGATTTCTATGGATTTTCTTGATGAAGGTCAATCCGCTGTAGGTATGCCCCAAAGGGAGGATGGTTTTTATAAGGCGTGGAGGAATTTGGTATTGAGAAGCGGTAAGTCATACAGTGTAGTTAAGGATGTTGAAGAGCCTGAGGAAGCAATAGACAGGATAATGGGATCCTTGGGTATGCCAGAAGATCTGTGGGAAGGCTACTTTACCTTAGAACTTTCACGCCTGAAAGGTATAGTTGGATACATAAGGTGGAGATCTCAGAATAAGGATCTCTTCTGGCAGAGGGAGTACCCCATAGATGTTGTTGAATATCTTGCGGTGAGGTTGATTATATCCAAGATGCTTATGGATAAGGAGTACGGTTCTTTGGCAAATTATCCGGAAACGGTTAAATTTATTGAGAACAATAAGGAAGAGGTCTATTTGAGATACGAATATAACTCGGGAAACGGGGCGGGACCCATTCTTGATAGACTGCCGGACTACTTTAGTAGACCGGAATATATATTGGATGAATATATAGAAAGTAAAGCGGAAGCTATAGCAGTAAACTATCTTAGATTTTTGGACGAGTGGTTATCCATAATAGGTAAGGGTGTTGATGATCTTGACACCGAGGAGATTCATAAGCTCATAGAACTGTATGAAGAGTTTATAAAAGAGGAGGGATATCTGTGGCTACTTTCCGCGGAGGATACCTTTATAGAAGGTCTTATAAATTCTATAGACACATCTTACAAGGAGGAGGAAAATGCGGAAGTCCAGGCTCTATTTTGTATTGATGTAAGATCAGAACGGTTCAGGAGGAATCTGGAAAAGGTTGGTAACTATAAGACCTTCGGTATCGCAGGATTTTTCGGGGTGCCAATAGCCTTTGTGGAATTGAGGAAAGGTCATGAGGAGTACCTTTGTCCTGTTTTGATAAAGCCAAGGAATGTGGTTATAGAGATAGACAAGGAGAGGAAGATGGAAGAGGGTGATTATAAGCATCTTTTCAAGGAAATATTGCACGATCTTAAGGAGAATGTTTTTACACCTTATATAACGGTTGAGGCTATAGGCTTTCTTTTCGGATTTGATTTCATAGGTAAAACCTTCTTCCCCTTGGAATATTCAAGGATTAGAGAGAAGATAACAGAATCTTATAAACCGACCGACATTCTTATAGACAAGCTTAGCAGAGAGGAGGTTGAGGAGGTTATTGATAATGTTTACAAAATCTCTTTGAAAAAGATAGTAAAGTATGAACTTTCTTTGAAGGAAGAAGATATAAGTGAAGATCTCTTGGAGGAGATACTTAAGGTCTCTATTGAAGGGGGAAGTTACAGTGAACATCTTAAAGCTCGTGGTGTTCCTGAAGCAAGGCAGGAGGAATTTTTCAGAAAATTGAGGGATGAGTACAGGATTGAAAGGGGTTACAGGGAACTTTTAATTGAGAGGTTAAAAAATATAGGTTTTTCCGTAGAGGAGCAGGCAACCCTTGTAGGAGGGGCGTTGCAGTCCATAGGTCTTACACATAACTTTGCCAAGCTTGTCCTTGTTTTAGGTCACGGCAGTAAGTCTGATAACAACCCTTATGAATCCGCCCTTGACTGCGGGGCATGTGGTGGTGCTTCGGGCATTCATAATGCAAGGGTTTTCTGTAAGATGGCTAATAATCCCAAAGTAAGGGCTTTGCTTAAGGAAAGGTTCGGTATAGATATACCGGAGGATACCTTCTTCCTGCCAGGTCTTCACAACACTACCACCGATGATGTGTACATTTATGATACGGAAATCCTACCCACAAAGTACAGTTTCTTACTTGAAAGGGTTAAGGAAGACCTATTTAAGGCAAAGCTTCTTACTTCCGAGGAGAGATACATTGAGCTATTTGATGATAAAGAGAAAAGTGATTATATGAGGATTAAGGAGATAGAAAAGAATGCCTACGATTGGTCCCAGGTAAGACCCGAGTGGGGTCTTTCGGGTAACTTTGCCATGGTTATAGGAAGAAGGACATTGACAGAAAAGGCTAATCTCAGGGGCAAAGTTTTCCTTCACTCTTACGATTATCGCCTTGATAAAAAGGGATTTATTTTAGAGAACATACTGTCCGGACCCTTAATAGTTGCCCATTGGATAAATATGGAACACTATTTTTCAACTGTTGATAACGAGGTTTACGGTAGCGGTAGTAAGGTATATCACAATGTGGTAGGGAGAATAGGTGTAATGACAGGTAACTTCAGTGATCTTAGAACAGGTTTACCTTCCCAAACCGTATTGAAGGAAGGATTGCCCTTCCATGTTCCTATAAGGCTTATAGTGGTACTTGAAGCACCCTTTGAGTTTGCCACTTCCGTTATAAACAGAGTATATAAGGTGAGGGAACTTTTGGAAAACGGTTGGATGAACTTCATTTTGTTTGATCCTGAAAGTAGGGAATTTTATATTTTCAGGGAAGGAACTTGGCATAAAACGGTTGAGGAGGTTGTACATGAAGGAGCTTAACCTTTACGATATGAAGAAGGTGGAGATAATTGTTAAAGGGGAGGATCTTAATTTTGTTATTGATCTACTTGAAAGGGCGGATGTGAAGGGTTACACCTTGATTCACAATCTTTCCGGTAAGGGAAGCCATGGATTTCATGAAGGTCATCTTATGTTTAATGAGGAGGATGTGCTTGTAATGGTAATCTCCGTTATGCCAGACGAGAAGGTATCAGCTATTCTTGACGGTATAACACCTTTTCTTAACAAGCACTCCGGTGTTGTATTCATATCCGATGTTAAGGTGAGCAGACTTGAGAAATTTAAAAAGTGATCATACATTGAGTACCTTGTTAAGCCTCAGTGCTTCCCTGTCTATATCTTTGTACTCTTGCGCCTTGTAAAAGTCTTCAATGTAGAATTTATCTTTCCTGAAGGCAACAAATCCCCTCTTCTCTCCCGATAGGAGGGCTTCCACCGCCACCTCGCCGAATTTCATTGCCATTATCCTGTCCGTATGAGTAGGTGAACCTCCCCTTTGTAGGTGTCCAAGTACGGTTGCCCTTATCTCTCCGTACTTCTCTCCTATTTCTGAAAGCAAAAAATCTTTCAGGTCTTCCGCTTTTCCGTAACCTTCAGCCATTACTATAATGAAGTGCAGTTTGCCCATCTTCTTTGATCTTATAATCTCTTCGGGGATCCTTTCTATCGGAAATCTTTCCTCGGGTACCAAAATAAGTTCCGCACCTGTGGCAAGACCTGCCTCAACCGCTATAAATCCCCTGTTCCTTCCCATCACCTCAACAATGAATATTCTTTCATGGGAACTTGCGGTGTCCCTTATTTTGTCTATGGCGGATACAGCGTTTCTTAGGGCGGTATCGTATCCTATACAATAATCCGTACCTCCTATATCATTATCAATGGTACATGGTATGCCTATAACGGGTATATCCGTCTCCCTCTGAATAAGATCCGCTCCTTTAAAAGATCCTTCACCACCGAGGATTATCAAGGCTTCAATACCCGCCTTTTCAAGGTTTTTGTAAGCTATCTTTCTGAACTCCTTTTCAATAAACCGTGGTTCTCTACTGCTAAGAAGGAAGGTTCCGCCTATATGAAGTATCCCTCCCACATCCCTTGATGTAAGTTCACATATTTCGCCTTCAATAAGTCCTTTAAAGCCCCTTTTTATCCCGAAAGCCCTGTTTCCGAGGGATATTATCCTTCTAACTATAGCCCTTATGCAGGGGTTCATACCTGGGGCATCACCGCCAGATGTTAGAATACCTATATTCATGATTTACAAAAGTATATTATCATACAGGGAAAAGCTTTATCTTCCCCTTTATATATCCCTTCTTTTCGGTGTATCCGTTCACTCCTTTTTGGATTTTGAATATATAACACCCTTCGTTCTTGTTGCACCTCTTTTTCTGTTTGATTTCAAGGAACTCGGTGTGATTAATGTTAAAAGGGGAATAATGATAGGTACTATATTTTTGATATTTCCCCTCTTTATTCATCCTTCATATACGGACCTATACTTTATAGCAAATCATGTGGGAGTGGCGATGGCAGAGGAAATATTCTTTAGGGGATTCTTAATGAGGAAATATTCTAATCTTGCGGTTTCAATAATGTTTGTAATTCCCCACATTATACTGATTCCCTCCCTCGGTGCTGTCCTTACCTTTTTCCCTTCACTCTTTTTTGGTTTCCTTTACATAAGATTCAATTCCGTTATCCCCTCCATGTTTGCCCACTTTTCCGCCAATGTTTTCTATCTCGGTCTTTCCGAAAGGGTTGATTGGATAAGAAAGATATGGGAAATTGATATCAGTACAGTGCTTTGATCCCTACTGTATAGCTGTCATAGTAGTAATCAATACCGAAATATTCAGCGAAGGTTTTACTTACTCCCGCATTTATGGTAAAGGCGGGTAATACATAATACTTGGCGTATATGGTGTATCTTCTCTTTTTTGTTGTAAAGGATGTATTGACACTGTAACCCTTGTTTTTAACCGCGAGCATCTGTTCTCCGGTCATAAAACCCATACTCAGCATAACCTTTCTGAAACGGGCGGATAGGTATACCTCCGTTGATAAAAGGTCATCCTTGGGTATAAATTCAAAATTTTCAAAGGGGTTTATATAATACACCGCGGTTTCAAGATAGATGATAGGTACCAAGCGTGTTGTGAACTTCCATTTGAATTTTGGTGAAAACTGACTGACATTTAGGGAGAAAAATTTATTTCTGTACATGGACAGAGAAGTATCAAAACCTATGAGAAATTTATCCTTTATAATGGAATATTCCGTTCCCGCGAATATTACTACGGTACCATTGGTGTAAATACTGTCGGAAATTATGTAATGAAGACCTGAATAAAGGCTGTAATTATTGTAATACTTTGAATAAGAACTTGTTATATCCCACCTTTTGTAACGTGTATACACATAATAGCTTTCGGTGTAGTATATTGCAAAATCAACACTACTCCTTTTTTCCTTATTCAGGGATCTAATCTTTGTACCCGCTGAAAATCCTTCATACACTTGCTCATATACGCTGTATTTAATACTGTAAGAATCAAAGTCTATACCCACCTTTATCTTTGAGAAGGAAGGAAGGGAAAGGATAAGCAGTATCAGATAAATAAAGGGAAGGGGGTTGTGTATCCCCTCTTCCCTTTCGCACGCCTTTTCCACCTCTATTTATTAATCATGATCATCCATGTCATCAAAGTCATCATCTATATCATCA
>JALWWX010000030.1 GCA_027078675.1 Aquificales bacterium | reverse complement strand
GATGTATATACGACCATGTCCTTTCCCTGATTTATCATACCGTATATACACCCGCAGTAATCCTGCATGTATATTTCGTAGTCCTTTGCAAGGCGAAACATCTCTTGAGTGCCTCCCCCTTTCCTGTAGTCAGGGGCTATAAACTTTATATCGTATTCTGATTCAAGATTTTCTCCCGAAAATTTCAGCTGATTTATATCTTTCTTGGGACTCATAAGGAGCGTTGTTGTTACATATTGACAATTCAGCTCCTTTGCTTTTTCAAAGGACCTTTTTAGTCTAATATCAAAGCATACCTGACACCTTTTACCCCTTTCGGGTTCTTTTTCTAATCCCTTTACCGCCTCCAGCCAGTTTTCCACATCGTACTCCCCTTCTATAAGTTCAATTCCAAGAAGTTTACATATCCTTTTAGTCTCAATAAGCCTTAGATCATACTCCTCCTTTGGATGTATATTTGGATCGTAGAAAAAACCTATTATTTCCTTATCCGGATTATCTTCTTTTAACCTTTTCAGAAAATAAAGCAGATCTGGTGCGCAACATATATGGACAAGGATCCTTTCCTTCATAAGCCTTCTACCAGCTTCCTTCCTTTGATTTTTCCTTCTTCCTGTTTATTATATCGCTAAGACAGATTACCTTTGCCTTTTGCACTTTTACAATGGTATTGGGATTTTCATCCTTTTGAATCTTTGAAAGCTCGTTCTGTATAAATTCAACAAGTTGGTCTATCTGTTTCTGCATTTCCTCCATTTGCTCTTTCATATTCAGAATAATATCAACACCCGCAAGGTTTACGCCGAGTTCCCTCGTCAGTGCAAGAATGAATTCAAGCCTTTCAAGATCCTTTTCCGAGTAGAGCCTTGTGTTACCTTCTGTTCTTGTGGGTTTTAATAGTCCTTCCCGTTCATACAGCCTTAAAGTTTGGGGGTGTATATCATACATTTTTGCAACCACACCTATTGTATAAAAGCCCTTTCTCTTCTTCATGATAAATCACCTCTCTCTGATCCTTTCAGGTTTTGGAAGTTCCTCCTCAAGTTCCTTCAAAATTTTTTCAATCTTTCTGCCATTTTTAAACACTTTGTTTAAGAAGGAAAGCTTAGGTATGTCTATGTTTACCCTAACATAAAGGTCTCCCTTCTTATCTCCTTTAAGTGAGGGCATACCGTATCCCTCAACCTTTATCGTAGAACCGTGTGATGTTCCGGGCGGGATATTCACTTTTATATTTTTACCTTCAATCGTGGGTACCTCAAGGGTGGTTCCGAGTACAGCTTCCGGATAGGTTATATTTACATCCACATAAAGATCCTTACCTCTTCTTTCAAATATCCTGTGGGGTTTGACTTTTACTATAATGTACAGATTACCTGCGGGTCCACCGTATATACCCGCATTTCCTTTACCTTCAACAACGAGCTTAGAACCATCGTCAACTCCCGGAGGTATCCTTACTTTAATCTCTTCCCTCTTGGATACCGTACCCCTTCCCCTGCATGCCCTACAAGGTTCCCTTATAGCCCCCTCTCCGTGACATGTGGGACATGTTTGGGAGATTGTTAATATAAAACTTCTTTGAATAACTTGTCCCGATCCTCCGCAAGTATGACATACCTTTTCTCCCCTTGAAGGGTCATAACCGTAACCTTTACATACTTCACATCTTACTTCCCTGCTTACGGGTATGGTTACCGTTGTCCCTTTGTAAGCTTCTTCAAGGGTTATTTCAACGTTTTGATATACATCTTCTCCTCTGCCGGGTCTCCTCCTTTCCCTTTTCCTGCTTCTTGTTGCCTTTTCAAAGATGGTATCAAAACCGAAACCTTTCATGAATTCGTTAAGGATATCTTCTATATCACTAAAGCCTACACCCGTTGTGGTGTACCCTTCTCCGCTCTGTTGACCTCCTGTACCTTGGAATGCTGCATGACCATACATATCGTATAATCTCCTTTTCTCTGGATCGGATAGAACTTGATACGCTTCGTTTATTTCCTTAAACTTCTCTTGAGCTGAAGGATCTTTATTAAGATCAGGGTGATACTTTCTTGCAAGCCTCCTGTATGCCCTTTTTATTTCTTCCTCGGAGGCGTTTCTCGGCACCTCAAGTATTTCATAATAGTCCTTTTTCGTTCCAGAAGACATTTTATATAAACCTCCTCAACTTATCTTATAACATCTATATAATAAATTTTAGTATGTTGTTGTCAATTTTCAATAGGGTATTTGTATATTATTTAAGTGCTATATTTTAAATTATGACCACGGAAAAAATAGGAATCATTTTGGGGATAAAACCGTCAAACCCTCTTGAATTCTGGGTAGGTGTTCAAGAAGGTCACTTTGTCCAACTTGATGAAGTCCTCTTAACCGAGACGGATATGAATGGGGAAAAGGTTAAGTTTTATGGTACAGTTCATGAGGTTGCCAAGTTCTTGGAAGGCGTTGAGTTTGTTTATGATGCACAACTTGTAGGAAAAGGTATGATTCCTGCAAATACCGCCTATATAGCCCGGGTTGCGGTTACGAGAATAGAACCTGAGGTGTTTATTCCTCCCTCACCCGGTGATCCCGTCTTCAGGGCTAAAGGCAAGGAGCTTGAAAAAGCTATGTACTACGATTCTATGAAGAGAAAGATACCCGCAGGCATTTCAAGGACAGGGGATGTGGTTTATATAAACTACGATTTTATAAACGGTAGGGAAGGTGCCCATATATCCATATCTGGTATGTCCGGGGTGGCAACAAAAACCTCCTACGCCCTCTTTTTGATGTACTCCATATTAAAAAAGGCGGATGATAGAAAAAATATCCATGGGATTATATTCAATGTTAAGGGTAAGGATCTTTTCTGGATAGATAAAAAAAATAAGAACTTCGGTGAGGATGACAAGGAAAAATTTTTAAGGATGGGGCTTGACCCGAATCCTTTTACCGATGTGGGATTTTATTCACCTCCCGAAAAGGAAGGAAGTAATGTTCCTTCGGTAAAGGAAAGGCTTGAGGATGTCAAGGTTTACCGTTGGAGTATGTATGAATTTGCCAAGGAAGGTCTACTGAGATTTTTATTTGCGGAGGGTGATGAGGGAGTTTCTACTCTCAACTATGTTATAGACAGGGTTACTGAAAGACTTTATCATTTGGCGAAACAGAGCCCTCCAGGTAGGCTTATTGATGAATTTGGCAGGGATATAGAAAGTCTTGCGGATTTAAGGGAAAGGTTGAGAGAGTATGTAGAAACTGCCAAGGATAGGGGTGATACATATAAGGAGTGGTTTGGTACCGCTTCACTTTCAACCGTTTACGCCTTTCTAAGAAGATTGGATCATGCGGTAGCCCATACGAGGAACCTTATTCACGGTCATGAGAATAATCCTATAGACTGGAGGGAGAGGAGACTGACAGTTATTGACATAAGCGATCTTCACAGCATAGGTAAGATGTTCGTTGTTGGTTCAATACTTAAGAGGATTTTCAAAGAGAAGGAGGAAAGCGGTAATCCTTATCCTAAAATATTTGTTGTTCTTGACGAATTAAATAAGTACGCCCCGAGGGACAGGTGGAGTCCGATTAAAGATATTTTGCTTGACATAGCGGAAAGGGGTAGAAGCTTGGGAGTTATTTTAATAGGCGCCCAACAAACTGCGAGTGAGGTTGAAAAGAGAATAATAGCCAACGCTGCGGTAAAAGTTACGGGAAGACTTGACAGTACTGAGGTTATGAATAAAGAGTATGAATATTTAATGGGTAACTTTAGACAGAGGGCAATGATGCTTAAGAAGGGTTCAATGATACTTTACCAACCAGATATACCCAATCCGATTATGATAAACTTTCCCTTTGCTCCGTGGGCTACGAGAAAGGAAGAGGTGGAGGAAGATGTGGCTGTACCTGAAGATTTTCATAATTTTTAATCTTTTCATAAGTTTATCCTTTGCGGATATTATCAACATAAGATTCGGTGAGTATAAGGAGAAGGACAGAATAGTGTTTGATTTAACAGATAAGCGGAAGTTCAGAGTATTTACTCTAAGAGATCCGGACAGACTTGTTATTGATATATATGGAGAGAAGAGTATCAAAAATATTAAACTTCCTAAGAACTATAAGTACAGGGTGGGTAAACATCATTGGGGAATAAGGGTTGTTATTGAGCAACCTTTTGTTATATCAAGGATAAAGTCTTTTTCCCTTCCGAATCCTTTTAGGATAGTTGTGGATGTTTATAAATCCGGCATAAAGAAAAAGCAGGTTCCTCACAACATAATATATGATGATGCTGATAAGAAAATAGTTGTTGTGGATGCGGGTCATGGTGGACATGATCCAGGAGCCATAGGATTTCTTGGACTTAAGGAAAAGACTGTAAATCTTATAATAGCAAAGAAGGTGGCAGAAAGGTTGGAGAGGGATGGCAGGTTTAAAGTAATATTGACGAGAAAGGATGATAGATTTATACCTCTACACAAAAGGGCACAGATAGCCCTTAAAAACAGGGCGGATCTTTTTATAAGCATTCATGCGGATGCAGCACCTAAGCATAGGAGGGCTTATGCAAGGGGTACTCATATATTTGCCATATCATCAAGGGCTGCGTATGCAAAAAAGAGACAGATAATAAGGGATAGGGATTATGCAAGGTTGGTTTTTGGTACGGATATTGATTCTTTACCTTTAAGGCGTATACTTGCGGATATTGCTATAGATGTTACCATGTCGGAGAGTATAATGTTTAGCAGGATACTCGCAAGGGAGATTGCAAAAAATATGGGAAGGGAGGTAAAATGGAGGGGAATAAAGAGGGCGGGATTTGCTGTGCTTAAAACACCTGGCATCCCTTCAGTTCTTATTGAAGTAGGATTTATAACAAACCCCAAAGAGGCGGTCAAGCTTGCCAGTCCGGAATTTCAGGATAAATTTGCGGATGCCCTTTACAAGGCAATAGTAAAATATTTCTTTGGTGAAGAAAAATATAGAAAGCTTGCGAGGAAGGAATAATGTTTTTCTTAGCTGTATTCTTATTTCTTATTGTTCTTCCAGGTTTTTCAAAGCCTTTTATAGATCCACCCTTTGCTGACAGGTTGTTTCCATATGTGAGATACGAAGAGGTATGGAGGGGAACACCTGCAGTAAGCTCTGATGTGGCGGTTCCTAACTTTATTATTGTCGTGGGAAGAGAAGAGGATCCTTCAGTTATTAGGGCTATTAGTATGATCACCTTTTATATAGGTAACTGGGTTGAAGATGCAAACGTAGATGTTTCCGTTTACAGGGATAAGAGATTTCCCAGAATGATTTATACAGATGATGAAGTTGAGGATAAAAAGGATATAAACCTTGTGGTGGTGGGTAGTAAAAATAGTCTTGTTAAAAAATATGGTGTTACCTTTGAGAAGCCCACCATAAAGGTTATAAAGGATGGTTTAAGATACATTATGTTTGTCGGTGGTAGGGATACCAAGGAAACTTTAAAGGCTGTTAATTATCTTGCAAATATAAGATTGGCTTTCAAGGGAGGTGCGTATTCTACCTTTTTCTCCTTTGTTAAGTTGAGGGGTATGATTGAAAGGGGTGAGTTTGCTTCAGCTATTGATCTGATAAAAAATCCCCGTGGTATATCCGCATGCGGTAGAAATATGTCCATAGCCTTGGGTATGGGTGTTACAAGGAAGTGGAGCGAAAAGATGAAGAAAATAGTTAAAAAAAGAAATATAATAATGTACAGAAAATTACCAGAAGCATTGGAGGAGGGTAATAAAGAAAAGGCGGTAGCCTTATGGGAGGAGGCTATGAAAACATGTTATCGTTGCCATCAGGGGATAGGTATTCCGAGGGTGAGGAAATTTGTTCCGCGTGAGGATATTCACAGCAGACATCAGAGAATTGCAAAAAGTTTTGGATTAAGTTGTACAGCTTGTCACAGAGAATTTACAAAAATCAGAGGCTACTCAGAGTAGTATATGCCCAATTATAAAATTACCCTTTCCTTTATAGGAACAAAGTATGCGGGATGGCAAATTCAACCCAATCTACCCACAGTACAGGGTACACTTAAGGAGGTCCTTGAGATAATCACCAAGGAAGAAATAAACATTATTGGATGTTCAAGGACGGATGCGGGTGTACATGCCTTAGAGTATGTTGCAAATTTTAAGACAAGTAAAGAATTGGACATTGACAAAGTTCTTTTATCTATTAATTCACTTCTTCCCGACGATATAGGAGTGAAAAATATTGAGGAGGTTGATGATAAATTTAATGCAAGATTCAGTGTAAAAGGGAAGAGGTATCTTTATAAAATATGGAATTCAAAGGCAAAGGATCCCTTTTTATACCCGTTTACTTGGACTATATTCCACGAGTTAGATATTGATAAGATAAGGGAGGCTTTAAATCTCTTTAAGGGTGTTCACGATTTCAGAGGATTTGCAAAGCTGGATTCTGATGAGGAGAAGAACACTGTAATAAATGTTGAAGATGTTAATTTGAAAGTGGAAGGTTCCCTAATTGAGATAAGAATAAAGGCACCCTACTTTTTAAGATACATGGTGAGAAGGATAGTGGGTGCTGTTGTTAACTTTTCTACGGGTAAGATAGGAAAGGCGGATATAGAAGGTTACTTCAACGGCAGTAAATGTCCCTATAATGCACCTCCCCGCGGTCTTTTCCTTGAGAAGGTGTATTTATGAATGATGGTATTGTTTTGGGTTACCTTTGTATATACTAAACATTACATTAAACATAGAGGTGGTTATAGATTGGTATGAGGAGAAAAACTTGAAGCTAAAGATGGAACGTGGAGTTGGCTTTGAAGATGTGATTATTGCAATTAATGAAGGTAAGATACTTGACATACTTGAACATTCAAATAAAGACAAATACCCACACCAGAGATTGCTAATAGTGAATATAAACAATTATGCGTATGTTGTTCCTTTTGAAGAACGTGAAGGAATTATAAGGTTAATTACAATTTTTCCTAATAGAAAAATGACAAAGAAATACTTAGGAGGTGAAGTTGATGAAAAGGCTTGATAAATTAGAAAGACTTATAAATAGGGAAATTGACAGAGGCGAATGGCAAAAAGCGGATGATTATGACAGGTTGGAGAAGATTTTAAAAGAGGGGGCTAAGGATATTCTTCGGAAAAAGCCTGTAAGTATTCGTCTTAGTGGGAGAGACATAATGCTTCTTAAAAGAAAAAGTCTTGAGACAGGGGTTCCTTATCAAACTATCATAGCTACTCTCGTAAGGCAATATGTAGAGGGAAAGATAAAGATAGAGCTGTGAAGCGGTTAACCTAATGGTGGGCGGTGGCGGACTCGAACCGCCGACTTCCATCTTGTGAGAATTATATCTCATGCTAAATTGCTAAAATCAAAAGCATTTAGCTTAAGGAAGGGTTAAAAGTTGGGACTTTTTTCAAAATGTTGCCTACCTTTTAAAGTTTCTTCACGGTGTGTTTAGGTGAAAAGTATCTGTATTTTTTCGTCATCTTACTTTTATGCATATCTTTATTGCAGGTAGTTATTAGCACACTCTTGTAGCCATGCCTTTCACCCTGTAAGTCTTTCTATCCTTTGATGAATACATATATGTTGTATATCACCTTTTACTTTCGCTTTGCTCTTAACTCTTTGGGAAGTTTAAAAGCTCTTGGAGGGAGAAGTATCATTCTGGTCTCCTTAGTCTTTAGGAAGGATATGGCTGTTATCTCTATGTATTCTCCTTGGATATTCATATTTCCTAATTGGGGTGAGAAATTTAAAGGTTGTTCTTACTTTCTTTCTCGGTTTTTTGTGCTTTGAAACACCTTTACTCCTTCACGGATGAAATCCTTATGACTATCTCATCGTAGTCTACTACAGGTTTTACTTCCTTCCCTTTCCTGTGAAGTTCCACAAGTCCCACAGCTTCAAGAAGGACAAGATCCCTGTGAACGTTTCTCACGTTTCTTCCTACCAACTGTGCAAGTTCTTTGATTGAGGCAGGCTCTTGTTCTTTTATAACTTTTAGAAGCTCAAGCCTTTTGGGAGATAACAGGGTTTTAAGCT
>JALWWX010000029.1 GCA_027078675.1 Aquificales bacterium | reverse complement strand
ATGACAGGTTTAGCCTTTGGTGATCATCTTCATTTCGGTATAATCGTTCAGGGTGTTGAAGTAACACCCTTGGAATGGTGGGATCCTAAGTGGTTAAAAAATAACATTGAAAGAATAATGAACAGTTAAGGAGGAGTAAGAATGTCAGAAGGTGTAAAGGAAAGAATAGAAGTAATGGTGGCGGAATTTGTAATTAATTTAGACAAGCACGATCCCTTTGAATATCATCTCATGGAATTTTCAATGAAGCTAAAATCAAAACTTCTTGAAGTTGCAAACTTGGGAATACAGGACAGAGACGCTGTTGAAAACAGCCTGCTTTTAGCCATGGAGGGATTAGAAGCACCCCTTACAAACTTTATAACCCAGTTTGACAGAAACGATAAAGTACTTACTGAGAGATATATAAGAACCCTTGAAGAGGTAAACAAAATATTAAAAGAGATAGCGGATATGAATATAGTTTCGGATAGGGCAACACTGTGCAGGATTTCAAGTAAATTTGAAGATAACATATTAACATTAAAAACCTCAGACAGAAGAAATAAAGGTATAAAATCTTTCCTTTACAGGCTCTTCGGACAGAAGTTATAATATGTAACCTATGAAAAATATACTAAACAACATTATTCTCCTGATCATCTTAATTGCAGGCTCAGTAGCTGTAGTTACACTTAAACCCACAAATTTGGGCTTGGACCTAAAAGGCGGGGTTTCCATAGTTTTAGAACCAGATATACAAAAGGCACTTGAAAAGGAGTATGAGAAATATGCCATGGATATGGAGAGTTTTTTGGATGAAAGGGATGTAAAGATACTTGATGTTTTTGTTAAAAAGGACGGTATATATATTGAAGTCATAGAAGAACCGCAACTTTCAAAGGCATTAGAAGAGCTGGAAGAAAATTTTCCCCGTTTCACCGTCAAAAGGGAAAAGAAGGGACTTTTGCATATACAGTTGAAATCAAGGGAAATTTCATCTTTTGAAAGAGGAATAATATCCCAAGCTATAGAGATATTAAGGAACAGGATAGATGCCCTCGGTGTGGCACAACCCGTTATTACAAAAATAGGACCAAAAAGGATACTTATTGAATTGCCCGGTTATCTTGACCTTGAAAGGGCTAAAAAGATAATAGGTAAGACCGCGTCCCTTGAACTGAAGCTTGTTGTAGAATCCGCACCTTCTAAGGAAATCTTGGAAGAAAAGCTTACGAGGGATACAGAGATATTGCCGTCCCTTAAGGGCGATGAGTGGTTCCTTGTTAAAAAGGTTCCAGTTATAACGGGAGGAGATTTAAAGACAGCTTACCAAAGTACGGATGAATACGGAAGCCCTGCGGTTACCTTTGAATTGAAAGGGGAAGCTGCCTCAAAGTTTGGCAACTTCACACAGAATAATATAGGTAAAAGACTTGCAATAGTTCTTGATAACAAGGTAGTTTCTGCACCCGTTATAAGAAGCAGGATAAGTAGCAGGGGTCAGATAACCGGTTACTTTACGCCCGAAGAAGCAAGGGATCTTGCTGTAGTCCTGAGAGCTGGAGCCTTACCCACCGATCTACACATACTTCAGGAGAGGATAGTAGGACCCTCCCTCGGAAAGGATGCCATAGAACAGGGAATAAAAGCTGGTATCCTCGGATTTGCATTGCTTGTTATACTAATAATAGCAAGGTATAAAGTAGCAGGTGTAGCAGCGACTTTTTCAATTCTTCTCAATGCTCTACTACTGTGGGCTGGCCTCGTCTTACTTGACGCCACACTTACATTACCTGGCATAGCGGGAATAATTCTTAATATGGGTATAGCGGTTGACTCAAATGTGCTAATCTTTGAAAGATTTAAAGAGGAACTTAGATTGGGTAACACCTTAAGGAAAGCCATAGAGCTGGGGTACAGAAGGAGCCTCAGTGCGGTATGGGATACACATATAACCTTACTTGTAGCAGCATTAATTCTTTTTCAATTCGGAAGCGGTCCAGTTAAAGGTTTTGCAACAACCTTAGCCATAGGTACAATTGCCTCTTTTATATCCAATGTCCACTATTCAAAAGTATTCCTTGATCTACTTGCCAAGTACAGAATTCTCAAGATTTAGTATATGTTTCATCTCCTCAAGCAGTGTTTTATCATAATCCTTCCTCTCTCCACCTATATTAGTTACAGGAACCACATCCATTAGGGAGTTGGTAAGGTAAACCGCATCAGCTTTTAGAAGATCAGGTAGCCTTATCCTTTCTTCCGCAATATCCATTTTTTCATGTAAGGTTGCAAGGGTTGTACCCCACAAAAGTCCGCATTCAATAGCGGGTGTATAAAGCCTACTTCCCCTCAGAATCACAATATTGGAAGAAGAACATTCCGTTACCTCACCCCTTTCATTAAGGATAACAGCATCAAAATACCCTTTTCCTACAGCACTTCTTTTTACAAGCACATTAAACAGATAGTTGGTAGTCTTATGATAAACAAGAGGGTTCCCAGAATGCCTTTTATATTCTGACACGGTGATGGAAACCTCATTCGGAATTGAGGGTAAATCCCTTTTGACAACACTCAACATATAAGAGGAAGACTTCTCATAAAAAGGGTCTTCTCCTAAGGCAAAAACGCACACTTTAACATATAAGTCCTTTTCTTCCCCCGTTCTTTTCTTAATTTCACTTATGAATTCTTCCCAAGACGGGCATTCTATTGAAAAAAATTCCGCGGAGTTTTTCAATCTCTCATAATGTCTCCTAAGCTTCTTTGTTACTCCCCGCCACTTTATAGTTTCAAATACACCCTCACCGTAAAATAAGCTTCTGTTAAACATACGAAAACATTAAACACCACTCCGATATCAAATTCAATTATATTGATTTTAAAGTTTATTACCTTATGATAATGTAAATGTCCTCTTCAACACCGAATCCGCTTGAAGTACCATGAGGGGAATATACACCCTTGGCATTCTTTGAATTTAGCAAGGCTTCTATACCTTCAACAGGCACATGACCTTCAATAAACTTATCACCCACCTTCATAGTATGACAAGATCTCTTATCTACCGGAACACCCAGTTCATTCTTCTTTTTATAAAGGGTAACACTATCAACCTCTACCCTTTTTATCTTATAGCCTTTATCTTCCAATAGATCAAAATATTTGGTACAGCACCTACAATCAGGATTGTAATAAGCAATTATGACCGGTGTTTCCTTAGCCCATGCTAATAGGAAAAAACCTATTACCGCTACAATAATACCCTTCATCTCACCCACCTCGCTCGGTTTTGGTTTATTCTATTGTACAAACATCCAAATTCTATGATGAAACCCATAGATAATAACAGCAGATATTGTATCTTGTTTAAGACCCCTTCATCTTAAGGTATTAAAGTAAGTGGTACACCCTTGAAAATGTAGTATCAATACAGTGCTAAAAAGTGTTACTGTAATACTTTAATGCCTAAGACCACCTTGATTTTTATGTTTGTTATTTTGGTATTGCCTTTAAAGAGGTTTATGAAAGCCTAAAACATTTTGACATCCTGGAGAACAAGGTATATAATAATTAACCGTCGGGTGGCAGCCCCCATCGTCTAGCCTGGCCTAGGACGCCGGCCTTTCACGCCGGAAACGCGGGTTCGAATCCCGCTGGGGGTGCCAAAATTTATTGGGAAATGAGGAAACATTTCTTTATATCGTTTACCGCCTTTAACCCTTCATTTGCACACATTAAACCCTTTCCCCACACGCATGTTGGTTTCTTACATACGGAAGAATTGGTTATATTGCTATCGCTAATAGGATTTGTTGGACTTGCCAAAATTTTTCTGAGAAAGGGGAAGATATTATGAAAATAGCTGTGGTTTTATATTCAAACGATGCGGAAACTGTATGGAACGCTTTAAGATTCTGTAATTTTTCACTTAAGGAAGGTGATGAAGTAAGTATCTTCCTTATGGGTAAGGGGGTTGAGTGGGAAGATATAGGGAATGAAAAGTTTGATATAAAAAAACAGATGGATATGTTTGTAGAAAACGGAGGGAAAGTTTACGCCTGCGGTACATGTTTAAAATTAAGGGATAAAGAAGGTAATGAGCTGTGTCCAGTTTCAAGTCTCCAGGATCTTTACAACCTTGTCAAGGAGTGTGATAAGGTATTAACATTCTAATTAATGGATAAGATTGAAAAAATAAAGATACTCAGCAAATATGCCCTCTTTGATATGGAAAATACGGATATTCCTTCTTCCTTCATGGAATGTGTGAGGGATGTATGTACTCCAAAAGGTAAAATGAAGGTTCTTAAGATACTTCAAACCTCATACTGTGATAAGAACTGTCTTTACTGTATGTTTAGAAGGGACAGGGAAAAGACGGAAAGGGTATTTATATCACCGGAAGAGCTTGCGGATGTATTTATGAAGATGTATGAGAGAGGTATAGTTAAGGGTCTTTTTCTGTCATCGGGTGTATATAAACATCCTGAATTTGTCTCCGAGAAAATGATAGACACGGTTATAATCTTGAGAAAAAAATACGGATACAGGGGGTACATACATACAAAGATAATGCCCGGGGTTTCTCTTCAAACCGTAGAGGAAGCGGTCAAGTGGTCGGACAGGGTATCCGTCAACCTTGAAGCACCCAATGAAAAGAGACTTAAAGCCATCGCGAAGGGTAAGAGTATTTTAAATGACATGCTCTTAAAAATAGAAAAGATAAGTAAACTTCTTGAAAATTACAAAAGGAAGGACCAAATAACCCAGATAATGGTGGGAACGTCTGATGAAACGGATGAAGAACTCCTAAGATCCGCCCATTATCTTTATAAGAAATACAAGGTAAAAAGGGTATACTACAGTGCCTTCTTTCCTGTCAAAGATACCCCTATGGAAAACAAACCACCAACACCTAAGGAAAGGGAGTACAGATTATATCAAGCGGATTTCCTTATTAAGAGATACGGCTTCTCACCGAAGGAATTTACCTTCATAAACGGTTTCTTACCCCTTGACAGGGATCCCAAAGAACTGTGGGCTGAAAAAAATATGGATCTGTTCCCCATTGATGTAAACAGTGCGGACTTTGAAACCCTCATAAGGGTACCTGGTATAGGTCCTGTAACAGCCAGAAAGATAATTGAGTACAGAAAATACAGAACTATAAAGGATGTTGAACAATTGAGAAAACTCGGATGTAATGTTAAAAAAGCTTACAAATATATCAAACTTCCGCAAGGATACCTCTTTCATCAACGGATGTAATTAAATAATCAGCCCTTATACCTTTACCTCTCAGGAATTCAACTCCGCTTCTACCTATTCTTTCCTCACCTGCAAGCGTGAAGATACCTACGGTAGGTCCGGATCCGCTTATAAAAACAGCCTCCGCACCGTTTCTGTAACATACATCCTTCAACTCATCGTAGTAGGGTATAAACCTTGAACGGTAAGGCTCATGAAGGTTATCACTTACAGCTTTTCTCAGCTTTGAAAAATCTTTATTAATGAGGGAAGATATAAGAAGGGAAACCCTCTGAATGTTTGATACCGCATCCCTGAAACTCACCCTATCGGGTAAGATAGCCCTCGCCTCTTCTGTGGATACCTTTATATCCGGTACTATAAAGACAATTTTTATATCATCGGGAAAGGGTAATTTTTCGTAATACAATACATCTCCGTCCATGCATGCAACAACAAAGCCACCCAGGAAGGCGGGCAGTAGATTATCAGGATGGGGTTCAAACTCAAAGGCTATCTTAAGCTTTTCTTCAACGGTAAGGTACCTTTTTAACATTCTGCAGGCTGTTTCAATACCACCCGCTATGGCAGTTGCGGAGGATCCCAATCCCCTTGCAACGGGTATATTGTTCCTCTGTATCAACTTGATAGGTGTAACACCCTCTCCAAAAAGCTGAAACACCCTATTATATGACCTTATAAATAGATTTCTGTCGGGATCAGTCATTGAACCGTTATAACCCTGTATCTCTATCTCAAATCTGTCAGACCTTTCTACCTCAAATATGTTGTAGAGAGAAACCGCAAGACCGAGCGTATCAAATCCTGGACCTATGTTGCTGGTGGAAGCAGGTACCTTTATTCTCACAACTTACCCTTCAATTCCCTCTTATATATTTTCCAACGGGGCGGTGTAAGGGATGTACCACAACCGAGTGATCTCGTATCATATATCTTAAGGGCGGAAGGATCACTGACACTGTCAACGAAAACGAATACGGTATGCTTTGATAATGTTCCAAATTTTTCCTTCCAACTCTTTATGGATTCGTAAATATGCTTTAGTCTCTCTTTCAATTCAACCCCCCTTAAAAGCTCTTCCTTCTTTTCCTCCAAATCCTCGTATATCCACTCATCCCCATCACAAATGTTCTTTATAACATCAAGAAGCTGATCGTCGGATAGCAATCCTTCCAATCTCATGCTTTTTATTAAGGCGACGGGCGGATTCGAACCGCCGTAGAAGGGATTTGCAGTCCCTCGCCTAACCGCTCGGCCACGTCGCCTTTATTTAACATGATAAATCCTATTGCTCCTTAATGCAACTTGATATGCTTGTGATATAATTTAACATATATTATAAGCGGGCGTAGCTCAGTGGTGGAGCGGCTGCTTGCCATGCAGCAGGTCGCGGGTTCGAGTCCCGTCGCCCGCTCCATAAGAAATTAAATTGAAAAACCTTTTCATAACACTTCTTGTTATATGTATAGTCATTTTCCTTACACTTCTGAAAATAGATGCGGTTGTTGTTTTTAAAGGGCTTAACACACTTGAAGAGGCTTATACCTTTGCAAAAAGTTGTGGTATGGATATAAAAAAGGTTGTTATTGAAACACCGCACCTTATTGTCTATATAACAGATCCGAAAGCTTTCAGTAAAGAAAGGGCAAAGGGTGAGTTGCTGAATCAGTTGAAAAGGGGTCTTTTATCAAGGCGTGCTTTTGTATCAGGCATTACTGATTATGACGAATATTTCTATCCCTCTATAAGGACTTATTTACATACATCAATTGTTAACTATTACGCTATTAAAGGCAGTTTGAGTTATCTTGATAATTCGGACAAGGTTGTAGGTGCATTTCAAACAACAGCAAATATATTCAGCCTGTTGTGTGCAAAATACAGAAAAGAGGTTAAAAATATTTTGGTAGCCCTTGGGGAAGATCCCATCGCATTCCTTATTAAACCCGTTCACTTTCCTCTTGACATACGCGGTAATCTCAGGGAATTCATGTTGGTTATACTGAATTCGGAAGGTGTAAAGGAAGAGGATGCATCGGACAATAAAAGAACGAGAAGGATTATAAGAAACTTGAAGAAGTATCCCTACACAATAGAATTTTCCTTAATACTTAACGGGTATAAAGGTATTACCGCTAAATCCGATATCTGCGGTTTATTTTATTTTGATGAAGATACATACAGCAGTCCCTTCTGAAGCCTTTCCTTCCATATTTCCGGTGGTAAAAGGTCCGCTATGATGTCAACCCCAACACCCTCAAGCTCACCAGTAATGCAAGCCCTTAAGGTTTGCCATATAATTTTTGGCTTTATACCCTTTTCTTTTTGAATTTCCTTCGCTATCCTCTTTACTTCCTGACTGTTTATACCTTCTTTCATCCTATCAATAAATGTTTCTATAACCATCCTGCTTTCTTCCGTGCGAAGAAGGTTTAACGCCTCCTCTGACATGTCTATTTCCCTCTTAAGAAGGGGCTTTAACCTTTCCGTCATCTCCGTAAAAGTTTCAAAGGAGTCCCTTGTCTTTTCAAGGACCTTCTTAACATAATCCTCATCGGTAAGATCAAATCCCGCATTCCTTATGAAGGGAAGGGCATATCTGTAGAGTGTATCAGTATCCAAAACCTCCCTTATATATACACCGCTCATCCATTTCAATTTTTCCCTGTTAAACACGGCGGGCGCCTTGCTTATATCGTCTATGTTAAACATTCCTATAAGCTCTTCCTTGGTGAATATCTCCCTTTCCTCAGAAGGGTTCCATCCGAGGGTTGCAAGATAATTAAACAGGGCTTCGGGTACATAACCTTCCTCCCTGTAGTTTCTTACGGATACCGCACCG
>JALWWX010000028.1 GCA_027078675.1 Aquificales bacterium | reverse complement strand
GAATTTGAAAAAATCGACGCTGATGCCATTATCAATATCACGATCGTCCTCAAAAATACCATTGCAGACTTCTTTGTCAATCTCATTACCCTTGGACTGGCTCAGGCACGAACAGTTGAAATTCAGGGACAGGCTGTCCGCATTGAGCAGATGGGCGCACTGCAAGGCAAAGTGCTTCAGGAAGCTTATAGTTACTCACAGCTCAATCCTCAACTGCTAATGACACCGAACGCTGCTGTTATCAAAGCGAAGAATGCCGAAGGGCAAACGGTTTATCGCGTTGTACAACTCCAATAAGTGACAAAAGCCCTGCGGAGTGTTACTTCCAGCAAAACTGAAAAACTACACTAAGTGAAGTGGCATCCCCAGGTGCTGGAAGTGTACGCTTCAGGGTGCATTTTTACCAGCGAAAGCTGATGAGTGCTCTGTGCAAGATTTCCCAGCTGCCGGGAGTGCATGCTTCAGTGTACATTACCTTACTCTCTCCCGGAGGGAGAGGGAATACCTTATCCCCGTAGGGGCGATCCGGCTGGTTGCCCACCTGGGAGCACACGCTTCAGCAGGGATCCCTTTGACCCTTACTTTCTTTCAGAGAAAAGAATCCCTTTGCTGACAAAAGCCGGCGCTCCCAGTTAGACATTTCCAGTGATTACCGACTGAAGCCGACGCTCCCAGCACGACGCTCACCGTATACCCATCAATGTACTTCTTCCTCCTTCCCCGCTACTGGCGGGCATCCCTGCTGCATCCATGCTCCAATCTTTGCAATGGCACAACTATCCAGAGAGCTCCCCCCAGGCGGCATTGCCTTATAGCCGGGAAGATGGGCAACCGCCCCGTAGAGCCGACCCGACAAAGCGATGGTCTTCACCGACTGGTAATTGTCCAGCAAAATCCCTCCCGATGGCGATGTCCCGGAACGACAGCCAATGCAATAGGAACGCAATATCGGCTCGATATCGTTGGCATACGACATATTGAGTGTATCGCAGACTCCGCCACTGCAATCCGTATTCTGCGCTCCCTGTAAAATCCAATTGCGAATTACCAGAATCTCATCATCTGGCAACGGTGGATAAGGTGCTGGCGGCATTCGGTCTTCCCCCTTCGTAATCAACGACGTATAAACTTCACTACGCATCGGATCCCCAGGTCGGATTCCCTTCCGCATAATCGCATCGTACGAACTCAGATCATACCCATCTGCCTTTGTCTGACTATCGTGGCAACCGCTAAAAGCACACTTGGTAAGGAAAATAGGAAGCACCTGCTGTACAAAACACACCTGCGCTGTATCCACAGGTCTCCCCTCAAAAGGATCCACAGGTGTCCCTTCTTCTTCACACGCGAATAGCCCCAGCAAAACCAGTACGCTCAGCAACAAAAGAAAAACTCGCTTCATCTCCCTTCCGTCCTCTTTACCTTTGTTGCACAACTTCCTCTTGAACGAACAGCCTAATAACACTTGTTACAGTCCCTAACTTTCTGATCTGAGCCGCAAAGCAAAGATCTTTTGCCCTGTTTGTATCTGCCACCATAATTTTACCTACAATTTTACTTCACCGTGCTTCCACTACGTTCTATTGTCTTCAGGCTGACACTGAATTTTTTTCCTCTTCAATTTGTTCCCCGCCTGTAACGTCCTCTGGTTTCTTTTGTCATTGCTGTTCCACGACCAAGTGCTGGTTGGACAAATATGGATCCTACTATGCAACAATGGCTGATAGTATTTCTGGGATGCTGTTTTGCTCTCCCATTGTATGCACTGCCGCAATTTTTCCTCCTCACGGGGAATCGGTGTATCAATTGTCACGTCCAATCGCAGGGAGGAGGGCTCCGGAACGAACTGGGATGGTATGCCTACAGCGACGTTGGGCTTCTCAGTCCCGAGATGGTTGGACTGGCAAAAATCTTTGATGTTATTAATGAAACCAACTCCCCTTTCGATGGGCTGTTAACCATTGGGTTCGACTTCCGGCTGCAATCGGCACGGAAACACAACAATCCAGATGCGCAGCGTCGAACCTTTCCCATGCAGGCTGCTCTCTATGCTGCATTGAATCCCACAGACTGGTTGACACTGGAAGGGGAATACAACCTGGGTCCCCAACGGTACGCCGGACAGCAAGCCTGGCACGCTTCCATTCTGATCCAGCCTACCATCAAATATCCGCAATTCCGCCTCGGATTTTTCCGACCTGCCATCGGTATGCGATACGACGATCATACCCTGCTGATTTCACAGGTTCCAACGACAATCCCTCAATCCCTCATTCCTCCAGCTTATGCTGAATGGGGTGTGCAGATTACTTATGAATCGATCAAATGGCTTACGGTCGCTGTCGGAGCTTTTTCCTCGAAAAACTTAGCGGCTCATCAATTGCAGGATGAAGCAGGGTCTCCTATTTCCCTTGTCGACTCCAACGATATTAGCCTGCTGGGGAAAGTTATTCTGTGGAAACACCTGCGTTCGTACGGACTCACCAGTTACATCGGGAGCTCAATTTACACCCAAAATGACTTTGCTCTATACAATGTCTTTGCCGGATTTGGCATTGAAGATCTGCTTTCCTTCTGGATTGAATATGCCCATTCGCAAAAACTGGGTCTTCGCTCCACCAGCGCTCTCTCCGCAGAACTCCTGTGGGAAACGACCGAGTGGTTTGCTCTTTATTGCCGTGCCGAAACCGGTGGAACTACCATCACGACCAGCGAAACGCCAGCGAAAAGCTATGCCCAACAAACGGTTGTCGGCGCTCATATTTTCCTGTTTCCTTACATCCAACTTCGCCCCGAATATCGTTTGCTTGATACCGACCGCTACCGTTCGACCCGATACGCAATACAATTGCACGTGTTCTATTAAAAAAATCGGAGGAATCTCTTATGATCCGAATTTTGCGAATGATCAGCCTGAGCCTTGCTCCGCTGCCACTGATATGGTGGCTGGTTGATGGAGCAGAAATCTTTACCAAATCAAAACGGCTGATCGAAGAAGTCGATCCACTGTTCGGCACAAAAGTTCAGAAATGGGTTGATGATTTTACCCTCGGCCTGCTGCCATCTGGCACAACAGGACTGGAATGGATCGGAGCCTTACCACTAACGGGTCTCTTCCTCGGCGTCGGACTGATTCTCTGGATCATAGAAAGAAAATCACGGAATGTTTCACAAAACGCAGGAGCATCACAATGAAAAAACTCTGGGTAATGAGCATTGTAGCAATCGTCCTATTGCTGCCGCTATCCACGCAGGCACAAACAGCTTTGGGGAATGGAATTACGGGAATAAAGAAAATCGTTCTTACCAATGATGCCGGGCAGAATCTGATTGAATTTATCAGCACAGCACCGCTGGAAGACATCCACGGAACGGCAACTGGCATTTCCGGCACCATACAGCTCAATGCAGATCATCTGGAAAAAACTACCGGACACATTCGCGTGGAAGTCCGCAGTATGGAAACCGGGATCAAAAAACGCAATCGACACTTGTATAGCGACGAATGGCTCGATGCAGAAAAGTATCCTACTATCGATTTTCACCTTCGCAAGCTGGAACAGATCAAAATTGTAGAACAAACATCACAAAAAGTCGTTTTTCAAGGTTATGCGGTTGGCGATTTCTCTCTCCACGGCGTCACCAAAGAGATGAAAATCCCGTTCAAAATGACCTATCTCAAAGAATCCCCCGAAACCCGGAAGCGAACCAGCGGCGACCTGGTGCTGATCGAAGGAGAATTCGACGTCTCCCTCAAAGATTTCAACATTAAAGGACGTCGGGGAATCATCGGTAAACGCGTCGGTGAAAGCATTCACATCAAAGCTCGATTTTTCGGTGCAACCCGGTAATGATCTCTCTGCGAAGGAAGAAATCCGCTGCTGACATTCTTAATAACGCAACGCTTACCATAAGGAGGTGATTACCAATTGCCTCCTTTTTCTATTTTTTTTAGTCTCTGCTTCGATGCCTTCAAAAAGGATTATTATCTGTCTCAACGTACTCCATTCCCGTTCAATTCACATTTCCAGGGGAAATAGGGGGTCGCACAACGTTGCTATTCCCCTAAATAAACTGCGACGTCGACCGCTTTTCAATGCCGACGATTTCCCGTTGAAGCCACTTTTGATTCCGAAGGCGATAGATGATCAAAGAATCCTCTTCCCGATTCATTATCGCCTGCGCCCGATACTTCAACTCCTGTAACTGCGCCGGGGTTAGTTCCCCCTCGAACACCGAATTCTGCACGTGATGCAGATACTCCCGCATCAGCTTCATTATCTTCGTTACCCGTTCAACGGCAACGTCGTACACAACAATGCAATACATTGCGATCCTCCGTTTATTGTTACCACCACGCCTTAAAGGGCTTATACACAGTATCACCGATCAGATGTCGGACTAACTTATAGCACTCCAGCCGGATCAATCGACGATAGGAAACGTGCCGATTGAGTCCTCGATGCTTAAAGGTGCTTTGCATTTTCTCCTCAAACTGCTTTAACACAATTCGCCGTCCTTTATCCCGCAAATAGCAGAACTCCAGCGTCGAGTCGAAATGCTCCAACCGAATCATCTTCTGATTAACCATCGAAAAAATCAGCCGATCAGCAATCAACGGTTTAAAGATCTCTGCAATATCCAGTGCCAGGGAAAAACGTCGCTCCCCCGGCTCGTGCAAGTAGGCAATGAGCGGCGACAACTGGGTATGATAAATTTCTCCTAGGCACGCTGTGTAAACCAAACTGTTGCAAAAAGAAATCAACGCATTTAAAGCGTTCAGTGGTGGCTTTTTTGAGCGCCCCTCAAAGGGCAAGGCATCGCGCAAAATTCGGGGGAAAGCATCGTAATACGTAATGCGAACATTGCCTTCAATCCCGCGTAATTCATCCACACTGTCGCATCCGGCGATAAGCTGCTGCAGCTTTTCAATTTCTTCAATCTGCCTTCCAATATCAATGCCCCGGTTGTGATAATACCGCAAATTCTTGAGCATCGTATGCGCCGCACCTTCTACAAATGATCGTGCTAAAAACAGCCGCTTTACTTTACTCCTGTAATGTTCCACCTGCCGAACCAGCAAAAATCCGCTATTGAGATACTCCCGCGGATAAAAACTGCCTGTGTAATGCCCATAGTAGTTAAAAAAATGCACAGGAATTCGACGTTGCGATACAAAATCAAAAAATTTTGTAGTCGTGCTCATCTCACCGAAAATCCAGATAGAATCGATCCCATCAATTGGCATCGTGCGCTTCTGCTTCGTGTCGTACGTGTGCGGATCTGCATCACTGGGATACAAAAACAACACATCTTCCTCGATACCTTCTGTAACAGGCGATGGCTCGCCAAAAGGGAAAAACACCAGGGTGTTCTGCCGCCGGACTAATTTGCCGGACGACAAGATGTAATACGGTCGCTTCATCGACTACTCCTCCGCTTTATCCGTCGGTTCTTCAACAAAACACAGCTCGTAATAAGCGCAGGGAGAACAAATAGCTTTGCGTTCTCGCTTCGGAACCGTTTCACTATGCGCTATCGCAAAAATCTTTGGTAAAATTTCTGTTTCTAATTTCTGCTCTAATTCCGGCGTCAGCACCACTACACTCCGCTGCTTCTGCTTTGGATATCGCAATTCTCCAAAAGTACCCCGCTGATGAGGACGCTGCTGAAGCTCCTTCTCACTCCGCGCCACCTGTATCCCCTTGCTCTTAAGATACCACAGGTAAAACAACACCTGCCATCGATGCGCTTCCTCCTGATGATCACTGGATTTGACTTCGCAAACAACGTTCCGCTCCCGGTCGTACCAGTCTAAAACAATTCGCTGGTCAATGTCAATCTCTTTTTCTTCTCGCATATAACTGTACTGATGAAGCAATTTCCCCATTCGAACCAGATCGGAATCGTGCTCGCATTCCAGATGATGAGTAAAAAACCAGAGCTTGCGCTGGCATACAAAGTAGTAATTCACCATCGTTCCAGTGATGTGTGGCGCCAATTCAATCGACCAACTGGGCGAGAGAACCATCGCCGAATCGCTCTCGGTAGCACCCATCAAAATATCTGCCTCACCTGAGTCTTTATCCGATTTTGTCACTCTTCCATCATCCTTAGTATCCACCAAACCACCCGTCCGATCCAACTTACATACCGTTTTCTTTCTCCTACCGGAAACCTTTGTGCTCCCCTGAGATACTCTTTCCATTTCCGGCACTTCCTCAACATCTCCCTGCTGCCGGTGCTCTTCTTGCCACTCTCTTTGCGCTTCGTCCGAATCTCCTACTGTACGGTGAATCGATTGCTCTTGCTGCACTTCTGGAGCTTTGCCAGACGTTTGCTCGTTATCTGCGCCCTCTTCCAGAGAGACGCCTAAGATAGCAGCCAGAAGCTGCTCGGCATCGTCCGGAAGTTTCTCTTCCGAAGCCTGTGCTTTTGTCTGCTTTCCGATCTTCTCTGCCATCGCTTCATATCAAAACCTAATTGAACAAACACTTTTATTTCAGATTCTGAGCGTAATTGCCACGGCTGCTTCCACAATCCGCAACAGCTTTTGGTGCCTATCTACCCTGGTCAATACGTAACCCAGCAGTCGTTGATAAAGTGTCCATTTGTGAAATCTCCTCCCGTGTTGAGGGAACACAGAATCTGGCAATCACATAAGAAGCAAAACCCACGATCCAGCCTGTCAGCCATCGCCCGGCAAAAAGAATCCAGCAATCGCATAAGAAGCAAAACGCCAGGAGACAACTGGCTGAACTTACCGAAACAGCCGTGTACCTATCGATTTCTACATTTCCACAAAAAACGCACCTTATACCTCTCCCCATTATGCTCCGGGATTCACTCAAACATTTCCAGCGTGTAAAAGGCATCGAACCCTGGCTATTTCCTGCTTTTTCAAACGCACTCCACGAAGAAGTTTTGAAAATTGATTTACGCAAACAACTGACCATTTCCTGCTTTTCCAAACTCACTCCGCATCCTGCGGGCATCGATGGAAAACGACTTTTCGACCACTACCAGCATTCTTAATGATCATTTGAGAAGCTTCTCAGGCTCTCACCACTCCAGATTTCGCCCACGGCACCGGAAGAAAGCAGAAACTCCGACATCGCACACCAAAACACTATAGTCGTCGACCCCGCCGACACTTTGCTCTTCTTTTCCCCGGTTGCCTCCCGATCCACTCCAGAATCTCCAAAATCCGCCGAAAATTTTCAAAAATCGCAAGTCGTCGACCTCCCGGTGAATTTGCATCACTGAAGCTCGACGACTTTTTTCTCAAGAAATCCATTCAAATTTTGGCTATTCCTGCAAAAATCGCTATATTTGTAACCTGTTTTGATCGCACCGTGTCGGAATTGAAACGACTTTAACTTTGTGCCCGCTTTGACACCGCCATGAGTTTTGATCGCACCGTGTCGGAATTGAAACCGAAGAGTTCCATCGTGTGTTCCTCGTCCTCGAGGGTTTTGATCGCACCGTGTCGGAATTGAAACGATTAGGAAGTTCTCCATTTTCTAGCGCTGCTTCTACGTTTTGATCGCACCGTGTCGGAATTGAAACTAATCGACTTCGCTAGAGCCGCAGTGTCATTCGCGTTTTGATCGCACCGTGTCGGAATTGAAACGAAGGACTCTATAACATCGGTAAGCTCGTCAGCTATGTTTTGATCGCACCGTGTCGGAATTGAAACCAAGAACACGATCTTCGACGGCAAGTGCTTAGTCATGTTTTGATCGCACCGTGTCGGAATTGAAACCTATAGAAGTTTTTTGCCCGGCGCCTTCATGGCGCGTTTTGATCGCACCGTGTCGGAATTGAAACGGCAGCACAGCTATTACGCTTTTGAAGCAGATATGTGTTTTGATCGCACCGTGTCGGAATTGAAACTACTTCCGTTGCAGTCTGCCGAAGCCGGCAATACCGTTTTGATCGCACCGTGTCGGAATTGAAACGTCTAAAATAATCTATGTATACAATAAACCTATATTGTTTTGATCGCACCGTGTCGGAATTGAAACGTTGTCCCTGCTTAAATTCAGCCGTGCAGGTCTTATGTTTTGATCGCACCGTGTCGGAATTGAAACGATCTCATCAGGGATGATGTCGCTCCTAGAAACCTAGTTTTGATCGCACCGTGTCGGAATTGAAACATCGGAATTCTTAGGCGGCGAGTCAAGTCTTACTACGTTTTGATCGCACCGTGTCGGAATTGAAACTTATTTACCCCTCTTCTCGGTCTCGTTATTTCCAGTTTTGATCGCACCGTGTCGGAATTGAAACAGGGCATTGTGTCGCGGGCGTTCTACGAGAGACGACGTTTTGATCGCACCGTGTCGGAATTGAAACGAAATAATCGTGAAAATCATTTTGCGCACGCGGACAAGTTTTGATCGCACCGTGTCGGAATTGAAACTGCGGCGCGCTATGCTGATCCGCGCCCCCTGTATGGTTTTGATCGCACCGTGTCGGAATTGAAACGTGTATGTGGTGCAGTTTCCTGATCTCATCAGGGAGTTTTGATCGCACCGTGTCGGAATTGAAACTTGTGCGTGCCCTTTTTGTTTTTTTTTGCTGCTTGGGTTTTGATCGCACCGTGTCGGAATTGAAACAGCGGACGGTAGTCCTTGTCCGCCGCCATCCACCACGTTTTGATCGCACCGTGTCGGAATTGAAACGTGCAAAGGAATCAGCTTGTGCCGAACCTGCTGAAGTTTTGATCGCACCGTGTCGGAATTGAAACGGCATACGAAGTAGGGCTGCCAATGCCCGAAAACGGAGTTTTGATCGCACCGTGTCGGAATTGAAACTCGATAAACGTGATGGTTGCCAGATATCCCTCTTTGGTTTTGATCGCACCGTGTCGGAATTGAAACCTATACAATTCCCGTACCGCTATAGTAAACAACACGTTTTGATCGCACCGTGTCGGAATTGAAACGCTGCGTGGTAGCTTGTAGGATACGAAATGAGCGAGGTTTTGATCGCACCGTGTCGGAATTGAAACTGTTGAGTTCCTCCACCTTGTTGCGTACCCCCACCCTGTTTTGATCGCACCGTGTCGGAATTGAAACTGCTGGACTATATAAATACGCACGTAGACTATGCTGTTTTGATCGCACCGTGTCGGAATTGAAACTCGGTTCGCAGGCAAACTCGTCCGCAGGTAACAGTGGTTTTGATCGCACCGTGTCGGAATTGAAACCCCCCAGTATGCCATCATACTGGGGAATTTATTCCGGTTTTGATCGCACCGTGTCGGAATTGAAACTTGCGTTGGATAGAAGCAAGTCGCGTCCACCGCTGGGTTTTGATCGCACCGTGTCGGAATTGAAACATTGCCCGTCGCATCCTCTGTCTCCATCCACGTAATGTTTTGATCGCACCGTGTCGGAATTGAAACAGATGCGGTGCGGCAGGTGCGGGTGATTGCACCCGGTTTTGATCGCACCGTGTCGGAATTGAAACGGTAAGTCCCAACGCTTCCGCGATCTGATCGCCGGTTTTGATCGCACCGTGTCGGAATTGAAACTAGAAAAGTATGATAATGGTGACGTAGCGTGCTACGGTTTTGATCGCACCGTGTCGGAATTGAAACGGTGTGGAAAATGCGTGCGTGTGCCAGCGTGCATGCGTTTTGATCGCACCGTGTCGGAATTGAAACGCTTTAGCAGTTGCTCTGCTTGCTCTTCTGTGATCGGTTTTGATCGCACCGTGTCGGAATTGAAACATAATTCAGCGATATAAGTCGAAAGTCTTTTCTTCAGTTTTGATCGCACCGTGTCGGAATTGAAACGGTGGAGTGCGAGAAAACAAGAACCACACGCCGCGGTTTTGATCGCACCGTGTCGGAATTGAAACAGTTCAGCGCTGGATCGTAGTTCAATACAAGAGTGTGTTTTGATCGCACCGTGTCGGAATTGAAACGGGAAGATCATATCGTACCCATTCGCCGTCGCAGTTCGTTTTGATCGCACCGTGTCGGAATTGAAACTCTATGACGAGAGACGGGTCAAACTTGATAATCAAGGTTTTGATCGCACCGTGTCGGAATTGAAACTTGCAAACGCTTTTCCAGAACTGAAGGTGAAGGTTTCGTTTTGATCGCACCGTGTCGGAATTGAAACGCGGCTCTTTCATCTTGCACTAGAGCTGCGGCTGTGGTTTTGATCGCACCGTGTCGGAATTGAAACAAGTGATCAGGTTTGCACGCGAGGAAAAGCGACGGGAGTTTTGATCGCACCGTGTCGGAATTGAAACATGAATAATCGCCCTGCTTTTGCTACATTGTTAAAGGTTTTGATCGCACCGTGTCGGAATTGAAACCGCTTGGCGTTGGTAGCACTACAAATACTTCGTAATGTTTTGATCGCACCGTGTCGGAATTGAAACTAAACTTAAAAACGTTGCGGGCGCACGAAACGCCCGCGTTTTGATCGCACCGTGTCGGAATTGAAACCTATTATGGGAATGCGATGGTAACCCTCGCATTCCCGTTTTGATCGCACCGTGTCGGAATTGAAACTGCACACACAGACACGTACATGCGTGCGCGTGCACGTTTTGATCGCACCGTGTCGGAATTGAAACCAGCTTACGCATTCCTCAACGGTCCATAAGACCGTGGTTTTGATCGCACCGTGTCGGAATTGAAACGTTCGGGTTATTTTCTCACAGAATTCTGCAAGGCGGGTTTTGATCGCACCGTGTCGGAATTGAAACCAAACTCCAGCGCACGCACTCGCGTGTGCGCACACGGTTTTGATCGCACCGTGTCGGAATTGAAACCAATATTATTTTTCTGCACGCGCAGGCGGGTTTTGGGTTTTGATCGCACCGTGTCGGAATTGAAACTCGGCACGTAGGATTTTTGCAAGTGGCGAAACATCTTGTTTTGATCGCACCGTGTCGGAATTGAAACTCGTGGGGATAATCGCGCAGCAGCCATTCCCGCTGCGGTTTTGATCGCACCGTGTCGGAATTGAAACACGCCGTGCCGATCCCGCACAGAAAAATTTTCTTTTGTTTTGATCGCACCGTGTCGGAATTGAAACCGTTGAGTCAATTAAAGCATGGGCAACGGAATTGTAGTTTTGATCGCACCGTGTCGGAATTGAAACAAGCGCGATTTTGACATCTACACGCTTCGACGTGTGGTTTTGATCGCACCGTGTCGGAATTGAAACGACCCGCACGACTACTGGAATGGAGTCGTGCGGGTAGTTTTGATCGCACCGTGTCGGAATTGAAACCGCTGGATCACTCTGGTTCAGAGTGTCCAGCGTTTCGTTTTGATCGCACCGTGTCGGAATTGAAACTTTCCTCGTGGCTGCTTGCGGTCTTGCAGCGTTGCAGTTTTGATCGCACCGTGTCGGAATTGAAACTGCGCGTGCGCGGTGGTTTTATTTTTGCATTGAACCGTTTTGATCGCACCGTGTCGGAATTGAAACAACGTGCGATCGCGGTACCTGCGGGCAAAGAGCACGGTTTTGATCGCACCGTGTCGGAATTGAAACGGTGACATCAACCTGCTGCGACAGCTCCCGCACCTTCGTTTTGATCGCACCGTGTCGGAATTGAAACCATTAAACAGCGGACGGTACTCTTTATCCACAGTCAGTTTTGATCGCACCGTGTCGGAATTGAAACATCACACGTTAAACATACAGCTTTCGATACTATCATAGTTTTGATCGCACCGTGTCGGAATTGAAACGTATTCAAGATCACTCCAGAACTCACCCGCATATCCGTTTTGATCGCACCGTGTCGGAATTGAAACATCTATAATATAGTCCGTTACCCTATTCGTCCGCTGTTTTGATCGCACCGTGTCGGAATTGAAACGATTAAGTTATAAAGAAGCGATGCGGCAGTGGTATGTTTTGATCGCACCGTGTCGGAATTGAAACATACGTGATTGTGCCCTATCACGCGCCAGAAGATGGTTTTGATCGCACCGTGTCGGAATTGAAACAGAAATCGGCGTTCAAACATTGGGTCGGGATTGGTGGTTTTGATCGCACCGTGTCGGAATTGAAACGCCCATAGCGCTTCGGCGCTAAAGCCGCCAGCTTCGTTTTGATCGCACCGTGTCGGAATTGAAACGAAATATTTTTGCCCCGGAACAACTCCAAATTCCCCGTTTTGATCGCACCGTGTCGGAATTGAAACCGACGCCGGCGCTGCACTCTCTGTAACTCTCTGTAGTTTTGATCGCACCGTGTCGGAATTGAAACCTACTGTCTCTCCATGCTCGTCGATGAATTCTGCAGTTTTGATCGCACCGTGTCGGAATTGAAACACTTCTCCAGCTCTTTTTCCCTCCGCTCTTCTGCAGTTTTGATCGCACCGTGTCGGAATTGAAACACACGGTACGCCCTAAGCGTTACCATTACCCCGCCAGTTTTGATCGCACCGTGTCGGAATTGAAACGTCAGCTCCCATGTCCCTGGGGCTCGGGCTGCTGAGTTTTGATCGCACCGTGTCGGAATTGAAACAGCATATGCAAGCAGCGCTCTGCAGGAGCTAGACTGGTTTTGATCGCACCGTGTCGGAATTGAAACTAAATTCCAAACGTATATTTCCCGGTGCGATCTAATCGTTTTGATCGCACCGTGTCGGAATTGAAACGCGACGGCGATACGACAGCACTCAAATTGATTTTGGTTTTGATCGCACCGTGTCGGAATTGAAACGTTTTGCAATATAAGTCGATAATCTTTTCTTCAGCAGTTTTGATCGCACCGTGTCGGAATTGAAACGGGACTCAAGTCCCAGTGGTGCGGATAAGGCTTGTCGTTTTGATCGCACCGTGTCGGAATTGAAACCAATGCGGGCACGAAAAAACCTTCAAGATGCGCTCGAGTTTTGATCGCACCGTGTCGGAATTGAAACCGGTGGCTAATATTGGACAGCAGTTTGGCTAATATGTTTTGATCGCACCGTGTCGGAATTGAAACCTGAAAAAGAGAGGGCAGGCAAAACAAAAAGAAAGGGGTTTTGATCGCACCGTGTCGGAATTGAAACGATGTGCTACGTGTGGTGGAGGGAGTTAGAGGGGGTTTTGATCGCACCGTGTCGGAATTGAAACCATTTACAGGCAACTGATTAACTTTAATCAACCCTAGTTTTGATCGCACCGTGTCGGAATTGAAACCAGTAAATTAAAATTTTGTCTTCTCTCATTGAATTAGTTTTGATCGCACCGTGTCGGAATTGAAACTTAAGAATTTTAAAGAAAGTATAAGTGCGGGGGATTGTTTTGATCGCACCGTGTCGGAATTGAAACGCCGATTATACTGCTTGTGTTGTTACTGCTTTCAAGTTTTGATCGCACCGTGTCGGAATTGAAACCATCTCGTATTTCCTTCCACTGTCCTAAACTTATCCGTTTTGATCGCACCGTGTCGGAATTGAAACTGGAACGTCGGACGAGCTGGACGTGACAGGTTTCAGTTTTGATCGCACCGTGTCGGAATTGAAACATCAATGCGACTGCTGGCGTATGTAGGAATGCGGGGTTTTGATCGCACCGTGTCGGAATTGAAACCCAGCGATGTTTACAAACTCTGCTTCTATTTCTTGCGGTTTTGATCGCACCGTGTCGGAATTGAAACTCCTGCACAAATATAACTGTAACGCCGCTGCTGAAGTTTTGATCGCACCGTGTCGGAATTGAAACTTGTGCAACTGCGGAAAGTAGTCAAGATGGCCAAGGTTTTGATCGCACCGTGTCGGAATTGAAACACATGATGAAATATTTTAATGTGCACCGGGACAAGGGTTTTGATCGCACCGTGTCGGAATTGAAACGAGGAATATGGAGCACTACTGCATGAAGTTGCAAAGTTTTGATCGCACCGTGTCGGAATTGAAACGTGAGACATCGTTAAGCTCTCGATATTTTGCCACTAGTTTTGATCGCACCGTGTCGGAATTGAAACGGAAACGTACACTTTGCAGTCGCGCACCCTAATTTGTTTTGATCGCACCGTGTCGGAATTGAAACCGGACTCTCTTAACATGCCCCTGATAGCCTTAGCAGTTTTGATCGCACCGTGTCGGAATTGAAACCGGTTGAAGAAAAAATGGCGATTTCGTCGTCGGCAAGTTTTGATCGCACCGTGTCGGAATTGAAACGTGTTCTCTTCACAGTTGTGGTGCAGGAATTGCGCCGGTTTTGATCGCACCGTGTCGGAATTGAAACTTACGAGACCTTCGTCGTCGTGTGGGATGAAAACTGTTTTGATCGCACCGTGTCGGAATTGAAACGTCACCCGCGCGTTCCTCTTTTTTTGTTCTCGCTGCTGTTTTGATCGCACCGTGTCGGAATTGAAACACGATACGCAAAGTTTGGCAAAGAGTATCAAGCGCGGTTTTGATCGCACCGTGTCGGAATTGAAACTAGAACGCCCGCGACACAATGTACTTTGTGTCGCGCGTTTTGATCGCACCGTGTCGGAATTGAAACTTCTTTGTGTTTCCGCTGCTTACCACGATCCAGGCGTTTTGATCGCACCGTGTCGGAATTGAAACTTTATGTAAGAGCGAATGATACCCAGCAGCTCGCAGTTTTGATCGCACCGTGTCGGAATTGAAACCGTTCCTCTCTTTTTTTACCTCGCTGCTTCCCTCAGTTTTGATCGCACCGTGTCGGAATTGAAACAATGAAGATGTTTTTAAACTTAACCGCGCACCAACTGTTTTGATCGCACCGTGTCGGAATTGAAACATTTAAGATTGTGTGTAAAATACAGGTATGCGCGCGTTTTGATCGCACCGTGTCGGAATTGAAACTACTTCCCGCGGCGTCTGAGCCAGGTAGTACCCATCGTTTTGATCGCACCGTGTCGGAATTGAAACTACGTGGTGAATACAGGGTGCAGCGTGGTGATCTGTGTTTTGATCGCACCGTGTCGGAATTGAAACGCCGATAAGCTCTCGACCCAGCGTCAAGGTAATAAAGTTTTGATCGCACCGTGTCGGAATTGAAACTGGAAAGGTAAAAGTTGCGATGGGTGAGTTTAATAAGTTTTGATCGCACCGTGTCGGAATTGAAACTCGAAAGTATAGCGGAGTTCTTTGATCTTGTCTTCGGTTTTGATCGCACCGTGTCGGAATTGAAACTAAGACGTTCTGTTCCGGGTATTCGCAAAACTGCTTGTTTTGATCGCACCGTGTCGGAATTGAAACCGGAACTGCAAAAAGAAAACCAAACAGCTTACCTCCGTTTTGATCGCACCGTGTCGGAATTGAAACTCATCACAGTACCAGTCAAGGAAACCCTTCCGATCCGTTTTGATCGCACCGTGTCGGAATTGAAACACGCAAGCGCGCCTGCACGTAGGCATCATTTACATCGTTTTGATCGCACCGTGTCGGAATTGAAACTTACCTGCTTAGGCAAATGCAATTGAAACGGCAACCGTTTTGATCGCACCGTGTCGGAATTGAAACCGTGCACGCAGAATTTGTGTGCACGTGATAGCGTAAGTTTTGATCGCACCGTGTCGGAATTGAAACGATTCAGATGGTACGATACGCGTTTTGGGACTTAGTGTTTTGATCGCACCGTGTCGGAATTGAAACCGCTGGTGGACGATGGGGGGAAACGCAATGTGAACAGTTTTGATCGCACCGTGTCGGAATTGAAACAACTGGAATAGAAAGCGCCAGCGACTTATTGTAGCGCGTTTTGATCGCACCGTGTCGGAATTGAAACAAACATGGAGGGAGCGATGAAAGAGGTCATCCTTTGTTTTGATCGCACCGTGTCGGAATTGAAACGGAGGATGTTAGGAATGCGCAGAAAGACGGAAAGTAGTTTTGATCGCACCGTGTCGGAATTGAAACGCGGTGCGGAAATGGCATTCTTGGCGGCTTGCTTTGTTTTGATCGCACCGTGTCGGAATTGAAACGGCATAATCCTCCTCGATATGGAGGAGGTACTCGCGGTTTTGATCGCACCGTGTCGGAATTGAAACGTAGCCTTCCCGGACCTCACCGGTCTCCCGGTCGCGGTTTTGATCGCACCGTGTCGGAATTGAAACGGAAGGGAAAGAAACGCAGCAGGGAGGCGGTCAAGTTTTGATCGCACCGTGTCGGAATTGAAACAAGAGCTGCGAAGGATCGCAGAGCAATTTTCAGGAGTTTTGATCGCACCGTGTCGGAATTGAAACCTTGCTCTGCTGTGTGGAGGATGTGTCGAATGATTGTTTTGATCGCACCGTGTCGGAATTGAAACTAATCGAAGGTTTTGACCCATAGAAACCAGTATGTGTTTTGATCGCACCGTGTCGGAATTGAAACCAGCAAAAACGGTAGAGTGCAGTTAGGTGTATGTTGGTTTTGATCGCACCGTGTCGGAATTGAAACAAACTGTCCTTAACTTCTTTAGCTGCTGCTCTGCTCGTTTTGATCGCACCGTGTCGGAATTGAAACCAAATAAAGGATCGTACCATGTCCAACACTTCCTCCGTTTTGATCGCACCGTGTCGGAATTGAAACGCGGTGCGGAAATGGCATTCTTGGCGGCTTGCTTTGTTTTGATCGCACCGTGTCGGAATTGAAACCGCTCGCGGGCGAGTGCGGCAATTTATTTGTTGAACGTTTTGATCGCACCGTGTCGGAATTGAAACTACTGGCAGGCTGCGGTGTATGCAGAGCCTGCCAGGTTTTGATCGCACCGTGTCGGAATTGAAACATCTGGACGCACGATCGGATCCTGAGTTTAGCAGAAGTTTTGATCGCACCGTGTCGGAATTGAAACGAGGAACGAAACGAGAGTGCGGATGTTCGCATCCGCGTTTTGATCGCACCGTGTCGGAATTGAAACAGGTTATAGTCACATACGGTAAGCAAGGATACGCGGGTTTTGATCGCACCGTGTCGGAATTGAAACGGGCAGAAAACGTCGAGCGTCCCGTGCCGCACTGTGGTTTTGATCGCACCGTGTCGGAATTGAAACCTGTCCTTTCGGGGTGGTTAAATAAGCAGTGGCATAGTTTTGATCGCACCGTGTCGGAATTGAAACATCACGTAAAAATAAATAGCATTGTCAAAATGAACTGTTTTGATCGCACCGTGTCGGAATTGAAACTTGATAAACGTAACGGTTGCCAGGTAGCCCTCTTTAGTTTTGATCGCACCGTGTCGGAATTGAAACGAAGTAGAGATGGAGGGGCGGATGCAGGAAGCAATAGTTTTGATCGCACCGTGTCGGAATTGAAACGCGAATGAAGCTTAATCAGGTAGAGCGGTACTACCTGTTTTGATCGCACCGTGTCGGAATTGAAACGAGCTGGGTATGGAGGAGCGCTCGGGCGTCTTCGTGTTTTGATCGCACCGTGTCGGAATTGAAACTAGAGAAATACGATAATGGTGACGTAGCAACCTACGGTTTTGATCGCACCGTGTCGGAATTGAAACATCTCGGTTTGATAAGATGATAAATCGTAATCAGCGGTTTTGATCGCACCGTGTCGGAATTGAAACACTACTTCTCCGATCAACGAGCGCACTGGTCTTGAAGTTTTGATCGCACCGTGTCGGAATTGAAACAACTGAAGCAGCACTATGTTTCCCCGTGGAATCCATGTTTTGATCGCACCGTGTCGGAATTGAAACGCCGGACAGGCTTAAACAAGCGTTCACCTATATATGTTTTGATCGCACCGTGTCGGAATTGAAACACTGAATACGACCAGTCTTTGTCTGGTGGTCCCAGTTTTGATCGCACCGTGTCGGAATTGAAACAGGTTATAGTCACATACGGTAAGCAAGGATACGCGGGTTTTGATCGCACCGTGTCGGAATTGAAACCGGCGTGGATAATGCGGAAATAAGAAAAAGGCGGTAGTGTTTTGATCGCACCGTGTCGGAATTGAAACTTGCGGGCGTTTCGTGCGCCCGCAACGTTTTCAAATTTAGTTTTGATCGCACCGTGTCGGAATTGAAACATTTGCACTGCCGTGGGAAATTTTAGATCAAGAAAGGTTTTGATCGCACCGTGTCGGAATTGAAACGCGAGCTGCAGGAACGCACCCCGCAGCTCAGAGATAGTTTTGATCGCACCGTGTCGGAATTGAAACGCGAGGCGCTTCAATAGCTCTTCAGCCCCAATACCTGTTTTGATCGCACCGTGTCGGAATTGAAACCAGCAACTTGGCGCAGTCCTATATCCCGTGCCGTCCGCGTTTTGATCGCACCGTGTCGGAATTGAAACCTGCAAACATAAATGTACAACAAAAAGGAGCAGCGGTTTTGATCGCACCGTGTCGGAATTGAAACTTTTCTGTGTGTAGGTAAAGCCCCCGAAAGCAACTTGTTTTGATCGCACCGTGTCGGAATTGAAACAGTTGCTGCGCTTGCTGTGCTCCTAAAGAACTACACGTTTTGATCGCACCGTGTCGGAATTGAAACTTTTCTGTGTGTAGGTAAAGCCCCCGAAAGCAACTTGTTTTGATCGCACCGTGTCGGAATTGAAACGCCCACGATCAGATTCGAGCACAAGGTATAACCGCAGTTTTGATCGCACCGTGTCGGAATTGAAACGGTGCGGTCGTTCCACTCCACAAGCTCTATGGAGGTTTTGATCGCACCGTGTCGGAATTGAAACTTGATAAACGTGACGGTTGCCAGATATCCCTCTTTGGTTTTGATCGCACCGTGTCGGAATTGAAACATCACGTAAAAATAAACAGCATTGTCGAAATATACGTTTTGATCGCACCGTGTCGGAATTGAAACCGACTTCACGTCGGGAATGGGAAAAGACCAGTGTAACGTTTTGATCGCACCGTGTCGGAATTGAAACCTGCACAAACTTGGACTGATTGCAGCGTTTCTGGAGTTTTGATCGCACCGTGTCGGAATTGAAACAAGCGTCAGCATCCGCCAGCTTGACTTCTATATCAGTTTTGATCGCACCGTGTCGGAATTGAAACCGCTGCAGATGAAAACTGACAGCACCCTATCCCTGTTTTGATCGCACCGTGTCGGAATTGAAACATGAACGTCGTCGCAAGGAGCAGCCACGTCGCAAGGTTTTGATCGCACCGTGTCGGAATTGAAACACGAGCACGGGGTGCGCTTGCACCTCGTGCTCGAATGTTTTGATCGCACCGTGTCGGAATTGAAACGCAGCTCGCGAATGAGCGTACCTATCCACCCTCCGGTTTTGATCGCACCGTGTCGGAATTGAAACGTCATCGGTAAACAGGTGGCGGAAGTACCGCCACAGTTTTGATCGCACCGTGTCGGAATTGAAACGTCACTCAGTCAGCGGAACGCATGTTGAACCCAGGGGTTTTGATCGCACCGTGTCGGAATTGAAACAGGATGGTGAATGGGGGAGGAGGTGCCCCGTACCCGGTTTTGATCGCACCGTGTCGGAATTGAAACGGTTGGCGCAGGGAGGCGCGGGCTGATGAGGATAGAGTTTTGATCGCACCGTGTCGGAATTGAAACTTGGTAACGACGTATACCCTATACTCGTGCCCGCAGGTTTTGATCGCACCGTGTCGGAATTGAAACGATATTCTGGGTCGGGGCGCCATATGAGCACCTCACCGTTTTGATCGCACCGTGTCGGAATTGAAACGTCCCCAGGTCGAGAAACATATACCTTGCAGGATCGTTTTGATCGCACCGTGTCGGAATTGAAACAATAAAGACTTGAGAGCGTCGGCTATTGCATTCTGGTTTTGATCGCACCGTGTCGGAATTGAAACAAAACCGCTTTTAAAGCGTCCGAAATAGCTTTCTGTTTTGATCGCACCGTGTCGGAATTGAAACCGGCGCAGGAATTGCGCCGCGGGATATGGTAATTAGTTTTGATCGCACCGTGTCGGAATTGAAACTAACTGTGAGGAACGCGGGTGACGGGTGTGTTGCTAGTTTTGATCGCACCGTGTCGGAATTGAAACAACTGTCCCTTGAGTGCATCAGCAATCGCTGACTGAGTTTTGATCGCACCGTGTCGGAATTGAAACCGGCGCAGGAATTGCGCCGCGGGATATGGTAATTAGTTTTGATCGCACCGTGTCGGAATTGAAACGAGTATCGTTTGCGCGTACGTAGAATCCTACACCAAGTTTTGATCGCACCGTGTCGGAATTGAAACTAGAACGCCCGCGACACAATGTTCTTTGTGTCGCGGTGTTTTGATCGCACCGTGTCGGAATTGAAACGGTGGTGGATGCGTGTCTGTATGCGCGCTCATACAGGTTTTGATCGCACCGTGTCGGAATTGAAACCTCTGGGTATCCCTGTGTGGTAATGTTCTCACGCGAGTTTTGATCGCACCGTGTCGGAATTGAAACCAGAAACACGCGCGTGCGCAACATTACGCTATCACGGTTTTGATCGCACCGTGTCGGAATTGAAACCGTCACCGTCCTCGTCTATGACGAGAGACGGGTCAGTTTTGATCGCACCGTGTCGGAATTGAAACCGCGGGGGACTACTACGCGTGCGAGGCGGATCTTCTGTTTTGATCGCACCGTGTCGGAATTGAAACGCACGATTGTCATACCCAAAACCACGCGTGCTGGGGGTTTTGATCGCACCGTGTCGGAATTGAAACTGGAAACGGATGATTGCACGTGGTTTCATCGCTGCGTTTTGATCGCACCGTGTCGGAATTGAAACTTCCACGTGCTGTATACGGAGATGCTGGTAGCACACGAGTTTTGATCGCACCGTGTCGGAATTGAAACCGCGCTTTATTGCCGAGCGGTACGGCACGCCAGCTTGTTTTGATCGCACCGTGTCGGAATTGAAACTAATCACAGAAGCAATCGTGTTGCGAAGTGCATTCGTTTTGATCGCACCGTGTCGGAATTGAAACTCGCAGATTGCGTTGGCGATTGCTGCTGGTTTGATAGTTTTGATCGCACCGTGTCGGAATTGAAACGCATTACAGACCAGATCGTTGATCAGCTTAATTTCGGTTTTGATCGCACCGTGTCGGAATTGAAACATCGGATTAGGAAAACTTTTTTCTCAACTGGCTGGCGTTTTGATCGCACCGTGTCGGAATTGAAACTCCTCCATAAGCTCTTCAAGGATTCTTTCGGCGGTGTTTTGATCGCACCGTGTCGGAATTGAAACGGGAGTGAGAGCATACAGCAGTATGCCCTCCTCCCGTTTTGATCGCACCGTGTCGGAATTGAAACCACTGGAAAAACTCATTGAAGAAGAGTTTGAGAAAGTTTTGATCGCACCGTGTCGGAATTGAAACTAGCAGAACCCACACCGCCAGTGCTGGTTTTGCCCGTTTTGATCGCACCGTGTCGGAATTGAAACGGCGCTGCACAAATTTGCCGCGCAGAATTTGCTCTGTTTTGATCGCACCGTGTCGGAATTGAAACATTGACTGGGGGGCACTGTGCGAAAAGTGCCTCCCGGTTTTGATCGCACCGTGTCGGAATTGAAACGTGCTTGTGTACGGTGATTACGGTATTGGAAAAAGCGTTTTGATCGCACCGTGTCGGAATTGAAACTTACTTACGTGGAAATTGAGGAACGCTGTGCGATCCGTTTTGATCGCACCGTGTCGGAATTGAAACACTGGCTGGCTGTGCTGGCTGGGTACTGGCTGGCTGGTTTTGATCGCACCGTGTCGGAATTGAAACTGGCGAAAAATTTTGCTGCGGATCGAAGTGTGTGAGGTTTTGATCGCACCGTGTCGGAATTGAAACCACTGTGCAATCAAAACTGTGGTGGTATTTCATACGTTTTGATCGCACCGTGTCGGAATTGAAACCTGGCGAATGGGGACGCAGCAGAACATTGATCAAAGTTTTGATCGCACCGTGTCGGAATTGAAACTGGAATTCGCCGCAGAGCAGCGGATTCCACAGGGTCGTTTTGATCGCACCGTGTCGGAATTGAAACCTCCATATATTCCACCGCGCATGCGCCTTCGTGCGGTTTTGATCGCACCGTGTCGGAATTGAAACGCATCTCCACGCGGCTGGTATTTGCGAGCGCTTCCGTTTTGATCGCACCGTGTCGGAATTGAAACGTCTGCAACACTGTGGTTGCAGGGGCTGGTGAAAAGTTTTGATCGCACCGTGTCGGAATTGAAACGCCCAAGCTGCCTGCCATACCGCTCCAGATACTCCGTTTTGATCGCACCGTGTCGGAATTGAAACATTGGGAATAACTTTGCCATTTTCCTGTCCCTTCTTTGTTTTGATCGCACCGTGTCGGAATTGAAACCTTGATCCGTTCCACTTCGACCATATCAGGAAATCGGTTTTGATCGCACCGTGTCGGAATTGAAACCTCACCCCACTCGATCACCTCAATGGTGACCTCGAGGTTTTGATCGCACCGTGTCGGAATTGAAACGATATAGTCGAGGACAGCGCGGTACGCGTCCTCGACAGTTTTGATCGCACCGTGTCGGAATTGAAACTTTATAAAACGGAGGAGAAGGTCTAAAGTGTGCTCGTTTTGATCGCACCGTGTCGGAATTGAAACCAGGGAAGGGAGGTGTCCCATGGCTGTGGTGAAAAAGTTTTGATCGCACCGTGTCGGAATTGAAACCCTTAAACAGTTCCATTGTACTTTCCCATCTTAGTTGTTTTGATCGCACCGTGTCGGAATTGAAACGTTGCACATTTTGTTCCGCACTGGCTTATGCAAAAGTTTTGATCGCACCGTGTCGGAATTGAAACGACTGCGAAGGTCAAGCGGTGGTAGTACACACCGCTGTTTTGATCGCACCGTGTCGGAATTGAAACATCAAATTTAACTATTTTATTTTTTAGCTGAGTGGGTTTTGATCGCACCGTGTCGGAATTGAAACATTCATATGCTTCCTGTTTTATACCAGTATAATACGTTTTGATCGCACCGTGTCGGAATTGAAACCCACGTTTGTCGGTAAACGCGCTTAACATCGACCCAGTTTTGATCGCACCGTGTCGGAATTGAAACCGTTTCGTTCAACATATACCACTTGCCGCAATCCAGTTTTGATCGCACCGTGTCGGAATTGAAACCGTTCCTCACAGTTACGATTTTTCCGCCGACGAAATGTTTTGATCGCACCGTGTCGGAATTGAAACGCTGATGGTTGGATTTGTCGTCGGCTTTGTGTTTGGGTTTTGATCGCACCGTGTCGGAATTGAAACTTTTATCGTTGTTGATAGCGATGGCGACATCGATACGTTTTGATCGCACCGTGTCGGAATTGAAACATGTCGCGGGTTCTCATTCTAGACTACGCGGGTGCGTTTTGATCGCACCGTGTCGGAATTGAAACGGCTAGTTTAGCCAGGAATACCGCGACTTCCGCTAAGTTTTGATCGCACCGTGTCGGAATTGAAACTGACGCATATGGCGAGCGGCACTGGGAAGTGTTTATGTTTTGATCGCACCGTGTCGGAATTGAAACAGCGGTGCGGTTTCCTGATCTCAGCAGCGAGGATCTGTTTTGATCGCACCGTGTCGGAATTGAAACGAGCATACGGAACACGCTGCGCTTCTCTACGCCCGGGTTTTGATCGCACCGTGTCGGAATTGAAACCGGGCAATAACCCGAACGGTTTCAGGCGCTTCCAGTTTTGATCGCACCGTGTCGGAATTGAAACTTGTTTAACTGATATGGAATTTAAGAGTTTTTTTGTGTTTTGATCGCACCGTGTCGGAATTGAAACTTCTCACCTAATTCGACCACGTGCATCTTGCCCCAAGTTTTGATCGCACCGTGTCGGAATTGAAACCATTGCTTCATTATAGCTTAATCCGGTGCTGGTCGGTTTTGATCGCACCGTGTCGGAATTGAAACGTGTTATCCTCGAAATTGAACTCGAATGGGATAACCCGTTTTGATCGCACCGTGTCGGAATTGAAACAAATGCTGCAGGTAGCAATGCAGCACCTCGTGCGCGTTTTGATCGCACCGTGTCGGAATTGAAACCGAAGATCCGTCGGTGCTTGTTAACACCTGCGGTTGGGTTTTGATCGCACCGTGTCGGAATTGAAACAAGCTCATACCATCGCCACCCATATCGAATCCACAGTTTTGATCGCACCGTGTCGGAATTGAAACATGCATTTGCTGCTGCTGAAATGCAGATGCAGAAGGGTTTTGATCGCACCGTGTCGGAATTGAAACTCTCACTGGATATGCTTCCCAAGCAAGGAATTCAAGTTTTGATCGCACCGTGTCGGAATTGAAACTGTGACACGTTAGGGAAATTCATTTCTTGCTCCGTGGTTTTGATCGCACCGTGTCGGAATTGAAACGGGGAACGGGTAATTTGCCCGATCCCGTCTGGTGGTGTTTTGATCGCACCGTGTCGGAATTGAAACCGCAAAAAGTATTTAAGTTTTTACGCTTGCGGGAATGTTTTGATCGCACCGTGTCGGAATTGAAACCTGGTTTTTGTAGCCATCGGCGAACCGGGGGCTCAGTTTTGATCGCACCGTGTCGGAATTGAAACATGGCAGTATCAATAGATTCTATGGGGAAACACAGGTTTTGATCGCACCGTGTCGGAATTGAAACAGAGCTCATTGGTGCGTTATCGCGGCTCGCCAGGGGTTTTGATCGCACCGTGTCGGAATTGAAACTCTTCCTGCCGTTCCTCAATCACGACGCGCTTGCTATGGTTTTGATCGCACCGTGTCGGAATTGAAACGTTTAAACGTAACGCGCTCCAATCGATGGGCTGCGGTTTTGATCGCACCGTGTCGGAATTGAAACGAAAGAAGAGCCGCACCTTTCATTGCTCTACTCCTTTGTTTTGATCGCACCGTGTCGGAATTGAAACAACATAGGTGCAAAGATGGCACGTCCCTCTTTCCAGTTTTGATCGCACCGTGTCGGAATTGAAACGCAGTTTATTCAGGACGTGGAATCCCTTGCGGATAGGTTTTGATCGCACCGTGTCGGAATTGAAACGCCCACCCGTCCAGCCCCCGGCAGGTGGGTTTTCTTGTTTTGATCGCACCGTGTCGGAATTGAAACTGAAACAGGGTATCGTTTATGCCCTCCTGACCACGTTTTGATCGCACCGTGTCGGAATTGAAACTTTTCCGAAGCTCTGTCGTGTCTACCATTTTGAGCGGTTTTGATCGCACCGTGTCGGAATTGAAACTATCAGAGGCGTGGTCGCTGAACGACCAAATTTGCGGTTTTGATCGCACCGTGTCGGAATTGAAACCAGTGGCTAATATTGGACAGCAGTTTGGCTAATATGTTTTGATCGCACCGTGTCGGAATTGAAACACGCCTGGCGTGTAAACGTGAACAGAGGACTTATAAAGTTTTGATCGCACCGTGTCGGAATTGAAACATTGATCCCCAAATGTGCCATTGCCGGACGACATAGGTTTTGATCGCACCGTGTCGGAATTGAAACTAACGCCAGGCGTGTAAACGTGAACCTTGTCCAGGTTTTGATCGCACCGTGTCGGAATTGAAACAGCAGTGCGAGTGCTGTCTCCCGCTGGATGTCAGCGTTTTGATCGCACCGTGTCGGAATTGAAACGTAGCAACAGAAGTTGCGCAAATGCGTCGCGATCTTCGTTTTGATCGCACCGTGTCGGAATTGAAACGTACCCAGCCAGCCGAGAAAAAAGTTTTCCTAATCCGAGTTTTGATCGCACCGTGTCGGAATTGAAACGAGGTTCGTCGTTGTGGGCAGATACTATGTATACCGTTTTGATCGCACCGTGTCGGAATTGAAACGTGATACGTCTGATACTATCTTCCGAAACCTTCACGTTTTGATCGCACCGTGTCGGAATTGAAACCATCTTGTACGCAGCATACTGCTGCACAACACTTTTGTTTTGATCGCACCGTGTCGGAATTGAAACTTATGTTCTGATACCTGTTTGGATCTCCATTGTTCTGTTTTGATCGCACCGTGTCGGAATTGAAACGAATAGAGCTTTTTGACCAACGGGTCAATCTCCTGAGTTTTGATCGCACCGTGTCGGAATTGAAACAAAAGTGCTGCGGGGGCAACCAATTGATTGGGGGGCGTTTTGATCGCACCGTGTCGGAATTGAAACCGACGACTCTTCGCGAGTGCGAGAAGATCAGCTTAGTTTTGATCGCACCGTGTCGGAATTGAAACGTGGCTGGCACGGGATATAGGACTGCGCCAGGTCGGTTTTGATCGCACCGTGTCGGAATTGAAACAAAATTTGAATTGTCCCCGGCGTAATTTGCCGGAGGTTTTGATCGCACCGTGTCGGAATTGAAACATTTAAGATCCGTTTGTATTATACTCTCCATTCTCAGTTTTGATCGCACCGTGTCGGAATTGAAACTCCAGCCCCCGGCGGGTGGGTTTCTCAACAAAAGGGTTTTGATCGCACCGTGTCGGAATTGAAACCAAAATCAGTCTGAGGGGCAATTAAAGAGAGGACGGGTTTTGATCGCACCGTGTCGGAATTGAAACTCTTCCTGCCGTTCCTCAATCACGACGCGCTTGCTATGGTTTTGATCGCACCGTGTCGGAATTGAAACTCGGG
>JALWWX010000027.1 GCA_027078675.1 Aquificales bacterium | reverse complement strand
TAGGAAACGGTACTGAACCTCAAAGTGTAAGCGCGCTTATTGTGGAGCCTGATTTGCATCTCAAATCTGAATATGGTCACTGGAATGGCACTGCATGGGAAATGGATTCAGAAACAAGTCCAGCCATTGATAAAGGGAAGCCTTCTTCGGACTATTCAAATGAACCAACGCCCAATGGCGGAAGGGCAAACATCGGTGCGTATGGAAATACGAATGAGGCATCAAGGTCACAGAATGATCATACTTACACACTAACCATTAACACCACGGGAAATGGAGAGGTTACTACGGATTCGGGTATGACAAGCTTTAGTGCCGGAGAGACCGTTATATTGTCTGCGAATGGGGCCGAAGGTTATTATTTTGATCACTGGGAGGGTGATTTTAAAAATGACGGTAGCATGTCTCCCAAAGCATTAATTATGAATGAAGATAAAAATATAACTGCGGTTTTCAAAGAAGCCATGCCAGCGTTTCCTGGAGCCGAAGGTGGTGGAATGTATGCACGCGGTGGACGCGGTGGAGCCGTGATAGAAGTGACCAATTTAAATTCTGAAGGTCCGGGCAGTTTCCGTGAAGCGTGTTTAACTCCCGGTCCGCGTACTATTGTATTCAGAGTCGGTGGCACAATAGATTTACAGGGGAATGACATCAATATCATAGGTGACGACTATGACAATATTACCATTGCAGGACAAACAGCACCGGGCGGTGGAATACAGATTAAAGGTGGAGAGGTTAATATGGTAGTCAATAATGTGATTATACGCTATATACGTTTTAGACCAGGTCCGCATGAAGGTGGTGATGCTGATTCTTTAAGTCTTGCATCTGGGGGTAGATATAGCCGCAATAGAAACGGCATCTTGGATCATGTCTCGATCTATTGGGGTACTGATGAGACCATGGATTTAGGTTCATTCTCTGATAATCTAACAATACAATGGTCTATTATTGCCGAAGGACTCAATAAATCACTGGATACAGGTCATGAATCATGGGCTCCTTATTATGATCAAAACGGCAAAAAGTATTGGCAGCATAGCCGTGGACTGATGATATCTGAATGGTCTCGTAATATTAGCGTACACCATAATATCATCTTTAATAATTACAAGCGTAATCCTTTGATCCAGAGCAGTGATTGCGATATGGTAAATAATGTAATCGTTACACGTGATAAAGTCTCTTATGTTACTCCGTATAAAGGTTATATTCGTACAAACTGGATCGGAAACTATATCCGATCGTATACACTCTCACATAGACCTATACGCGTCTATGAATATAACAGAGGCTGGGATGGCGGATCGGGAGGGTATTATAAAGATAACTATCATTCTTATTTCCGACCGGACAACACCTATCCTGAAACGGCGATTCGTGTCATAGAGCATGTAGCGGACACTGGCGATGGCGAAGTTGAGGATATGCAGGAACCTTACGCTTTCAATTATCCCACAATAGAAGCACAGCCGGTGCATGATGCCTATGATACCGTATTGGGGGAAGCTGGCGCCAATTTACCCGTACGCGATTCGGCTGATATTAGGGTTACTGATTATATCAGAACGCATAGCAATGTTTCAGATTTACATCTTGTTGATGCGCCACCTGCCGATTATTCTGGAGACTATAACTCTTTTGGTGGCTGGCCAACGATTGCCAATGGAACGCCTCCGGTGGACAGTGACCATGACGGAATGCCGGACGATTGGGAAACGGCCAATGGATTGGATCTGAATAATCCTGACGATAGAAATGGCATGAATTTAAGCAACGAAGGGTATACGAATCTGGAAGTTTATCTTAATAGTTTAATTTTGTGATTTTGTCTGACCCTCATAAGTAAACCACCAACTCCACTGGCGGACTCCACAAAGTTTGACAGTTTGGAGTGTTTCCCTTTATAACCACCATCCTTTGTGCAAAATTGTATGTTATAATTGTCCAAAATAAAACAAAAAGAGTACACCTATGTCCATGCAACACTTCGCTATATTTGGTAACCCCGTTTCTCATTCCAAGTCTCCTCTAATGCACAACCTTGCCTTTAGAGTTCTGGGTTTGGATGCTTGCTATGGACGGTATCTTTTGGAGGATGGCACACAGCTCAGGGAGAAATTTTTCGCGCTTGGACTCAATGGTGCCAATATCACCGTGCCGCACAAAGAGCATGCCTATCGTGCCTGTGATCATCTCGACCCCTTTGCCCAAAAGGTAGGTGCGGTCAATACGATTGTCAAACGAGAAGGAGCACTTTATGGTTATAATACAGATGCGCCAGGCTTCCTCCGTGCTATCGGTGAGTTTGAGAGTCGTAAGGTACTGTTTCTTGGTGCAGGTGGTACGGCACAAGCGACAGCGGCTATCCTCGCCGAGGAGGG
>JALWWX010000026.1 GCA_027078675.1 Aquificales bacterium | reverse complement strand
GTACCCCCGGACACGCATACATTTATGGGTAGTTTTTCCTTCTTTTTTATCTCTTCAACCGCTTCCGCAATCTTATCAACCTCTTCATCCGTTGCGGATTTACCACTTACAACAACACAGTATCTATTGGCGCCATACTCTACACCCCTGTAGGCACCTTCAACTATTTCCTCTTTGGGTACGAGCTTATAAACATTTATGGGCGCCTTGTAAAACTTTGATTGGGCACAGAAACTGCAATCCTCTTCACACGCCCCGCTCTTTGCATTTATAATGGAGCAGAACTCTATTTTGTTCTCGGGAAAGAAATGATTTCTTATCCTGTGGGCATAGTAGGTCAGAAGCGGGACATAAACATTGTCAACCTTTAAAAGGGTGAGGGCTTCCTCCTTTGTCAGAGGCTCGTAACTTATTGACTTTTCGTAAAGATCTATGATAAATCTCTCCATTTTATCCATAATAATACCTCCCTTGAAAGGTTTCTTTATAATATCAAAAAATGGAAGTAAAGAAAATAACAATACCACTAACGGAGGATGTGATAGAGGATCTAAGGGCTGGTGATAAGGTTTTGATAACGGGGTATATATATACCGCAAGGGACGCTGCGCACAAAAGGATGGTTGAGGCTCTTGAAAGGGGTGAGGATCTGCCCTTTGATATAAAGGGTCAGATAATATACTATGTTGGTCCCACACCGCCAAAGCCAGGACAGATTATAGGTTCCGCGGGTCCTACTACCGCCAAAAGGATGGACAAGTATGTGGAACCCCTTCTTCAAAAAGGTCTTAAAGGCATGATAGGTAAGGGAAACAGGACACCCCCGGTTAGGGAACTTTTAAAAAAGTATAAAGCGGTTTATTTTGCAGCAATAGGGGGTACAGCGGTTCTCTTAAAAGAACATATAAAATCTTCCGAGCTTATAGCTTACGAGGATCTCGGAACAGAAGCCATAAGAAGACTTTATGTTGAGGACTTTCCCGTTATAGTAGCAAATGATATATACGGAGGGGATATATTTGAAGAGGGGATGAAAAGATATGCGGAGATAGAAATATAGCTTGACACATTGTAAGTGAGAATTATTTTCATTTAAACCATGGAGGATAGGATGGCGGAAAAGGTTTATATATTTGATACAACCCTCAGGGATGGAGAACAGGCTCCCGGTTTTTCTATGACAACCGAGGAAAAACTTCAGATGGCACACCAGCTTGCGAGGTTGAAGGTTGATATTATAGAGGCGGGATTCGCTGCCGCTTCAAAGGGTGATTACTCTGCCATAAGACTCATCTCTGAGGAAGTAAAGGATGTAACCGTATGCTCGCTTGCGAGGGCGGTTGAAAAGGATATAGAAATAGCCGCTTCCGCCCTTGAACCTGCGGAAAGAAGGAGGATACACACCTTCATAGCTACTTCGGAGATACACATGAAGTACAAGCTTAAAATGTCGCCCGAGGATGTCCTTGAAAGGGCAAAGAAGGCTGTTTCCTTTGCGAGAAACTTTACGGATGATGTGGAATTTTCTTGCGAGGATGCTACGAGAAGTCAAAGAGATTTTCTATATAAAATTATTGAAGAGGCTATAAAATCGGGAGCCACTGTTATAAATATCCCGGACACGGTAGGTTATGCCATACCCGAGGAATTCGGAGATCTTATAGAAGGCATAATGAACAATGTTCCCAACATAGACAAGGTGATTTTGAGTGTTCACTGTCATGATGATCTTGGTTTGGCTACTGCAAACTCCTTAACTGCGGTGCTTCACGGTGCGAGACAGATAGAGTGTACTATAAACGGTATAGGTGAAAGGGCTGGAAATGCAAGCCTTGAAGAAGTTGTTATGGCTATAAAAACGAGGAAGGACATATTTAAGGATTTATACACCGATGTTAATACGAAGGAGATCTACAAAACGAGCAGACTGCTGTGCAGGATAACGGGAAGTTTTGTGCAACCGAATAAGGCTATAGTGGGGGACAACGCCTTTGCCCATGAGTCCGGCATACATCAGCACGGTGTCCTTTCCCATCCTCTAACCTATGAGATTATAAATCCGGAGGATGTGGGCTTTCCTATGAGCAGGATAGTGTTGGGCAAACATTCGGGAAGGCATGCCCTCAGGAGAAAACTTGAGGAAATGGGTGTGAGATTTACGGAAGAGGATCTTGACAGGATATTTGAGAAGTTTAAAGCCCTTGCTGATAAAAAGAAGGAGGTTTATGACGAGGATATTGAAGCCCTTATATATGAAGACTTTTTCAAAACCGGTGAGGAGGAGCCTGTTAGGGTCATACATTTTCAGGTGCAAAGCGGTGATGCCATAGTACCCACCGCAACCGTTAAATTGGAATATAAGGGTGAGGAGAGGACCGCAACTTCAACGGGCAACGGACCCGTTGATGCGACTATAAAGTC
>JALWWX010000025.1 GCA_027078675.1 Aquificales bacterium | reverse complement strand
CTATACTTATACCGCCGAATATGAGATATTTAAAGGCACCTTCCTTTGATATAAAGCTTCCCCTCAGCAGTGCAGTGAGTATGTAAAAGCCTACAGATACAAGTTCAAGGGCTACATAAACAACTATAAGGTTATAGGATGAGGCGAGTATCATTGCACCGAGAAGTGTGAAGGTAATTATGTAGTAATATTCACCGTAGAAAGATTTCCTTTCGGAGAAGTATATCCTTGAGAAGGCAAGTACAGTAAGGGCTATGAGTATTGCAAATACTTTTATAATGAGGGAAAGTTTGTCCACAACATAGGTCCCACCGAAATTTATACCCGTTTCAACAAGAGGAAAGCTCAAGAGAGCTATTATGTAACCACCCGCTGTTAATGGGGGCAATATTGCCTTTTTTTGGGAAGGTTTTAAGAATAGGTCTAAGGCAAAAAGGATAAATGCCAAAGTAAAGATAATAAGCTCTGGCAGTACTGAAGACAGCTTGCCTATCTCAACAGCACCTACCAATCTCTCTATACCCATAAACTTTACCCCTTACCTATTAAGGATATTTGAAGTAAAGAAATCAAGGAACCTTTCGTAAAAACCGAAGAATATAAAGGGCAAGAAACCAACCATAAATATGGGAATAATAACACCTATGAAGGCGAGGAGCTTTGCCCCTCTTACGTCTTTAAAGTGTATCAAGACACTCTCCTCTTTTACATCAAGGAACAGGGTCTTTAACATATACAATACATAAACCGCACTGAAGAAACCGCCCACCAGAACACCCATAGCAAGTTCCATGCCATGTTCCCTTGCGGACATTAGAGTTAAGAATTTACCCCAGAAGGAAGAGCCTCCAGGCAGACCCATGGATGCAAAGCCTGTTATTGCCACTATTATGGCAAAAAGGGGCATAAATTTAACGGAACCTTTTAGGTTGTCCATGTTGAAAGTGTGAAGTCTGTTATAGACGAACCCTGCTATCATAAACAGGGAGGCGCTGGTGAGTCCGTGGGCAAACATCTCTATAACCGATGCTTTAAAACCTATCTTGTTAAGGAAAAACATGGAAGCAACAACAAAACCCATGTGGCTTACAGAGGAGTAGGCAACGAATCTTTTTATATTCTTCTGGACTATGGTCATCCATGAGGCGTACGCTATGCTTATAATTCCGAGTATTGCGAGGTAAGGGAAGAGGAACTTGGACGCTTCCGGGAAAAGTCCTATATTGAATCTGAGGAGGGCGTATGTTCCCATTTTAAGCAGAATTGCGGCAAGAACCACTGAACCCGCCGTGGGTGCCTCTCCGTGGGCATCGGGTAGCCATGTATGGAAAGGAACTATGGGTGTTTTTACCGCAAAGGCTATAAAGAATAAGAAAAATAGGAATATTTCAAAGGGAAGGGAGTATTCATTATTCAGGAGATCAAAGTAATTGAAGGAAAACTCCCCGAACTTTTTGTAGTGCTGGGATGCGGTTGAGACTATTCCCGCCAGCAGGAATAGGGAAGAGACAAAAATGTAAATGAAAAATTTGTAAGCGGAGTAAAGTCTGAGTTTGTATCCCCATATACCTATTACGAAGAACATGGGAACGAGTGTAAGCTCGTAAAATACATAAAAGGCGATAAGATCCCAGCTTGCAAATACTCCTATAAGAAAGGATTCGGTAAGGAGAAAGGCTATATAGTATTCCTTAAGCCTCAGATTTATCTGCTTGTCCCTTAAAGACCATACAACAGCTACCAGGGATACGAGGGTTGTAAGGAGAAACATGAGCATTGAAAGACCGTCAAGACCGAGAGTGAGGGATATATTTAACTCATCTATTATGGTATAGCTTTCATAAAAGTACAGGGATTGGGAATTGGAAGTGTCAAAGAGGATTGCCATATAAAGGGAAAGCAGGAAATTTGCGGATACGCTTATAAGTGCAAGATGTTTTGTGTATGCCTCCTTTGTAAAGGCTATGAGGAGAGAAAATATTACGGGGATAAGCATGGATATACTTATATAGGGTATGTTGTATATGATTGCTTCTATTTTCATCCTTGACCCTTGACTTTATTGAGACCGTATAACATTATACCCAGAATAAGAACTATTCCCAGCAGTAAAAAGAATATGTAATTGTTGATAAGACCCGTCTGTATGAAACTTACCCTTCTTCCCGTAGAAAGTATGAACATTGCAAGCCAGTTTATAAAAAGATCTATAGCTTTTATATCAAGGAGTTTCCAAAGCACCCTTACTACCCTTAGATATCCGAAGGAGAAAAGATTTATTGAACCGTCTATGATTTTCCTGTCCCCTATAAGGTAGCTCGCCCTTGATAGGTTGAAGTACCCCCTTGCCAGAATTTTATGGTAGAAGAACTCAGTGAAGAACTGAGATTGGAATAGAGCATGAACAGGCTTCAAAGACTCATACAAAGACTCAGGAGACAAAACCCTCTTCACAAAAACA
>JALWWX010000024.1 GCA_027078675.1 Aquificales bacterium | reverse complement strand
AAAATCCGTTAGCCTGCCCTGTTCGTGGGAGCAGGGATTTTGTTTGGGGCCTACATGGGAGCCTCTAGGGAACCCGGGCTTCGGGAGACTCCCGCTTGAGCGGGGGCTTCCGAGAGGGTACCCACCTTAAAAAAGGAGGCCCTCCATGGTCTCTGTTACCCACGGCAAGGGCGGGTTATCTCACTTGCCTTCCCCTCCTTTTAAGGAGGTGGAAGAGGATTGATAAAGGAAGATATAAGAAGATTTATCATAGATAGCAGAAAAGCTTTAAGTAGGGAAGAATACGTTAGGTTGTCTTCCCAGATAAGGAATAGACTGAATCTGATTGATAAGGTTAAAAGCGGAAGGTGTTTCTTGTTTTATTATCCCCTTAAGGGTGAACCCGATATATTGCCTCTCGTACAATCGTTCCTCATGGATGGAAAGTGTGTAGCCTTTCCTGTTATTGAAGGAGAGGAAATAAGGGCTGTTAGGGTCAATAGTCTGTCCAATTTTAAAAAGGGCGCCTTCGGTGTTTATGAACCTTCCTGCGGAGAGTATATTGATGAAGATAGTATTGATGTTGTTTTTGTTCCTGGTCTTGCCTTTGACAAGGAAGGTTTTAGAATAGGCTTTGGAAAGGGATTTTACGATAGGTTTCTCCGCAAGGTAACCGCCTTCAAGATAGGTATAGCTTTTGATTTCCAAATTTTTGATAGAATTCCCCGCGATGAGTGGGACGTGCCTGTAGATATTGTTGTTACACCCCATCACATATTTAGGAGGAGGTAGAGAAGATGGATGTTGTTACACTTGTGATAATAACAGCTGTTGTAGGTATCCTTATCGGAGGTGGTGTTGCGTATCTGCTCATGGGTAAAAAAACTCAGGAATCAAAAACCTCCTTAACAGAGGAGGATGTGGAAAGAATTAAGCTCAAATACAAAGAGGAGGTAGAAGCTGAGCTATCAAAAAGATTGGAAGAGGTAGAAGAGAAAGAAAGATTGTTGAATGAAAGAGAAAGGAATCTTGATAGAAAGTGGCAATCCCTGGAGAAAAGGGAAGAGGAAATATACAGGTGGGAAAGGGATTTGCGTGCTTTGGAAAGGGAGATAAGAAATCTTGAAAAAAGCGTTGAGGAGAAAGAGAGGAAGCTTGAGGAAGCTCAAAGGCAGTTGGAAAGGGAAAGAAAGGAAGTTGAAGAGTTAAAAGAAAGAGAAATCCTTGAACTGCAGAGGATAGCTTCTTTGACGAAGGAGGAAGCTAAGGAGGAGCTACTTAACAGGGTTAAAGAAGAAGCTCAAGCGGAAGCGGTAAGAATAATGAAAAGGATTGAGGAGGAGGCAAAGGCAAAAGCTGAACTTAGAGCTAAGGATATTATAACCACCGCGGTGCAAAGGCTTGCCCCTCAAATAGCCATTAACTATACGACTACATCAGTGGAGCTTCCGAGCAATGAGTTTAAGGGTAGGATTATAGGAAGGGAGGGAAGGAATATAAGGACCTTTGAACTCCTTACGGGGGTTGATCTTATAATTGATGACACACCTGATATCGTTACCATATCCTCTTTTGATCCCCTTAGAAGAGAGATCGCCAAAGAAGCACTTGAAAGACTTATACAAGACGGTAGAATTCATCCCGCCAGAATAGAGGAGGTAGTTGAAGAGGTCAAGAAGGAAATGGACGAGAAGATAAGAAAGCTGGGAGAGGAGGCAGCCTTTGAATTGGATCTTCATGACATAAACCCAGGGCTTTATTACTACATAGGTAAGCTTTACTTTAGAACCAGCTATTCTCAAAATGTGTTGCTTCATTCAAAGGAGGTCGCTTACATTGCTGGACTTATGGCGGAAGAACTCGGGCTTGATGCAAAGCTTGCAAGAAGGGCGGGCTTGCTTCATGATATAGGCAAGTCAATTTCCCACGAGCTCGGAGGATCTCACACCGATATAGGAATAGACCTGTGTAAGAAATACGGAGAGCCGGACCCTGTTTTAAATGCTATAAAGGCACACCATGAGGAGGAACCTGTTAAGTATCCCGAAGTTGCCCTTGTATGTGCCGCGGACGCCCTTTCTGCTGCCAGACCTGGTGCAAGACGGGAAACACTGGAGGCTTACCTTAAAAGACTTGAGAAGCTTGAGGAGATTATTAAGTCCTTTGAAGGTGTTGCCAATGCTTACGCAATTCAAGCGGGTAGGGAAATAAGGGTTATAGTTAATCCTGAAGAGGTGGATGACGAAAAGGCATATAAACTTTCAAAGGATATAGCTCAGAGGATTGAAGAGGAGATGGAGTATCCTGGACAGATAAAGGTGGTGGTTATAAGAGAGACGAGACATATAGAGTATGCAAGGTAAAATATAAGTATTATTTGCGGGTGTGGCGGAACTGGCAGACGCGCCGGACTCAGGATCCGGTGCCCGCAAGGGCGTGAGGGTTCGACTCCCTCCACCCGCATAAGTAAGCGGAGTTATGAGA
>JALWWX010000023.1 GCA_027078675.1 Aquificales bacterium | reverse complement strand
AGCAATATAGTAAATTTATAATTTATGTTGGTAAACTTTTATCAAATGAACCATTACCACCAGAAGCCAAAGATCATTCATTAAAAGGGAATTGGGAAGGATTTAGAGAATTACATATAAGTGGAGATTTATTATTAGTTTATAAAATTAAAGATGATGTCTTAACTCTTGTAAGAATAGGATCTCATTCTCAAATATTTAATTAAAAAAAGAAAAAAAATCACTTTTAGGGGTATTTATGAGCTTTTAATCATCTATTTCAATAACTTAATGCAAATATATTTCTATATTTTAAATTTTTACCCCTATTTTCTCCCCTTTTTTTAATGGTAACATCAAAATTCAGTTGTTACCATTTCTGTAACCATTGAAAACCCTTATCCTAAAAGGCTTTGCCACTGCCAAGACATTTTTGTTATCTTGGCTCACTTGCACTATGCACACAAAACCATCTAAAACATCATTTTATTTATTTTTTAACCTTTAATTTTCATATAGCTTTAAAAACTCATTTGGCTTATCAATATATAACTCAAATAAATCTTTACCAGTAAAAATAAAATCTTGAAGATTAGGAAATTTTTTTAAGTTGTTATAGATAATCTCATAATTTTTAAAGCTTTCTTCTTTGTTGTAGCTTACTATATCACCAGTTCCATCTGTATACATAGCTTGTGAGTATAAAAGCTCTTTATCATCTATTTTGTAAAATATTTTTGTATCATCTTTTTGAACGGCAAAAAAACTGCTACCTGTTGCTTTATATTTGTTTCTAATAAATTTTATAAATGAGTTTAAATCTCTCATAAAGTCGTTGCTACCTTGATTGTTGTCTTTTACTGTAATGATTAGTCTATCTACTTTACGACCTATTTTTTGCTCTTTGTATGTAAATTGTATATCTGTGTATTCTTTAAAATCTTCTTTTGCTTTATCTATAATTCTTCTTCTAATGTCATTATATTTATACCCTTTGCTAATACTTAAAAACTCTTTTAACCAGTCTATTTTGAGCTCAAATGTATAACTCTTTGCTGATTTATGATAATGCTTATATTCGTTCCATTTGCTCTTAAAAAGTTCATACAATCTTGGACTATATTTGCCTTTTAATTTCATAATGTTTATCAAATAATATTTAGTAAAGTTATCTTGTAGTTTTAAAAGATAAGGCTTTAAATCTTGATGAATTTGAAATATAATATAACCTTCAATTTCATCAGGTTCAACAACACTACACCAATTAAAAAATTTTCTTTTTCCATTTTCCATAATATAAAATGGATTTCTCATAAGTTCTAATGCTTTGTTTACATAAAATTCTTTATCTTTACTTTGAGTATCAACTTCTTTTTTATAATCATCAATTTTTAAAGCATATTTTTGAAACTCTGTGTCATCAACTCTAATCATACTAATTAGCATAGCTAACATTTTTTGAGCTGTTCCATCTAATTCACCCTTTGCTTTTATAAGTTCATTATGTTTTTTAACTATGTTATTTCTATTTTCTTCAATATTTATTATATTCATTAAGACACCTTAAATAATTTTTCGCATTATACTATATACTACATTTTTTGTTAAGTGTCGCATTTTCCCCCATTATTGTCGCATTTTCCCCCATTATTGTCGCATTTTCCCCCATTATTGTCGCAATTAAGTCCAACAAACCCTTTATTTAAAAGAAAAAACGACCCTATAAAAGAGAAAAAGATGTATTTTTAAAAAAGATCTGAAGAAATTTTTTTAAAAAATAGGTTTTTTTTACAATAAAATCGTCTCTGAATTTTTAATATTTTTACCTCTAAATTTGACCATTAAAAGAGAAAATATATCTATTGCAAGTTAGCCAAAATATCTTTTAGATATTTGAGCAGTGGCAAAGCCTTTTGGGACAAGGGTTTTTAGGTAATATAAAAAAGATATACTCACAAAAAATATATATATCTTTAAATTTATCTAATAAATAACACAAACTTTATGTTATAATTTCTATTAAAAAAAGGATATAAAATGACAGCTTCTCAAAAAGTAAGAACAAATATTTATTTGGATAAAGATATTAAAGAACAGGCAAAGGAATTATTTAAAAAATTTCATATTAGTTTAAGTGATGCAGTAAATCTTTTTTTATCTCAATCAGTTTTAGAACAAGGTTTACCATTTCAAGTAAAAATACCAAATGCTGAAACTATTAAAGCTATGCAAGAAGTTGAAAATGGAGAAACCGAAACTATAACTTTTGAGCAATTAAAAGAAGAAATGAAACAATGCATTACACATTAAATAGAACAAAAGTATTTTTAAAAGATTATTCAAGATGTAAAATATCAAATAAGCAATATAGTAAATTTATAATTTATGTTGGTAAACTTTTATCAAATGAACCATTACCACCAGAAGCCAAAGATCATTCATTAAAAGGGAATTGGGAAGGATTTAGAGAATTACATATAAGTGGAGA
>JALWWX010000022.1 GCA_027078675.1 Aquificales bacterium | reverse complement strand
AGGTGGGTACCCTCTCGGAAGCCCCCGCTCAAGCGGGAGTCTCCCGAAGCCCGGGTTCCCTAGAGGCTCCCATGTAGGCCCCAAACAAAATCCCTGCTCCCACGAACAGGGCAGGCTAACGGATTTTTACACCATACTTTTCTTCAAGTTTACTTACCAGCTCACCAACGATTTCATTAACTTCCTCACTGCTTAGACTTTTTTCATAACTCCTCATATAAAGCCTCACACCAACACTTTTCTTGCCTTCCCCTAAGCTATCACTTCTGTAAACATCAAACACCTTCACCTCTTCAACCATTTTACCTAAAAGAGATTCAATATCTTTTAATAATTTATATACCGAAACATTTTTGTCCATCAAAAGGGCTAAGTCCCTGATAACAGGCGGATATTTAGACAATGGTTCGTATCTTTTAATGCCCCTTCCGTACCCTACCCTGTCAAGATTTATCTCCAGGTAATAAGAAAATCTGTCCAGATCATATTTATCAATTATTTCGTAACTCAATCTTCCCGCCACACCTACCCTTTCATCCCCCACATATATATACCCTCCCATATCCTTCACAAAGATAGGTATATCTCCTAATTCAACAACCATACTAACATCAAGCACATTAGACATACCCACTATTATGGAGGAAATATCCTTAAATGTCCACCTTTCCTCCGGATATATCCTTTTGTAGCCTATTAATAACACTCCTATATGAAGTTCTTCCCTGTCTGAAAACACTCGTGATATTTCAAATATTCCCATATCCCTGTTATAGTTGCTTACATTGTAAGATGCGGTTCTTAAAAGTGATTTAAGCAGTGACCTCCTCAGTATTTTCTCCGTTATATTGAGAGGATTGAGTACCTCCACGGGCTTTCCATCTTTATTAAAGGGGTCAAGATCTTCCTCATCCTCAAAGGGAAGATTTATAACCTCCGTTAGCCCGTTTGAGATGAGAAAGTTCCTTATCTCAGTTATATAATCCCTCCTCCTTTCTGCGTAGGAAGGCAGATATAAAGGTTCGGATCCATACTCTTCATACCCCTTGCCTCTCATTATCTCCTCAATAATATCCACATCCCTTTTAATATCAAAACTGCGATAAGAAGGCACAACTACCTTTATACCTTCCCGCGATCTTTCCGGTGCAAAACCCAGTTTCTTCAAGAACAAAACATCCCTATCATCAATACCCTTGCCTGTATATTTACTGTATTTTTCTTCCGAAAGATGTATGAAGATAGGCTTATAGGGTTTCTTGTAAACATCCTTAACCGCTACAACCTTCCCTCCCGCAAACTTAACCATCATCTCTACAGCAAGATCCTGAGCATTCCTTAGATGTTCTATATCCACATTCCTTTCAAATCTGTATGAACTATCAGTCGTTATACCAAGCCTTTTTGAAGATGATCTTACCCGTGAAGGATTAAAGTAGGCAGCTTCAAGAAGTATATTTTTCGTCTTTTCATCAACACCCGTTTCTTTGCCTCCCACCACACCCGCCACAGCGACAGGCTTACTTCTGTCCGCAATTACGAGTACACCTTCATCAAGCTTTCTCTCCCCTCCATCAAGGGTTACTATACTCTCACCCTTCCTTGAAGATCTTACTACTATACCGCCCTCAAGCTTATCCAGATCAAAAGCATGAAGGGGCTGTCCTTCCTGAAGCATTATGTAATTGGTAATATCAACTATATTGTTGATAATTTTTATTCCGGATAGGAAAAGCCTTTTCCTTATAAGAAGGGGAGAAACACCTATACTTACATCCTTGATTGTTACACCCCTGTATCTGTAACAGTCTTCGTCCTTTATATCTATACTTATATCACCCGTGTCCTGGTAGGAAGGATAGGAAGGTGAAATCATCTCCTTATTAAAGAGGGCTGAAATCTCCCTTGCCACACCTCTTACACTCAAAAGATCTCCCCTGTTGGGAAGTATATCCAACTCAATTACATACTCCCCTTCACCGAGTGAGGAAAGCACATCTGCTCCCAGCTCTTCATTTCCGTCACCGAGTATGGGTTCATTCTTTAAGGAGTCTATCCCAAGATCGTCGTAGGTTACAAGGATCCCCTCAGAGAGGATATCCCCAAATTTCTTTGCCCTTATCCTGTTTCCGTTTACAACCGCCCCTTCAGGAGCAACCGCAACAATTACATTCTCCGAAGGATCCTCCCATGCGGAGACAACCTTAAGTTTTCTGTCACCTATATTTATAAGAAGCACATTGAGACCTTCCCCCAATGGTTCAACGGTCTCAACCACACCCCATATAATACCCTCAGAATTGAAGGAAAATCTTTCACATGAAGCCTCCACAGAATGCATTGAAAGTTTATGGGAAACCTCTTCCGGATCAAGGGAGTCAATATCAATAAACTCCTTAAGCCATGAAAAGGGAAACTTCATCTAATCTATTATACCGACTGGTCACGCATAGACCTTCTTTTTCTTTTTGAACATTACAAAGGCTATGATCTCCGCAACAGCTTTGTAGAAAGAGGGAGGGATCTCCTGACCCACATCAACAAGGGGATACAATGCCCTTGCCACTTCCTCTCTTCTTATAACGGGTACATTGTATTTCTCCGCAATCTCTACAATCTTTTCCGCTATAGCACCCTTTCCTTTTGCAACAACAACAGGAGCCTTGTCTGTTTCCGCATTGTATCTGAGAGCTATAGCTATATGGGTGGGGTTGGTTATAACCACACTCGCCCTTGGTACTTCAGCCATCATCCTACCGCGGGCAAGCTCCCTCATCTTAGCCCTGAGTTTTCCCTTTACTTCAGGGTTACCCTCAAACTGTTTATACTCCTCCTTAACCTCTTCCCTTGACATTCTTATCCTTCTTTCGTAATCCCATCTTTTATAAGCCAAATCAAGAAGAGCCACACCGAAGGCAAATATGCCGAGCGTTAATACAACCGTAAATATGAGTTTAAGCATGGAAATGACCGATTCATTAAGGGGGAAAGCGGGTAATCCTACTATATGTTCAATACTTCCGTGAACGATAAAATAGGCAACTCCTATAAGGATTGAAACTTTTAATAAATTCTTGAACAGCTCAAACAGGGTTGTTAAAGAGAACATACGCTTCAAACCTTCAAAGGGATTTATCCTTTCCCATTTAAATCCGAGGGGTTTAAGAGTAAATATGAATCCGAATTGGGCAACAAAAGATGCTATAACAACCAAGATGACAACTATAAACAAAGGAGCAAGGGTTTTTGACAGAGTAAGGGAAATATCCCTTAAAAGGTAATCTATGGTTGCGAAAGCGTTATCGTAGTTCATGCTTGAAAGTGTTCTCAAAAAGCCAGCAGTAACCTTAAATAAAGCGTATCCGGTAAAGAATAAAACTATTGTAGAAGCAAGTACGGTAAGGGATGTAGCAACATCTATGCTTTTTGCTACATTTCCCTCACTCCTTAGCTTTCTTCTGCGATAAGGCGTAGCCTTTTCCGTTTTGTTCTCCTGCGCCACCCTTTACCCCTTAAGGAAACTTATAACATCAAATATATACTCCCTCATGTGATTTGCCACCACAAGTCCCAATATGGGCAAGGAGAGTATAAATACGAAGAAGCCTACCATAAGCTGGACGGGTAAACCTACCATAAAAACATTTATCTGTGGGATAAACCTGTTAACAACCGCAAGGATAACATTGGTAAGCAGGGAAGCTATTAGGACCGGAAGGGAAAGTTTTACGCCCAGGGAGAAGCTGGCATAAAAGAGATTTAAAAACACATCGGGATTTATAGAAAATATGTTAAACCCTCCGGGTGGTAGGGTTTTAAAACTGTCCATAAATCCCACAAGGAGTATCTCAGCACCACCTAAAGAAAGAAATATGGCGGTTCCCATCATAAGGGAGAATCCAGCCATAACGGTTGTCTGGGGTTGTTGAGGTAAAAACATCATTAAAAATCCGAGTCCCATACTTGTTGCAATTATCTCACCCGCTATGTATATGGCATCAAATATAAATCTCAAAATAAGACCGGTTACAAAGCCGAGGGATATCTCGCTGATCGCATAAGCCAAAAACTGATAAAAGGAAGAGTACTGGATTGTTTCAACGTCACCGAGCAGAAAAACGGAAAAGGAAAGAGCCATGGTAAGGAAGAGCTTTACATTAATAGGTATAAACTCCCTACCGAATATGGGGACCATAAGGAGAAAGGAAAACATCCTTAAATAAACTAGGGATAATGTTAAAAGTGCATCTATATCAAGAACAGGCATATTACTTAAGATATGCGGGTATATTTATAATTAGCTCCTTTGTATAATCAACCATTTTTGAAAGCATCCATCCTCCCAACAGAAAAACAGTAACATAGGCGGCAATGATTTTGGGTATGTAGCTTAATGTCATCTCCTGAATCTGGGTAGCAGCCTGAAAGATACTTACAATGAGTCCCACAACAAAGGTTGCCATAAGTATGGGGAAAGCCATCAAAAATGTCATCTCAAGGGCTTTTTGACCGAGGGTTATTACAGTCTCAGCATCCATTTTTAAGGACCTCCCTCATAACTGCGGACAAGGGAAAGAACTATAAGCTCCCAGCCGTTGGCAAGGACAAACAGCATTATTTTAAAGGGCAGGGAGATAATTTGGGGCGGTATCATAAGAATACCCATAGATATAAGTATAGACGCAACAACTATGTCAATTATAAGAAAGGGAAGATACAGAAGGAAAACTATCTGAAAGGCGGTTGTTATCTCGCTTACCATAAAGGCGGGTATAAGAATACTTAAAGGGACGTCCTTTATCTCTTTTATATTTTCTCTCTCCTCCTTATCCAAATTTGCACTGTCCATAAATACCTTTAGTGTATCCTTCCTCGTATTTTGACCCATAAATTCCTTAATAGATAAAGCAACTCTCTCAAGAAAAACAGTATCACTGATCTGATTGTTAAGGTAAGGCTGTAAGGCGTTTGTGTTAATATCCTCAATCACAGGTCTCATAATAAAGAATGTCAGAAATAGGGATAAGGCAATTATTACCTGATTGGGGGGTACCTGAGGAATACCTATTGCCTGTCTTAAAACGGAAAGAACTATAACTATCCTTATAAAAGATGTTGTCATTATGAGTATGGAAGGTGCAAGGCTTAAGACGGTAAGCAGGATAAGGAGCCTTATTGATGTATCAAGCTCCGCTCCGCCTATTCTTAAGTCAATCGGCGGTATTACCTGAACCAACGCGATCATCTTCCCTGTATATAATATCAGCTCCCTTTTCCGTAAAACATACAACTATTAGCTTATCTTTAACATATATCTCCGCTATAAAAATATTCTTGGCTAAGGGTATAACTTTCTTTACCTTGACATTTTCCCCATCATAAAAGCCTTTTCCCCACCTGACCCTCTGAAGGAAGGGAACAACCGTGGGCAAGACGATGAATATAAGAAGAAGAACTATTATTAAGGATATAAATACTTTAAGCAGGTAATCAAAAAAATCCATTTAGGTAGATTGTACAACAAACTCGGTAAAGTAAAGGTTTCTTACTCCACCCTTTACAAGGATAGTGTTTATCCTTTTTATAAGCTCAAATCTCAACTTTTCTTTACCTTCTGGCGTCCTTATATCACTGTAAGTTTTACTACTCAAAATATCTATAACCGCATCCTTTATGATGGGCAATCTCTTTTCAACCTCCTTGCTTACCTCCTGATCCGATAGTTCAAGGGTTATGGAAACTTTGGCATACATTTCCACACCCGGATCCGCCAGATTTACTATGAAGGTGCCGAGATCAAACATTACACCTATCTCAGTAGGCTTTGCTTCAGCCTTCTGTTTTTCTCCTCCCTCCTCTTGCTTTCCTTTAAAAAAAAAGAAGTAGGCGCCCCCACCGGCGGCGGCCAGCACGATGAAGAGCGCCACAAAGATAAACAGCCCCTTTTTACCGCCTTTCTTCTGCTCCTTCTCTTCCTTAGCTTCCTTTTCCTCTTCCGCCATTACTATTATCTTACCAGATTGATTGTTTCATCCATAATGGTATCTGCGGATCTTATAACCCTCGCATTCGCCTGATAAGCCCTCTGGGCTGAGATAAGATTAATAAACTCCTTGGCTATATCCACATTTGACATCTCCAGCATGCCCGATCTTACCTTCTCCGCACCTCCTGGGGTCATTATAGTGGGTGTTGAAATGGCTGTATAAAGGTTTGCACCCCTCTTTATAAGTTCCTCAGGGTCTGAGAAAACAGCAATACCCACCCTGTAAAGGGGCAAGGATTTTCCGTTGGAGTAAACCCCTACAACAGCTCCATCCTCCGAAAGGACATAAACATCCACCAGATCACCCTTTGAATATCCGTTCTGATCCGCTGTAACGGTAAAGTCAGCAGCATATTGATTTATGTAAGAATCTACAACAAGATCTTCATTTGTAGCATCCGCGTCAAAGGCTGTGTCAGCAAGATCCGTTGTAGATTCCGATGCAAGCTCCTCACCTATCATTAGAACCATGGCATTATCTCCTGAAAGAAATCCCTCAGGTATTTCGCTACCTATAAGTCCGCCAGGTGCGGTAGTAAGACCAGCAGGGGGCGGGTTTGCATTATTAAATAGCCTAAAGAAGTAATATCTCTTGTTACCTATGGTATAAGCCTGAAGCTGGCTCTGGGTAGGATCGGAAGGCTTAAAGGGTTTACCGTCAGAACTGAAAAGCAATCTTACATAGTTATAAGCTCCGTCAGTACCGTCACGATAGGCATTGGATATAAGATCCTCCTTAACACCATCCTCATTGTAGTCTGACAAGACGAATATTCTCCATTCATTGTTATTGACCTTTTTAAAGAATATATCAGCCTGATAAGGGTTTCCCAAAGAATCATAGATGGTAATACTGTATTTATAGTTATAAGAGGATGGATTGTCTGGATCAAAGGTAGCAACGGAAGGTGGCGCAGCATCCGCATTTAAATTTGTAGGTTGCAGAAAACTTATCTTTGATGTTGCTTCAGGATCAAGCTGTTGCAAAATTCTGATATCTTCCAAACCTGTTCCTACTGTCTCACCCCGTTCATTAACCCTAAAACCCTGAAGTTTAAAACCACCAGAATTTACCATGTATCCGTCCCTGCTAAGTCTGAAATGTCCATCCCTTGTATAATAGTAAGCACCTGTTATAGGGTCCCTGAGAATAAATAGACCCCTTCCCTGTATCGCAAGGTCCGTATTTATTCCCGTCTGTTTGAAGTTCCCTATGGTCCATATTTTTTGGGTACTGTCAACAACAACACCCGCACCGTAAGTGGTTGACTTCATCGTGTTGGTTACCGTATTCAAGCCTATGGTTACCGAAGATATAACATCCTGAAATAGAGGCCTGTTACCTTTAAATCCGATGGTATTAACATTTGCCATATTGTCTGCAGTGACATCCATCCAGAAGCGGTATGAATCAAGACCCGTTATTGCATTGAAGAAACTCCTAAGCATCCTTCACACCTCCGGCATATAAAATCTGAGAAGCACTTGCCTGCCTCCCAGACTCAAGATCAAAAATAAGCTCTCCGTTTATAATTCCAACAGCGGTAATGGTATCTTCGTAGCCGAGGGAGACAAAATCTATCTCAAGCCCGTCCTTAACAACCTTTATGGTGTATTGACCTTTGGGAAGATCACTTATATCAAGCTTATTAAGGCCCCTTGAAAGATCCATCTCTATCTCCTTGACTTTCTGATCACCGTCGTAAATTTCAATCTTCACACCCTCCATATCCTCGGGGGACAAAAGGTAATATGTACCTCCCTTTACCGTATCAATCGTATCCGTTGAAAAGACAAAAGACTTACCTATAAGGGACACCCCATTTATAAAGGTCATCTGATTAAACCACCCCGATATGCTGTTTATAAAAGTTTGAACATCGTTAAAAAACCTTATCTGGTTTAATCTGACCATATCCTCAAGCATCTTGGAAAGATCACTATCTTTAAAAGGGTCCTGATACCTTAAAGTCTCAAGGTATATCTGCATGAACTCGTTAGAGGTAAGATTATCAAAGGATTGGATATAATCACCGCTCACCACCTTAGGTTCGGGAGGTTTCACCTCATAAGGGTTAATATCATTCATTTTGTGCCTCCCTTCTTCCTTAACTCTTCCTGTAAAATCTCAGAAAAGCTCTTTGATGGCTTAGCCTTTTCCTCACCTATAACACCTTTAAAGTCATAAATTCTTTTTTCCTTTTTAAGGACCACCTTATCATCCTGAACCTCTATTTTCAATATGTCTCCTTCCTTCAGCTCCATCTTCTTCCTTATATCACTCGGCAGGGCAATAAGTCCCCTTGCCATTACCTTCACAATTTCTTCCATGTTAAGTATATATATATGAAAATTTTTGATGATGTCAAGTGTTTGACATTTTTATCTGCATGATATATTTTATTGTCTGATGATTGCCATTGATACCGACATCTTAATAAACTTCCTAACGGGAAAAGATGTTGACAGTATAGAAAAGCTGTTTAGAAGCCTTGAAGCAAAGAAGATGAAGATATTACTGCCAGCTCAGGTAATCTTAGAACTTGTGTTCTTACTTGAAAAGGAATTTAATTGGCAAAGGGAGGATATATATAAGGTTGTATATACACTTTTAAATGATCCTCTGTTCAAATCCCATGAAAAGGATGAACTCGTAAATGCTATAAAAATTTACAAAGATTCAGGAATCTCCTTTAACGACGCTATGAAGATAATGTATGAAGATGTAGATGAGATAATCAGTTATAACAAAGACTTTCAAAAGTCGGGAGTAAAGTTGAAGAAAGTAACAAAATCAAGAAAAGGATAGTTACTTTTTTAGCTTTTCATATAGATTCTTCAAATCTTCAATGCTTTGTTCAAAATCTATCTTTTGACGGAAGTCCTGTTTGAAAAATCCGATAATATCCTCCTTATGTTCAAGGAATAGATCAATTATGGGATTTGATCCTGGAGAGTAAAGGCCCATGTTTACAAGATCCTCCATTGATTCATAGGAACTCATAAGTTCCCTCAAAAACATAGCCATTTCCATATGCTTACTATCCACAAGCTTTGGCATCAATCTGCTTAAACTCTTTATAGGATCTATGGCGGGATATATACCCATGTTAGCCCTTTTTCTTGATAGGATTATGTGACCGTCAAGTACCCCCATGAGGGAATCAGCAACAGGATCAAGACTTATATCATCTCCCTCTACGAGAACACTGAATATACCCGTTATACTTCCTGCCTTTGTAAAGGCACCGCAACTCTCCACTATCTTGGACATTAAATAAAACACGGAAGGTGTGTACCCTTTCAGGGTGGGAGGTTCACCCGCAGCAAGACCCACCTCCCTTTGTGCCATAGCAAACCTTGTAATAGAATCCATTATGAATAAGACATTAAGTCCCTTTGAGGCAAAGTATCGTGCATGGACGATAGCGCTTATGGCACCTTTCACCTTAACAATAGGAGGCTGATCCGCTGTTGATACAACAACAACACTTCTTCTTAAACCTTCACCTATAACATCTTCAACATACTCCTTAACTTCTCTTCCCCTCTCTCCTATAAGAGCCATAACAACCACATCCGCCTCGCTGAATTTGGTTATCATACCCAAAAGTGTACTTTTACCTACGCCCGCCCCTGCAAATATACCTATCTTCTGACCCTTCCCGAGGGTAAATAGGGCATTGATTGATCTTACACCTGTATCAAATATGTGGGTTATCTTCTGTCTTTCCATAGGATTGATGCTTTCAATATCTATGGGCATCCTTTCCTTTGAAAGTATCTTGCCATCAAAGAGGGAAACACCGAAAGGATCAACAACCTTACCCAATAGCTCTTCTCCCACATAGGTTGAAACCCTCTCCCTTCTTATATAAACCTTGTCCTCCGCCTTTATACCGGATACATGTCCGAAGGGCATAACTATACATCTATCCTCGGAAAATCCTATTATCTCACCCCTTATCTTCTCACCGTCCGATGTAATAATCTCTACAAGATCACCTATGGCACCTTCCGTATTGTAGGCTTCCACATATACACCGCTTACCTTAACTACCTTCCCGTAAATCCGAAGTATGCCCTTCACCTTTTAATACCTCATCAATAATATCTTCCACAATGTCATCATACTTCCGTTCTATCCAAAACTTTTCGGTTTCAACCTTTATTTCCCCCTCCTTAAGATTTTCATCAACCAGAAGATTTATCTGAAGCTCGGGAATTTGAGCTTTAAGCATATTTATTGATCCCTCAACCCTCACAATATCCTCTTTGCTTACATAGATATTAAGGGTTCCAGAAAGCTCCAAGGATCTGTCAAATATTTCCGTTAGCACCCTACCTATTACCTCCTCATGAGGAACATAATCACTTAGCACCAACTTCTTCAATGCAATCTTGGACACCTCCGCCATCTCCCTTGATATCTCCAGCTTTTTTGATGATATGGATTCCTTAGTAGCTTCACACACTCCTTTTATAACATTCTCCTTAAGTTTCTCCTCGTAAAGCTCCTTTTCAAGCTTCTCTACCCTTTCCTTTAGAGTGTATAACTCTTCTTTCAATCTTTTATTCTCTTCCATATATGCGTCCCTTTCTCTCTTAAGATCTTCATTCCTCTTTTTATACTCACTTACTTCCTTTTCATACAACTCCTTTAACTTTTCATAAGCCTCCCTGCATTCAACGAGCTGTTCCGAAACACTTTTGTTCGCAGGATTGGATTTGTTTGACATGTTACCGTGTTCATTGTGGATGGGTTTAAATTCCTTAGACATATGCTTCTCCTCCACTGAGGTCTATCTTGCCCTCATCCGCAAGCTTCCTTATTATGGCTACAATCTCCTTCTGGGCTTTTTCAACTTCCGATACCTTAACGGGGCCAAGGGCTTCCATATCCTCTTTTATTATCTCCGCAGCCCTCTTTGACATGTTGGAAAGGAATTTCTCCTTTATATCATCGGGGGCACCCTTAAGGGCTATTATGAGAAGATTCTTATCCACAGATTTAAGAACTTCAACAATAGCCCTGTTATCAAGCTTTCTTATATCTTCAAAGGTGAACATCTTTTCCTTCAACTTTTCAGCAAGATAAGGATCCTCACCTTCAATATTGCTCAATATTTTATTTGTCGTTTCCTTGCTTAAAAGGTTCAAAAGCTCCGCAGCTATTCCTAACCCCTCACGTTTCTGGGCAAAACCAACAACACCCATTCCCTTTATTTCCTCCGCCAAAGCTTCCACGAGATCGCTCATAAATTCGGGAGATATGTTCTCTATGGTAGCGAGCCTTTTAATAACTTCACTTTTTAACTCATCCGGAAGCAAATTAAGAACATCCGCAGCCTTTGTAGCGGTAAGCTGAGAAAGAACAACAGCTATCGTTTGGGGATGTTCATTCTTAAGAAGGTTTGCAAGCACACGTGTATCAACCTTCTCAAGTTCCTGCAAACTTTCTATAACATTTGAACTGCTCAAAAACTCTCTTAGCTTCACCGCCTTCTCGGGGGGTAAGATCTTTTCCGCAAACTCTATAAGACTTTCAACATCCACCTTTAGGAATTCTGTGGTTTGAAACTCATTTATAAACTCCCTTCCTATATCCTCAACATCTTTAAGAGTTATACCACTTATAGAAGTCGCATAAGCTAATACCTTTTGTATCTCTTCATCGTTTAATTCCTTCATAACCTCTACAGCAACCTGCGGTGGAAGGGACATTAGGAGTATTGCAGCCTTCTGAGCCTTGGTAAGATTATTTTTGACATTAGCCATAATATTTAAAAATATTATCAAAAGCTTAAAAAGTCCAAATTATCACCCTTTTCTTCTATAAGTCCTTCCTTTTTTAATTTAGCTTCTAAAATCCTAATGGCAAGTTCGGGCTGACATGACTTCGGACAGTATATACTACAGTAGTTACAATGGGTGCAATCTGTTATATTTAAGCTAACAATAAACTCATACTTTGATGAAGGATCAGAATTCCTCGGGTCTTCCACAATTCTGTACATTCTTGTAAAAAGAAAGGGACCACCGAATCTTTCTGAAAAAACAGGGCATACACTTTCACATACCAAACACCCTATGCAGTCCCACTGCCTCTCTGCCCTGTTAAATCCATCCGGAGAATCCACATTCCTGTAATTACGTTCCTCAAACCATACCCTTCCCACCCTTAATCTATCAACAACCATTTTATGATCAACCACAAGATCCTTTATAGGCTCAAGATTATCAACCGGTTCTATTAGCAGGTAATCCCCGAACTTTGAAACATGTTCCTTGCAGGCAAGTACATGATTTCCATTAACTTTAACCGCGCAGGTACCACATACGGAACTCCTGCACATAACCCTGTAAGAAAGGGTCTCATCCAAATTCTCCTTTATATAGAAGAGCACATCAAGAACAGTCCAGCCCTCCTTAGGTTCAACTGTAAAAGTCTCCTCCTTATATTTACCATCCCTGAATCGCTTTATTGTAACCCTCACAAAATCCCCTCCAACATACTTGCCTTGTAGGAGCTTCTAACATTTGGACCCGCAACCACCATTTTAAACCCTTTTTCTTCCGCCATCTCTTTTAACTTTAAAAATTCTTCTTCTCTGTAGTACTTAACAACTTGATGATGCCTTAAGGAGGGCATGTAGTATTGACCTATGGTCAAAACATCACAATCAACATCCCTCAAGTCATCCATAACCTTTTCTATCTCATCAAACCTCTCACCAAAACCCACGAGTAACGCGGATTTGGTAACAACAAAAGGATTTATCTCCTTCGCCATTCTAATTATGTTAAGGCTTCTACGGTAATCAGCCCCTTTTCTTACACTGTCGTAAAGGCGTGGTACAGTCTCTAAGTTATGAGAAAAAACATCCGGTGAAGAAGACATCACCAACTCCACAGCCTCATTCCTGCCCCCGAAGTCGGGTACGAGAACTTCAACCCTTACACCCGGATTCAACTCCTTTACCGCTCTAACAGTTTTAAAAAACTGAAAGGCACCGCCCAGCGCAAGATCATCTCGTGTAACCGATGTTATAACAACATAGTCAAGTCCAAGTATCCTTACAGCTTTCGCCACTCTAAAAGGTTCCCCAGGATCTATATACCCCTTTACAGCCCTTTTAACATTACAGAAGGAACAAGATCGCGTGCACCTGTCACCTAAGATCATAAAAGTAGCTGTTCCTGATGAAAAACACTCAGAGATATTGGGACACCTTGACTCTTCACAGACGGTATTTAATTTGACCCTCCTTAAAAGTTTTTTCATTTCATGGAGATCGGATAGGTGAACAACAGGTTTCATCGGGTATTATATTTTATAACCATGGAAGCTATAGGTATGATTCTTATCGTAAGCTCAAGATTTTTGGAACTTATAGGGATAATAATGATAATATTCTTTGCCATAAAGAAGTACAAAGCAAAATACATATATTACACAACATTTATTATATTTGTGAGCATATCCATAAGTGCTGCTGCAATATTCCTCAAAGAATATTTCATACCATTGTCAATAGCATCAACCGTTATATCTTCTTTGCTTTTACTGGGACTTATTATTTATGTAATAAAACACAGGGAAGAAACACTTGACATAAAACCTCAAGAGGGTGAAAGATGTCCCGTATGCACCGCCTTTGTAAAAGATACAACCGAAGGACTGTCAACCGTAACTGTTGACGATGTTACCCTTTTCTTTGATTCACCCTTGCATCTCGTAAGATTCCTGGAAGATCCCATTTTCTATATAAAACAAAGGCGCATACCCGTAAGCAAACTTGAGTTTGAAAATTTATTTATAAAAGCTAAGGATACAAAAAGATTCAGGGAACCCTCCCGTCTCAAGTTCGTTTATGAAGGTGAAGAGCTGGAAGCCTTTGAAAATCCACCTAAGGGGAAAGAAGTATATACCTTTGAAGCAATTATTAAAAAAACAAAGGTAAACCAAGATGCTGGTTAAATTGATATTACTTACAATTGCTTATTTTATTACCCTGGCGTACGGTCAAAATAATATAAACAGTGGTGCATTCTCTGATATTGAAGATACCTTCATAGTAAAAGCCCAAGGGAGACTTGAAAAACCTTTGCTTCAGTTCGGCTATGAAATATTCAGAAAATCACCCATAGCCCTTGGCTCAAAAGAGTTCACTGTCTACGTAACCGGCTATGTTAAAAAACCTGGACCGGTTATAGTAACGGAAGTAAACACTGTTATTGATGCAATAACATTAGCAGGAGGTGTAAGAAAAAACGGATCTCTTAGAAACATAATACTAAAGAGAAAGGAAGGTGGAAAAATAAAGGAAATAAAGATAGATCTTTATAAGCTACTTATAGAAGGTGAGCCTGTAAATGTCCACTTAAAACCAGATGACATTATTCTTGTAGGAAGTATAGGAAGGGTGGTGGGGATAGCAGGTAGCGTTAAAAGACCTGCTATATATGAACTTAAAGATGAGAAAAAACTAAAGGAAGTAATCAAACTCGCAGGTGATCTAAGACCCTCAGCTTACAGGTACAGCGTAGAGATAATAAGGTATGAAGGTAATAAGCTTAAGCTTGTTGAGGGAAATCTAAATGACGAAAGTTTTCTAAACACGAGCATAAAAGACGGTGATCTCATATTTATAAAGAAGATAGCTCCCGTCATTACCAACATAGTTAAGATTGAAGGGCATGTAATGTATCCCGGGTCCTACTCCATAGAAGTAACACCTACGATGAAACACTTATTAGAAAAGGCAGGTCTATATGTGGATACAAACCTTTACTATGGTGAACTAATAAGAAAGAGAAAGGGAAGACATCCAATTTACGAAACTTTTATACCAAAGGATATACTTGATGGTAGGGAGAATATAAAGCTCAAACCCTTTGATGTAGTAAGACTTTACAAGGTGGGAGTAGTTAAGGGCATAGATCTAAATAGGTTCAAAAATGCAGTTATATTAAAGGGCCACATAAAATATCCGGGTGTTTATGCTATAAAGGAGAATACAAAACTTTCTGAACTTCTGACAGAAGATATACTGCTCCTTGATACAAACCTTTATTACGGTGAGATTATAAGGAAAGAAAGACCTGAATCCGAGTACGAGATAATAAATTTCGCTCCTCAAGATATACTATCGGGTAAAAAGGACATAAGACTCAAAGGAAGGGATACCATAGTTTTCTATCCAAAATGGGTTTATGGTCCTATCAAAATAAGCGGTGAGGTTGAAAATCCCAGGCTAATACCTTACTACAAGGGTATAAGATTACTTGATATTCTTATGGATACAAAACTTAAAGACAGCCCCTATTGGTTAAAGGCTGAGGTTTACAGGGAAGAAGAAAACGGTGATCAGAGAAAACTCATAAGTATATATCTATACGATCTTTTAATAAAGGGTGACGAAAGCAAAAATATAGAGTTGGCGCCAGGAGACAGTATTCTTATAAGGCGTATAGGCAAAAGGGAAAAGGTTAAAAAGATAACCGTTCTTGGAGAAGTGGAAAATCCGGGTGTATATGAATACAAGGAAGGTATGACACTATACGATATCCTTAAAAAGGCGGGAGGTTTTACAAAGAATGCGTATCCAAAAGGGCTAATACTTATAAGGGAAAGTGCTAAAAAGTTACAAGAACAACAACTAAGGGCTACACTTTTATCTCTTGAGGAACATATATTGAAAACAGAGGAAAACATAGGCTTAATTGAAGATAAACAAAGCGTTAATTTGCTTAAAATTACCCTTGAAAAATATAAAAGGATGCTTGAAATAATGAAACACAAAGCTCAGATAGGTTTAGGTAGAATTTCCCTTGATATACCTGATAATCTTGAAGATCTTAAAAATTCACCTTCCAATATAACCTTGGAAGATGGTGATTACATATACGTGCCATCAAGACCGAGGTATGTGTTAGTATTGGGCGAGGTTTACAATCAGATATCTCTACCTTATATACCTGGCAAGACTGTGGGATACTATGTTAATCTTGTAGGTGGTCTTAAAGAAGGTGCTAAGGAAGAGGACATTTACATTATAAAGGCTAACGGCAGAGTAGTTTCAAACAGGCAACTTCAACAAAGCACACATTTTTCATGGGAAAACAGAAAGCTTTATGTTAAAAGGGATATAATGGAAATACCTGTTGAGGAGGGAGACACTATAGTTATACCTTCTGAGATAAAAATACCTATTATGTGGAGACCCCTTATAAGGGATGTAGTACAGATAATATTTCAAGCGATATCAACAGCTGTTTTGGCTAAAAGACTATGAAAGTACTAATTGCATTTTTGCTCATACTGATACATCTACCCTTTGCAAATCCCATGTTTAATATTAATGCGGAAAAAGATGATATATATTTTGAAGCTGAAGGTTCCCTTTACAGGTACTACGACATATCAACCTTAAAACCGTTAAGTATATACAGGCTATTTTTGTTTTCGGAAAATACAGAAAGATTAAAACCTTACACCTACATAGGTATGGAAAGGGGTTTATATATAAAACCTATTAATGAAATAGATGTCCTCGTTTATTCAACAAATGAAGAAAACTTCTTTATTGAAGGATCCTCAGGAATTAAACTCAGAGAAGGTTTCAATTATTACACCTTCCTTGACGGTTTCATATCAGGAGGAGACAGGCTTGTAATTTATTATCAACTTACCTCAAAGTGGAACAAAAATGGATACAAAGGGGATCTCTTCAGAGGCTACGGGAAATTAAGGCTGTGGAAATTCTCCTTTTTGGCGGGTAAGGACAATGTAAACCTCGGTCCCGGGGAGTATGGACTCTTACTTAGCAACAATACGGAACCCTACCCAATGATAAAGATACAAACGGAAGAACCGCTTAAAGGTTTTGGTTACTGGGACATAGTGTTTGTAAGAGGGTGGCTTATAGAAAAAAGACAGGACAGGGACAACCCGAGTATTCTCGCCCTCAGGGTGGTATGGAAACCTTTTAATTTTATTGAAATAGGAGGAACTAAGACAACCCTATATGAAGGAGAGGGGAGACCTAAATACAGACTTGACGAGTACCTTGAGTTGATATTTAGTACAAGGGATAACATAACTGGAAGTAGGTATGATAATAGCTCCAATGCAGGCTATGACATAAGTTTATATTTACCTCTCAAAAAGATTTTTCCTTCTATAAAAATATTCAAGATTTATTACCAAGAAGCTGCATCCGATGTTATAGCCTTCTGGCAGGAAGAGGACAGAGGTACCTTTTATCCCCCATTCGGCATAAGGTTTTTAAAACCTGCCTATCAGGGTGGGATCCTAATGTCCACGAGGAAGAATATATTAAGGTTGGAATTCGCAAAAATTTCAGATAATTTCTTTATACATCACTATTATCCTATTGAGGGTCATACATACAAAGGATTGTCCTTAGGTTATCCATACGGCAGGAACTCCCTATCAATGCTGTTAAAACACAGATATTATCTGAAAGATAACGCTTTTCTTGAATATAAGATAGGCGGTTATAAAAGACCCTTTGAGAAATCCGCAAAATTTACCGAAAGATTTTTTCTCCAAATTACGGGATCTTACACATTTTCAAGGCTAAAGGGATTTATATTCTTAAGGGCGGATAAGGTAAACAACTATGATAGAAATCCCCTGCCCAACTTGTATGACATTTCGGACGAGGATAGAATAATATACACGGTAGGAGGTGGGATATATATTTTGCTCTAATTGCCTGAGGCGAAATTATGGAAAAACCTAAAACAGAAGAACACATCCGTATAGAGGAAGATGAAATAGATATCCTTGAAATATTCAGTTATATAAAAAAACATATAAAAATGATAATGGCAATTACACTTATTTCTACAATAGGAGTATCTCTTATAACTTTAATTATGCCCGACATATACAGAGCGCAAGCAACAATCCTACCAGTTTCAGACAGTCAAAATATACCCTTCAGTGAATTATCCAACGTATTACCGTTACCTTTTCAAAGCGGAGGAGACAGCAAAAAGATAATAGCCATTCTTCAAAGCAGATACATAAAAGAAAAATTGGTAGATAATCTTAATCTTGTAGATGTAATTGTGTCAGAGGATGTACCTACGGAAAAAAGGAAAGAAATAGCCATAAAAACCTTGGAGAGTATGACAGATGTAAAAGAGGATAGGAAAATAGGTACTATAACCATAAGCGTTGATTATAAAGATAAATCTGTTGCAAAGCGCATAGTAGAAGCTTATCTAAACGAACTGCAAACAATTATAGATGAAAAAGCTTTTACTAAGGCAAAAATGGAAAGACTATCAGTAGAAAAGAAGCTTAAAGAAGTTGAAGAACGATTAAAAACGCTTCAAAGCAAACTAATAGAATTTCAAAAGAAAACAAACCTAATAGTGCCAGAAAAACAAATAGCGAGTAGTATAGAAGTTTACAGCTCTCTTATAAGTGAAAAAATAACCCTTGAAATGGAACTAAAATCCCTTTTAACAAGGGGAGGAAGTATAGAAAGAATAACAGAACTCCGCAATAAACTCAGGGAAATAAATAACAAAATAAAAGAATTTGAAAGTAAAAATTCCCAGAGGATTTTACTATCATTTAAAGAAATTCCCGAAGAGATGTCTAATTATTACAGTATTTTGAGAGAGATAAGACTTTCACAACGTATATATGAAACATTATTAAAATTATATGAAAATATAAGATTTGCAGAGATGAAGGAAGCTATATACGTTGAAATAATAGATCCTCCCTATACTACTGATGAGCCGGTTAAACCTAAAAGAAAATTAATAATTGGTATAGCATTTATATCCTCGCTATTTTTATCCATTTTTATAGCTTTATTTATAGAAGGATTCATTAATAGACAGAGATCTCAACGTGCTTACCATGAAGACGTTTACAATAGAGCATAAAATTATTACCTACTTCATCCACATAATACTCCCATCCCTCAAATCTTACAAATTCCGAAATATCTTTTTTATAAAGTATTTCAACAATTCTTTCCGCAAATCGTTCTATGTCCCCCGTTGGAACAACAAGGTTAAACTTTGAAAGTATATTAACATGATCCCCCTCGGAAGAATAAGCCACGACAGGAGTACCAAGAAACATACTCTCCACCACAACCCTACCTAAGCTTTCATAATAGGAAGGAAAGGCAAATACATCAGCCCTTTTCATATATTTGAAGATATTCCTTTCCGGCCTTATAAATATAACATCCTCTTCCATACCCATATTTTTTATTTTTTTCCTCAGTAAATCTTCCTTACTACCACTGCCCACAAGCACAAGCAAAGCATCTTTTACTTTTTCTTTAACAATATAGAAAATATCTATAAGATCCTCTACTCCCTTTTGGTCCTCAAATCTTCCCGCATATAATACAACCTTCCTCGTACGAAATAAATCTTCAAGGTGGGGTGGTAATTTTTGCTCCGCAAGTTCGTATATAAGGTTAAAGTTAAATGGATTCCTCAAGAGTACAATGTCATCCCTGCCTGTAAACCTTTTTAATGGCTCCAAAACACTTTCTGAAACAGCTACAATTCCATCAAACTTTGATAAAACGAAACTTTTGAATAAGTTCCACCTCCTTGGGGGCAAGTGAAAAAAGGCAACGAGCTTGGTCTCTCTTTCAATAAGTTTTAGAAGAGCAACGATTGGATTTCTTGCAGGTATATTAGATATCAACACATCAGGTTTCTTTGTCTTCACATATTTGGCTAACCTCATAAATCTTACAAGATCTAACCTTGACGATAAAGAATATACAGGTATTCCTTCAATAGAATCAACCTTGCAAGACGGATCATCTATTAAAAATTCAATATCCCATCCATTATTTTTCAAAAACTTGCCAAGCTCAATTCCGTATGAAAGAATACCGTTAGGTAGAAAAATACTCTTTAAATAAAAAGCTATCTTCATTTAGTTCCCATTAGATATTCATGAATAAATTTTGCCGCTTCCCTACCCTGAGCAAGCGCCTTTACCACCGTATCTCCTCCGCTAATTACATCACCTCCTGCAAAAACTCCCTCCAATGTCGTTTCATACCTTTCATTGACCATTATACCACCCCACTTATCCCTCTTTATCTCTGGAACATCCTCGTAAGATACGGGATTGGGATCCTGTCCTATGGCAAATATTACACTATCACAATCAATTATATGTTCCGAGTTCGGAACTGGTACAGGTCTGGGTCTTCCGCTTTCATCTTTCTCGCCGAGGGTCATCTTTATACATTTTATACCTCTAACCTTTCCCTCTTCACCTAATATTTCAACGGGTTGTGTCAACCAGTGAATAAAGGCGCCCTCTTCCTTTATATGATCCCATTCCTCCTGCCTTGCGGAGGAAGTTTCTCTTGTCCTTCTGTAAACAACATGGGTTTCTACACCGAGTCTCAGCGCCGTTATGGCTGCGTCTATGGCGGTAAAGCCTCCACCTATAATAACAGTCTTCTTTCCGAGATCAACCCTCTCGCCAAAGAGGTTAACCCTCATCAATACCTCAATAGCGGAATATACATTTTCAAGGTCATCACCTTTCAAACCCAACCTTCCCCTGCCGTAGCCAGAAGCTATAAAAACCGCATCGTACTCATTAATAATCTCTCTCAAAGATTTACTTCTCCCCACAACACAACCGAATATAAATTCAACACCTAATTTTTTAAATCTCTCGTACTCATAATCTATTATCTCTTTGCTGAGACGGGCTGAAGGGATACCGTATGTCATAACACCCCCTATCTTAGGAAGTGCTTCGTAAACATAAACCTTATGACCTTTCATAGCAAGATCGTAAGCACATCCCAATCCTGCAGGTCCCGCACCTATTATGGCAACCCTCTTTCCCGTCGGAGGGTCTGGAATTTCTTCTATTTCAATTCCCGATATCCTTATAAAGTCGCCCACAAATTTCTCCAATGCTCCTATACTCACAGGAAGCCCCTTGTTTTTCCTATTTCTTACGGTGTCATAATAAAGGATACATGAACCCTCGCACTGCCTCTCCTGAGGGCATACCCTTCCGCAGATGGAAGGGAATATATCCGTCTCTATTATCTTTTTGTATGCTCCAACAAGATCTCCCTCCGTTATCTTTTTTATAAAGCCCGGTATATCAACATGGATGGGACATCCCTTTATACACCTCTTTTCCGCATCCTTACAGAAAAGACAACGCTTAGCCTCATCAACAGCCATATTTACGGAAAAACCAAGGGCATACTCCTTAAAAGTCTTAACCCTCTCCTCAGGACTTAAGAAAGGTTCCTTATTCCTATCAAAATACCTTATCTTCTTAGGCATTCCGCCTTCTCCTTCTTTGAAGCTTTTAATTTATCCCAGTCAATGTCTCGTGCAATGAACCATCTTCCGTCAACACAGTTCAACCTCATCTCCCCCTTAACATAAACCCTGCATATAAGACAAAGCCCAGTACCGTCCCTTATAGGTGTATACACACACGCAATATGCTCCGCGGATATATTAAGATCTTCAATGCCTTTTGAAATCTCATTGTCTCCCGCGGATATGACAAGGTCATAATTATTTCTATTTACCTCCTCCCTAACCTCTTCAAGGTAATTTATACGCTTGTAGTTAACCCCCAATTCCTCCGCAAGTTCAGAAGATCCAAGTATAAGTAGATCTATATGTTCCTTCCCCCCTTGTTTGACATTCATGAAAGCGGGTATTCCCTTATCATTACAGACGAACAAAATACGGCTGTAACCCGATAAGTTCAGAGGTTTACCACACGGTCCCTCAATGTTGGATATATTTTCTATATCTTTTTCACCATAGATAATGAAAACAGTTTCCCCTCCCATTTCAAAGGGGAAGGAAGGGATGCCCTTATAATTATTGCCGAATCTGATTATAAAATACTGTCCCCTTTTCCAGGGTGTTATATTCCCTTTGTCCGTTTTTATAAAAAAATATCCTTTCTTTTCTTGCCTCTCTATACGGACCATAGGAAGGTGTATTATAAATAAAAATTAACCGCAGGTTATACCTTTCTCCTCAATTATCTTTTTAAGTATTTCAACCGCCTCATCCCCTTTTATAAGCTTATCTATTTCCGAAGGATCAGTAGGTTTCATCTTTGCTATCCATCCCTCTCCGTAAGGATCCTCATTGGCAAGGGAAGGGTTTGACTTTAAAGCCTCGTTAATTTCAACTATCTCACCCGTGAAGGGTGCGGGTACGGGACCCACCCACTTTCCGCTCTCAATGGTTGCTATACTTCTCCTTCTATTAATTGTCTTACCTACCTTTTTGGGAGTGTAAGCTACGAGCTTTCCAGCCATTGCAGAAGCAACGGATGTAAGCCCTACCGTATAGGTACCGTCACCATTGTCCTTTATCCATGTGAAGGCATTGGCTTCTGGATCAATATCATAGAGAAGATCCTCTGGGATATTGCAACCGTTAACAACAGCCATTCCACTACCTCCTCTTTATTACTTTAAAAGGTTAATACCTTATCGGATTCCATAGCCCTCAAAGCAAACTCACTTGCTGGCAATATACCGTCAAGTTCTTCTATAAGGTCCTCTTCCTTTAAGCCCAGCGAATCTATTGCCTGTCTGCACGAGTAGAATTTGACGCCCGCCATCTTTGCATCCTTCATAAAATCGTAAACACTTTTAACCTCTCCACCGCCCGGTCCCCACTGTGGATCTATCGGATATAACTTTTCCGCAACACCCTTTCTTAAAAGATTGGTACCGTCCATATTAAAGAACATCTCAACCTCAGCTTCGTTAGAAGCCATCAGAGCAGCAATATAAAAGGGGGATGCGCATCTCCAAGGCGTTCTCGGACCGCTCGTCATTAATATAATTACCTTTTTGTCCTCCATTTTCATTTTCCTTCAATGACCTTGCGTGCTTCCGCCTCTTCGGGAACACCCACAAAGGTAAGCTTACCGTCAATGATGGTTGAAGGGATACTCCTTACCATAAGCTTTTTTGCCCACATTTTACCTTCCGGTGTATTAACATCAAGAACCTCATATTTAAATCCGTACTCCTTTTGTAACCTGCGCCACAGATCGTCCGCATCGGGGCATGTTGCACACCACTGGGATACGAGAAGTATCACATGTTTATCCTTTCCTGCCATTTATGTACACCTCATACATACTATATCCCATTCGTCTATATATTCCCTCATTTTCTTGATAGCTTCATCACCAGTAACAAGATCCTTAAGATCCCTTTCCAGATCAACAGGTTTCACCCTAACGACCCATCCTTCTCCGTAGGGATCATAGTTAATTATATCCGGCTGATCAATAAGCCTTTCGTTTACTTCAACAATCTCCCCTTCTATAACAGCGGGTACAGGTCCAGCCCATTTACCGCTCTCAAAGGAAGCAAGGGGTTTACCTTTTTTTACAAACTTGCCTTTTTTCTTTATTCTTGCATAAAGTAATCTGCCAGCCCTTACCTGACCCACGTCTGTCAAGCCTAAGGTAACCGTTCCGTCTTCATTTACTTTTACCCACACCTGACTCTCTATATCGTAGTAAAGATCCTTAGGAATAATACATCCGTTATACTCCCATACATTGTCCTCAGGCAATACCCAACCTCCTGAGAACCGGAATAGGATCGGAAAGGTTGTCCTTCAATTTAACATCATCTACCGAGTATCCGAAGGCAAGCCCCAACAGTTGAGTAAAGTAGGCAGCTGGCACATCAACATCCTCAATCCCTTCCAACATAAGCCTGTACCTGTACATCTCAAGGGATGCATGGCATAAGGGACACTCGGTTGCAATAATGTTGGCACCGTTCCTTTTTGCGGTTTGGAGTATCATCATAACAAACTTCTTTGAAACGTCCTCATCGGAAAGGGAATGGGGACCTCCACAGCATTGGGTATGCATGGGTTCAAAGTAAACGCTCTCAGCACCCGCCGCTTCAAGAAGCTCGTTCATATAAAAGGGATGTTCGTCATCATCCGCGGTTTCCCTTTTCCTCGGCCTTTCTTCCCCGTTACCGCCCGCATGGGCATAGGTTCTTGAATAAAAGTGTGGTCTCGTATAAAGACAACCGTAATAGTTTGCAACCTTCAAGCCCTTAAGGGGTCTAACCGTTCTTTCCTTCACCTTCTGAGGACCCGCTTCATTGTAAAGCCACTCCAAAAGGTGATAGGTATGGGGTATTTCATCAAGAGGATCAACATCACCCTCTTTAAGAAGCTCGTTTACTTTTTCAAAAACCTTCCGATCCGTCTCAAGGAAATATTCCGCCCTCTGAAGGGAAAAGGAACAGCCGTTACACGGTGCAACTATTACCTTGTGACCCCTCTTCAGTGCTAAGGACATATTTCTTGCATTAAGAAGCATCGTCCCCATAAAGGTAACATTCTTTGATTCCATAGCACCGCAACAGTTGTAGTCTTCAAGGTAATCAAGCTCAAGGCCCAGCTCCTTAACAACTATCCTTGTGGAAACATCGTAAGCCCTGCTCGCACCCTCTAAGGAACAACCTGGATAGTAAGCTACCCTTTTTCCTATAATACCCATCTATTTAACCTCCCTTAGCCAATGCTCCTTCTTCCTCCATAACCCTTCTTAAGACCTGCTTGAATTTATTCCATTCCTTAGTTCTCGGATGAAACAGCATGTGCTTTGCATTAAGCATAATAAAGCTTATGTTTCCTTCCTTTATGGGCTTTGAAACCATATCCTTTAACCACCTGGGAATATCGCTGAAGAAGGGTATAGGCTTTCTAAGTATGGGATCCTTCTTTATCTTATAACCCTGCTTCTCCATCCATCCGAAGAGAAGCTCTCCGTCCTCAATCCTTCCGTATTCAAGAACGCTCTCCGTGAAAAACTGATCAAACTTCTTTGAAGGATAATCACCTATGAGACCCCTTTTGTACATAACCCTTAGGATTACTTTAAGTACATCTTCTACAAGCACACCCTTAGGACATCTGTGGGTGCATTTGTGACACGATACACATCTCCACATGACATCAACACGCTTTTGCAGTTCATCAACCATTCCCAATCTTGCAAGATATATAAAATGTCTGGGATTGTACCTGTCATCCCAATAGTTATGAACGGGGCAAGAGGCGGTACAGTAGGAACATTGGTAGCACTGCTGTATGGTCTTCCCGTCTGGTGATTCCATTATCTCCTTTGCAAAGTCAAGATCATAGTCCTCCACGGTTCTGGGAAGGATAATGAGATTCCAATCTCCAGAGACATCTATACCGTCAATAACAAGCCTCTCCTTCCTTAACACCCTTTCCGATTCAATAAGACTCCTTTCATGTATAGGCATACCTATACCTCCATATTTAATAAGGACGGTTCATGAACACCCAACAACCTCCTCGCCATAACACCTGCGGGAGGGAAGAAACCCTTTGCACTGTGCATGGTTGAAAGGGTCATGTAATCCACATAGGTTGCATATATCATTGCAAGGAACATGTCCACGAACAAAAAGCCCCTAACCTTAACACCAAACTCTTCAAGTATATGGTATATCTGGAGATAAACCTCCTTGAATTCATCGTAGGTTTGACCGTACATCTCCCTTCCCTTTCCTCCTATCGGAGGTTCCTCCTTCAAAAATACTATTGCCCCGGTCTCCGTTTCCGGATCCCAGATCCATCCCGTCCACAGAATGAACTTGTCGGGGAAGGTAAAGTGTAATATTTCAGAGCCGAGATCCCTTGTAGCCTTTCTGTCTATACCCCTCACATTTCTATAAAAGTTTTCTATCTTGCTTTCCCAATCACCTTCCGTATGAATGAGTCCGAAAAGGGCTTCCTTCAACCTCTGCAGTCCCGTCTCCTTTATTATCCTGTCCGCCTTCCTCCTTGAAGGAAAAGAAAGTTTGAGCAAGATCTCCGCATCCCTCTCCTTTAAGGAAGGAATCCTTTCCTTTGAAAGCATGTTTGAGAATATGCGAGATTTTTTTACAAGATCCCTATAAAACTCTTGAACGAATTCATCCCCTTCCGAGAGTATCTTAACCAGATAATCTCTCACAAGGAATGTATCAAGCTTTACCCTGCCCATTTCAAACCGTCACTTTTGCACCGAGGAAATTAAGAACCTCCATAGCAGCAGCCTCACCCTCAGCCATGGAAGACTCTATATCTATGGGACCCTTACAGGCTCCCGCTATAAATATACCCTCCTTATTGGATCTTATATTTGAACCGCTTTCGTCTGAAGGTACTATGAATCTGCTGTCAGGATCCTGCTTTAGTCCCAGGATCTTTGCCACTTTCTTTGTACCTGGTGAAGGTTCCATACCGAGAACAAGGACAACGAGATCCATAGGTATCTCCGCGGGCCTCTGAACAATAGTATCTTCATGTTTTACCCTCAATCTTCCATCTGCTGGATTAAAGGTTATCTCTGCAATCCTACCCCTTACATACCTTACACCGTATTCCTCCTGAGGTGCCCAATAGAAGGGATACTCCCATGTACCGTATGTCCTTACATCCATGTAATAGCAGAAAACGTCCACCTCTGGATACTTTTCCCTTATCTCTGAAGCTTGAAGACCCGAAAGGGCACAACCGTACCTGCAACAATGAACATTAGTAACCCCGAGCTGTCTGTCCCTTGAACCTACACAGAATACGAAGGCAACCCTCTTAGGCAATTCTCCGTTTGACGGTCTGTAAAGCTTTCCCTCCTTTGAAAACATCTGCTCAAGCTGAAGATTTGTTATAACATCGGGGTATATACCGTAGCCCAGCTCTCCCTTCCTGCGGGCATCAAAATGTTGAAAGCCCGTAGCAACCACTATGGCGGAAACTTCCAACTTCTCACCGTTGGATAAAGAAACTTTAAAATCTCCTGCTTCACCCTCACAAGTTTCAATTTCCGTACCGAGCATAACCTTAACATTGTCGTTAGATTGAACGTCCTCAATGTAAGGACCGAGAACCTGTGAAGGCGTCATCTTGCGCGGTATAAGGGTATGGTAACTTTCAAGTACGGGCCTTCCTCCAAGTTTGTTTTCCTTTTCAACAAGGACGGTAGGGACTCCGAGTTTCCCCAAAGCCCTTGCAGCGGAAAGTCCCGCAGGTCCTCCGCCGATAACAAGTACACTTTTAGTCATATTTATCCTCCGTTTTCAAAATTATTCACTATGAACTGAACAGAGGTCTATTGGAAGTAGCGGATGCCTTAGGTCTCCCGTTACCCGTCCTTGAGTAAGGCTCGTAAAGATCATACTCCTTAAAGAACTCCATAAGCTCATCATACTTGCCTTCCTTCTCAAGTTCACTTATGTATTTGACCGCATCCTCCCACTCCTTCTTAAGCTCCCTCCAATTCTTTATCCCCATCTTTTCAAGTAACTCCTCATAGTTTGAACAGTTCCAGTAAAGCTGAACAACCTTAAAGGGATGCGCACCGCATGCGAGGGCG
>JALWWX010000021.1 GCA_027078675.1 Aquificales bacterium | reverse complement strand
AAGCTCGGTGAGAGTTTTGATGACTCAAGCACCCAATCGTAACGACTACCGTCTATACCCTTAAGGGGACCTATGTATCTCTTTTCCGATATTGTGTATATATTACCGCTCAAAGAAAGGGACCTTCCGACCTTATATACTATACCCGCTGGGTTATAAAAACATCCCGAGGGATCGTCGGAAACGGCGGTATATGCACCTCCCATATAACCGCCCCTTCCTCCTATGGGAATATTTTTATAGTGAAACTCATCCCCATAAGAAGTAAAGAAGCAGGAAAAAAGCAAAATCAGTAAAAGTTTAAAAACCCTTAACATTTTTTACAAACCTTTCTCCCATCCTTTTACCGCCTTTAAACTTAAGTTCATCTATAACATGCATTAAACGTTCAACCCTTTCCTTATTATTGGGATGGGTTACGGATTCATATTTTGTCCTTTTTAAAAATTCCACATACGCCTCTGGATCATATCCTGCCATCGCCATTATGATAACCCCCGTTTCATCCGCCTCAAATTCTTCCTCCTTTCTGAAACCTCTCTCAAACAAAATGTCCGTAGCTTTGTCAATAAGTTCCGAAAAGGTAACACTTATAGTTTGTGTACCAGCGGATAAGATCATAACCAGACTGGAAGAGGGCATACCCTTTCCTTTAAAACCAATATCTTTTATAACATGCATATGAGCAACATGACCTATCTCGTGGGCTAAAACCCCCGCAAGCTCCGCTTCATTCCTCATCCTTTTTATCGCCCCAAGAGTTACAAAAACATACCCTCCAGGAGTTGAATAAGCGTTTATCTCTTCGGAATTAACAACCCCGAACTTGAAATCAAGTTCCCCCCTGCCCGAATATAAGGCAAGATATTTACCAACCTTATTTACATAAATTTGAAGGGCTTCATCATCCACAAGATCATACTTGCCCAATATCTTGGCTGCAACCTCCCTACCGAGAAGGACCTCAGCCCTTATATCCTCATCGGTAACCTTGTACCATCTTTCAACATGCTTCCTTGTTCTAAAATTTTCGCCAGCAAAGGAAATAAAAAAAGAAAAAATAAGCAAATACAAAAGAAATCTCATTTTAGCTTTTCACTAAACTCTTCAATCTCTTCCCTACTTATCCTTATAGCTTCCACCTTCTGAAGACTCCTGTAATTTGATACATACTTTTCCTTCTTCCTCTTTCTGAAATCCTCCGTGAGACCCCTTGATGCAGCAGCGGTTATATTGGTTGAGCTCCTTTTCCTACCCTTTATAATATCAGATTCCTTCTCACCTCCCAAAACGGGAATCCCTTCAGGCGGTTTGTCTGGACCTATAAGTAAAGAATACACCCATCCCTTAACACCGTCGTACTTTACAAAATGCCAGTTACCTTTCTTATCCAAGACTTTCACCTTATCCCCTTTCTTTATTGTAGCTACAACCTTTGAACCTATGTGGGGTTTTTCGTATATTTTTGCCTTCAAGCTCTTAACATACATGGTCTGGGCATTGGCAAAGATGAAAATAAATCCCAACAAAGATATCAATACCTTCATTTTTCCGCACCTCCTTTTATTATATTCATATGTCTTTTTGCAATATCTTTTAGGTAATTATCACCACAATTTTCCACAACATATTTGAAAACATCATAAGCCTCTTCCCTCTTGCCCTCCTCCCATAAGATAACTCCCCTGTTTAAATGTTCCACGGTTTCAATATAGGTATGCTCCACCTCTTCTACAAGCATAAGGGGTTCATAAACCCTAATCCTGTGCATCTTTCCCCTTAAAAGGAAACTACCCACATACCTGCACACAACCTTATCTTTTACATCTTCATAAACATCCCGAGATATCAGTATTGTTGCCCCCACATCCTTGGTAAGGTTTTCAAGGCGAGAAGCGGTATTGACTACATCCCCTATCGCGGTATAGTCAAGCTTCTTCTCATATCCTATGTTTCCCACAACCGCATAACCCCTGTTTATACCTATGCCTACCCTTACGGGAGGAAAACCCGCGACACTTTTCCTGTTAAATTCCTCCAACTTTTTACGCATCTCTAAGGCAGTTTTTACAGCCATAAAAGAGGGATTTTCCACCTCCACAGGCTCACCCCAAAATGCCATGAGGGCATCGCCTATAAATTTGTCAAGGGTCCCCTTATTAGAAAAGACAATCTCTGACATAAGGGCAAAATAGCTGTTAAGGAACCTTACAACCTCTTCTGGTGTTTTCTTTTCCGAAAGGGCTGTAAACCCGCGGATGTCAGCAAATAACACTGAGATGTACGCCCTCTTACCCTGCCCCGCTTTTATAAATTCCTCATAGTTTTCAACTATCTTGGCAACTATGGCGGGAGATACATACTGTTCAAGGAATCTCCTTATTTTCCTTTTCTCCCTGCCTTCAGTTGCACTTCTCAAGGCTAAGGAAAACACAGAAGAGGAAACCGTAAAGAAAACAGGATACACGGGGGAAAGGAAGTATCCGCTGATAAA
>JALWWX010000020.1 GCA_027078675.1 Aquificales bacterium | reverse complement strand
GCTCAAGGAAGCGGTAAAGATTGAGGGTATAAAGTTAATAAGGCTTTCTTCTCTCCATGTGAAGGAAATTGATGATAAAACCCTTGATTTCCTTATAAATGAGGAAAAAATAGCCCCCCACTTTCACCTCCCCCTTCAAAGTGCTTCCGACAAAATACTCAAACTTATGGAGAGGGGCTACACACTTAGGGAGTATGAAGAAAAAGTGGGCAGGATAGTTAAAGAAAAGCCCTATACCGCGGTGGGTACGGATATAATAGCGGGGTTTCCATCAGAAGGCGAAAGGGAGTTTAAGGAAACCCTTGAATTCGTTAAATCTTTTCCCTTCGCATACCTTCATGTATTCCCTTACTCCGAAAGACCCTTCACGAAGGCGAGAAAACTACAAGGGAAAGTAGAAGAAAAGGTCAAAAAGGAAAGGGTGGAAATCCTTAAGAGACTTGATGAGGAAAAAAGGAAGAATTTCAGGGAAATGAACAGGGGCAGGGAATTGAGGGCAACCGTCCTCAGTGAAGGAAGGCTTTTAACGGAAAACTATATAGACATTCATGTAAAATGTAACGCACAAAAAGGAAAAGTTATAAAGGTATGCGTACCGTAATAATAGGTGTAGGTGCCATAGGAAGTGTATTTCTTGCTTTTTTGACACGGAAGGGTAAAGAAGTCTGGGGAATAACAAAACCGGGAAGGGAAAAGAACAGAATAAGGGTAAAAGGTATATGGGGTGAATTTGAAACAGCGGTTGAGACGACCTCCTCACCCTACGGTGTACCCTTTACACCTGAACTCGTAATAATATCGGTAAAAAGCTTTGATACACAAAAAGCCCTTGAAACAGCTAAAGAAATAGCGAATAAGGAAACCCTAATACTCATAGCCCAGAACGGCTACGGTAATTATGAGAAAGCTGTTGAGATGTTTGGGGAAGAAAGGGTTTTGCTGGCAAGAATTATATTCGGTGCGGAGACTGTTGATGAGCATACGGTAAATGTAACCGTATGCGCGGACGATGTTGCGATAGGTGATCCTTCAGGGAAAATAGAAAAGGGAAAAATAGAAAAGGTGGTTGATCTTTTCAATGAAGCGGGAATACCCTCAAGGTATGAAAAAGAGGTTTATAAACTTTTATGGGACAAAATCATATATAATTGCGCCCTTAATCCTCTCGGTGCCTTACTTGAAACCACCTACGGAAACCTTGCAGATATTCCCTATACAAAGGAGATAATGGACAGCATTATTGAAGAAATCTTCAGAATAATGAAAGTTTACAATATTGAGGCAAGTTATAAGGATGCGGAGGAGTATAAAAAGATATTCTATGAAAGGCTTATTCCCCCTACAAGGGACCACTTCCCTTCCATGCTTAAAGATATAAAAAGGGGAAAAACGGAGATTGATGCATTAAACGGTGCTATATACAAACTGGCTACAGAAAAGAATATATCTGTTCCCTCCAATGAGATGATAGTCAGACTGGTTAAGGCAAAGGAATTACTCTTCCTCCATAACAAATGATTCCCTTGCCATCCCCATCTGACACCTACCGTTGTAAACAGCCCCCTCTTCAATTACAAGGGTGTCCGTTTGAATATCTCCGTTGAGGTGGGCACCCTCCTTCAGGTAAAGGCGCGGTGTCTTCACATTACCAACAACTTTACCGTAAATTATAAGCTCGGAAGACTCTATATCCCCCTCAATCTGTCCGCTCTCACCTATAACGAGTGTTCCCTGGCCTTTAACATTACCCTTTACATGGCCGTCAATACGGGCGGAGGACGATATAGTCAGATTACCTTCAAAAACACATCCCTCACCTATAAGCGTCCTTATCTCTTCACTGTTTTTCCTCACGGGTTCCTTCTTACCCCCGAACATTATATTACCTCATTACTAAATAGTGTACAGGATTTTTAGATCTTTTATACCTGCGAACCTCGTAGTGAAGATGTGGTCCAGTAGATTTACCCGTTGACCCCACATAACCTATTACTGTGCCGACCTTAACCCTCTTTCCTGCTCTTGTCTTTATTTTTGAAAGATGAGCATAGAGTGTCTTAAATCCGTACTTGTGTCTTATAATTACCATCTTACCGTAACCTGGATGTCTGCCAGCAAATTCTACTATCCCGTCCGCGGTAGCCCTTACAGGTGCCCCATATCTTGCCCTTATGTCAATACCTTTATGAAACTCATATTTACCCGTAAAAGGATCTATTCTGTATCCGTATCTTGAAGTTATCCTGCCGTAAACCGGATAGCCAAGGGGAATATTTCTTAACATCTTTAATAATTTTGATGATCTATCCTCAAGGAAGGTAAGGTAGTTTATGTCAAGATACTTGAATATGTCATCGTCAGCATAGGGTGAAATACCTCCCACCGCATATTTTATCTTTCTTATACCCCTCTTACGAAGAAAAGAATCTATTTTTAAAAGATTCTCCTCTATGCTTTTTACCTTCTCCGTAATTGCAAATAACCTCGCATTTTCCCTCATAACAGTTTTAAGTTCCTCTGTTAACATATCCCTTTCCTTTTCAAGGGAAGCGACTTTCTGATCCAGCTTATAGATACCGAAGGAGGCAACCGCTATGTAAGAGAATATACCGATGGTGAAAAGGAGAAAAGCTTTAAATAGGGACTTCCTAATGCGAAAGGACTTTATTTTTTTACCATCATAACCGACCACAAGGATGGTCCAATATTTGTCTTTCATAGCCCGCCTCCTGATACATTATAATAGATCGGCGTAATCCTTAAAGCATGAACTTTCCGTGAAACTAATCAACAGATAGAATGGATAGAAAGGCTTCCTGAGGCAATTGAACCTTGCCGAACTGCTTCATTCTTTTTTTACCTTCCTTCTGTTTTTCAAGTAGTTTCTTTTTTCTCGTTACATCACCACCGTAACATTTTGCGGTAACATTGGCCCTTAAAGGAGGTATCCTCTCAGAAGCAATTATCTTATTTCCTATTCCCGCCTGAACATTTACTTCAAAAAGCTGACGGGGTATAACCTCCTTTAACTTCTCCACTATCTGCCTTGCCCTTCTGTAAGCCTTATCCCTGTGTACTATAAAGGACAAGGCATCAACAGGTTGCTTATTTAAAAATACATTGAGCCTTACGAGATCCTCTTTTCTGTAACCTATTATTTCATAATCATAAGAGGCAAAACCCCTTGAAAGGGTTTTTATTTTATCGTGGAAGTCCATTATTATCTCGGAAAGGGGCAACTCATACTCCAGAACAACCGTATTCTTATCCATATATGAAAAATTCTTCTGAATCCCCCTCTTTTCCTGACACAACTGCATTATAGAACCTACATATTCGGAAGGTACTATTATCGTAACCTTAGCAAAGGGTTCCTCTATATATTCAACAAGTCCCATATTATCGGGCAGTTCGGAAGGATTCCTTATCTCCCTTACTTCATCCTTGTGCTTCATCTTTATCCTGTAAACAACATTGGGAGCGGTGGTTATCATGCTAATCCCGTACTCTCTCTCCAGCCTCTCCTGAACTATCTCCATGTGCAACAGTCCGAGGAATCCGACCCTGAACCCCATACCGAGGGCGGGCGAACTTTCCGGTTCAAAATAAATGGATGCATCATTTATCGCATATTTTTCAAGGGCATCCCTCAACTCTTCATAGGTTGTATCCCCCGTAGGATATATACCCGCAAATACAACGGGTTTTGCGGGCTTGAATCCCGGAACAGGTTTATCAACGGGATTTTTTGCATCGGTTATTGTGTCCCCCACCCTTATATCCCTTACATCCTTTATGGAAGCGGAAATGTATCCCACATCTCCAGCGGACAGTTTTTCCAACTTTTTCATAAAAGGCATCTGGGCGCCCACTTCCGTAACCTCAAACTCTTTCCCTGTTGAAAACAACCTTATCTTAGTACCAGGCTTAACCTCTCCGCTGAATATCCTCACAAAGGCAACCGCGCCCCTGTAAGGGTCATAGTAAGAATCAAAGATAAGAGCTTTTAGCCTAATATCATCTTCCTCCTTAGGAGGGGGTATCCTCTTTATTATCGCCTCAAGTATTTCCTTTATACCTATCCCTTCCTTGGCGGATGCAAGTATAATCTCGGAAGGATCCAGCCCCAGTATGTCCTCAATCTGTTTTGAAACCCTTTCTATATTTGCGGAAGGCAAATCTATCTTGTTTATTACTGGTATTATTACAAGATCCTCTTCCACCGCCTTCCAGAAGTTGGCAACCGTTTGCGCCTCTATACCCTGTGTAGCATCTACGAGTAGTAAGGCGCCCTCGCATGCGGCGAGCGCCCTTGAAACCTCATAGGAAAAATCCACATGACCCGGAGTATCTATAAGATGCAATGTATAAGTTTCTCCGTCCTCCGCTTCATAGTACATCTTTACCGCCTGAAGCTTTACAGTTATACCCCTTTCCCTTTCAACCTCAAGCGTATCAAGTAGTTGTTCCCTTTTCTCCCTCTCCGATACTGTCCCTGTAAACTCAAGGAGGCGGTCCGCGAGGGTTGATTTACCATGATCAACATGGGCTATTATGGAAAAGTTCCTTATATTTTTCAAGCTCATAAAATAAAAGATAGGCTATTTATTTTGTAAAGCACCTATCCTTCTATCTATTTCCTCAACTTCCCTTTTAAGATTCTCAACTTCCTTCATAATCTCAGGACAATAATATATTTGGCCCTTTGAAATGTACCTCGCCTTTTTTTTCAATTCCTCTATCCTCCTTTTCAACTTCCTTCTATCACTCTTGTAATACTTAATAAGTACTTGCCTTGCCACCTCCCTTAAATCTCTGTCGTACCATCTGAGCAGTCTTTTCAATCTTCTTCTTTCCTTTGTCCCTGCATTGAAGGCCAGAAGGGAAATTTCCCCTTCCCCGCTGTTGTAAATTTCCTCCATCACCTTTAAAAAGGAACCCTGAAGTTTCCTTTTTTCGCCGTTAATCTTTATCCACATCTCCATCGTGGACACCTCCGTGAAAGGAGTAGTATATTATACAAAGTTTTATAGAAAGTGTTAACATACTTTTATCCACGAGAAACCAAATAAGAAAGGAGGAGGTTATGGGAAGGTTAATTTTTGATTTAAGGGATCATAAAATTTATATGTTTCCCGAACATTCCCCAAAAGATGCGATTCAAAGCAATCAATATTTGATAATCCATGGAGGGAAAGCGGTTTTGCTTGACCCGGGAGGAAATAGAACCTACCACAGACTATTTGAGGACATTTCTCAGATTATAAACCCTAAGGAAGATCTTGAATACATAATCCTTTCCCATCAAGATCCCGATATAGTGGCGTCCCTGAACGGCTGGCTTATGACCACCAAGGCTTATGCTGTAATATCAAAGTTGTGGACAAGGTTTATACCTCACTTCGGTTTAAACTCATGGCTTGAAGGGAGGATCATTTCTGTCGGTGATGAAGGATGTATAATCAATATTTCGGATTTAAACCTTTTTGTCCTACCAGCACACTTCTTACATTCTCCTGGCAACTTCCAAGTTTATGATCCCCTTTCAAAAACTCTCTTCTCTGGAGATCTGGGAGCGTCGGTGGGTATGGATTACCTTGAAACTGACAATATTGAAAGTCACATAAAATATATGGAGGGTTTCCACAAAAGATACATGGCTTCCAACAAGGTATGTAGGCTGTGGGCAAAGATGGTAATGGAATTAGATATAGAGAGGATAGCACCCCAGCACGGTGCAATAATTGAAGGGAGGGAAGCTGTTAAAGGTTTTATAGAATGGATTAAAAATCTAAGATGCGGTGTGGACCTGCTTGCGGAGAATGACTTCAGACTGCCCACAATTTATTTAAAAAACATTTTTGCCCTTAACAATTAACTCTTCAATAAGCTCAAGAGCTTTTAAGGAGGAGCTGTAGTCCACTACACCTTTCCAAGCTATATCGTAGGCTGTCCCGTGATCGGGAGAAACACGTAGTATAGGTAATCCGAGCGTCATATTTACACCTTTATGAAAGGAAAGCAATTTAAAGGGTATAAGTCCCTGATCATGATACATACAAAGGTAAACATCATACTCATCCCTTTTTAAAAAGGCGGTGTCCGGAGGAAGGGGACCCTCCACTGGAAACCCTTTCCTTTTAAAATCCTCAATTACAGGATATATAACCTCTATCTCTTCCCTTCCTATCTCACCTCCTTCTCCCGCATGGGGGTTTAAACCCAAAACCCCGACCCTCGGTTTTAAACCGAACCACCTTCCGAACTCATTAAAAATAAGGCTTATTTTTTCTCTCAAATTTTCCTCACCAATTCGCGAAGACACGGAAGAAAGGGGGATATGATCCGTTAACAATACAACCTTCAAATCATCCGAATACATCATCATCGCATAATTTTTTACTCTGAAAACATGAGCCAAATATTCTGTATGACCGCTGTATCCAAAACCAGCCCTGTTAGCCCAAAATTTACTGATAGGCATTGTCAGTAGTGCATCTATATTTCCGTAAACGCCATCAACGACCGCCCTTGCAAGGTATCCTACAGCCACCTTCCCAGAAGATATGGAAGGCAAGGGTCTCTCCGTTTCCGAGATATTCAGGTCAACAAGATATATACCCGCCTCTTTTATACCCGATACATCATCAACCTTATTATAGTCAAAGGAGTGTCCGAGCAGATCAAAAGCCTCCCCTATTATCTTTTCCTCTGCGTAAATTATATAGGCGTTATCCTCTTTAAAGTGTTTTGATATCTTAACAATTAGTTCTGGACCTACTCCCGCTGGGTCACCGATGGTTATTCCTATTTTTTTCATTCCGCATATTATAATATGTAAGATGTTTAAATTCTCTGAGGAACAGATAAAAAGATATGCAAGACATATAATTCTGCCCGAGGTGGGCGGAAAGGGACAGGAAAAACTTTTGAATTCCAAGGTACTTGTTATAGGAGCTGGAGGCTTGGGATCTCCCGCCATATTTTACCTTGCAGCGGCAGGCGTAGGAACCATAGGCATAGTTGACTATGATGTTGTTGACTTCTCAAACCTTCAAAGGCAAATCCTTCACACCACGGAAAGGGTGGGTACACCAAAGGTAGAATCCGCAAAGAAAACGGTGGAAGCACTAAATCCCGATGTGAAGGTAATAACCTTTAACACAATGATAAATAAGGACAACATAATGGATATTATCAAGGATTTTGATGTTGTGCTTGATGGTACGGATAACTTTCCCACAAGATTCCTCATAAACGATGCCTGCTACTTCATAGGTAAGCCTTTAGTATCAGCTGCAATGCTGAGATTTGAAGGGCAGATAAGTGTTTTTGATTACAGGGATAAGGAAAACTCACCTTGCTACAGATGCCTTTTCCCTGAACCGCCTCCGCCCGGACTCGTACCAAGCTGTCAGGAAGCGGGAATCCTCGGATCCATAGGAGGCATAATGGGATGCATTCAGGCAACGGAGGCAATAAAGTTATTGCTCGGTATAGGTGAACCGTTGGTGGGCAAGCTTCTCATTATGGATGCCCTCTCAATGGAGTTTACAAAGGTAAAACTTAGAAAGGATCCAAACTGTCCCCTCTGCAGTGAAAATCCCAAGATAAAAGAACTCCAGGAATATGATCAGACCTGTGATGTAAGGTTTTAATACTTAATTCATAATCCCGATATACAAATTTAGGATTATGTCAAATGAAAATCAATGTAAACTTATAAACCGTATAGCTAAACATTTGTGTAAATCAAAAAGCACCATAATGTTGCTGTGGACAGAAAATAAATCACCCGCAGGAAATATTGGAAGGATTGAAACTTATGACTATGAGGGAAACATGGTTATAAACCTAATTGATAAAGATCTTTTACCGCATAAAGGGAAACAGGTAATAGTAAGAAACTGCCTCTTTACAAGGCCCATAAAGGGAATTGTAAAGAATATAGAAAATAATGTAGTTACGATAAGTGATCATGAATTTATCCTGGTTGAACATGAGAAAAGAAGATTCCTGAGAATATTTTTAGATCAGCCTATAAACGGCATTGTTAGCATAGGTATGATAGATATAAATATAAAAATATTTGACATTTCTGAAGAAGGTGTGGGCTTCTTTTCGTTCTGTGATAAAGATCTTCTGAGATTCATGGGAAGCACACTAAAAGTAAGTTTTGTACTTGATAACAAAAATTATATGAATATGTCCGGAAGATTCGCCTGGATTTCAAAATACGGATATAACAAATACATGGGAGGAATACAAATGAAACCTTCTGTAGATCAAAGATATGCAATCCTTAGCTTTATTACAAAATATATGTATAAGGTTGAAGAAAATCTGCTAAAAATACTGGAATGTGTATAGATAATACTATATAATGCATTTTCATGCTGGAACTACTGTCAGAAAAATTCACCAATGCCTTCACAAAGCTTAGGAAAGCAAGAAAGCTTACGGATAAGATCATTAATGATACGCTCAGGGAGACAAGGCTTGCACTCCTTGAAGCGGATACAGATTATCAGGTTGTAAAGGATTTCCTTAAAAGGGTTAGGGAGAGAGCCCTCGGACAAGAGGTAAAGGCGAATCTGACCCCTGCTGAAACCATAATAACTATAGTTTATGAAGAACTTGTTAACATACTCGGATCCCACAAGGAAGATATCCAAAAGGGAACTTCCCTCTTTGTTGGACTGCAAGGAACAGGTAAAACAACTACTATAGCGAAGCTTGCAAACTTCCTTAAGAGTAAAGGTTCCTCCGTTGCGGTAGCTTCAACGGATGTAAGAAGACCCGCAGCCATGCTACAGCTCCAGAGACTTGCGGAAAGAACTGGTGTAACTTACTATGGCTTTGAGGGTGTTAATGATGCTGTTGAGATAGCAAAGAGAGTAAAGGAGAGGGCGGAGAAGGAAGGTATAGAGTATCTTCTGATTGATACCGCAGGAAGGTTGCATATTGATGAAGAACTTATGGAAGAACTTGAGAAGATAAAAGGGGTTATTAAACCTTCGGAGATCCTCTACGTAGCTGATGCAATGCAGGGTCAGGAAGCCCTTGAGATAGCAAAATCCTTCCACGAAAGATTAAATCTAACAGGGCTGATAATCACCAAGATGGACAGTGATGCGAGGGGTGGGCTTGCATTATCGGTTAGGCATGTTCTCGGAATTCCCATAAAGTTCATAGGAGTGGGTGAAAAGGTTGAGGATATAGAACCTTTTTATCCGGACAGGATAGCCCAAAGGATACTGGGATTGGGTGACATACAAACATTAATAGAAAAAGCTCAAGAGGCAATTCCCGAAGATAAAGCTCAGGAGCTTGCAACCAAAGTAATGGCGGGTGATTTTGACCTTGAAGATCTCAGACAACAACTGAGAATGATAATGAATATGGGTCCCCTTGATAAGCTTCTTGAAATGATACCGGGCGTGGGCGCCCAGCTTAAGAATCTAAAAATTGATGAAAGCAGATTTAAAAAGATGGAGGCCATAATAAACTCAATGACCCCTGAGGAGAGAAAGAATCCCAGGATCATAAATATGAGCAGAAAGAGAAGGATAGCAAAGGGTAGCGGTACAAGTGTTTCAGATGTTAACAAACTCTTAAAGCAGTATGAAGAGATGAAGAAGATGATGAAAAAGCTGAAAAAGATGTCGGGCATGCCAAGATTACCTCGTTTGCCCTTCGGCTTCTGATATTCCAATAATATCTATCACATTAACATCGGGAGGTGAAAGCAATCTCATAGGAGGACCTCCTGTTCCTATACCCTTGCTCACCACTATATATTTGTTTTCACCTATCTCCTTAATCCCCCTGTTGGTTTCAAAGATCCTGTCAAGTATAAGATAGCCCACAAAAAATAAAACACCTCCATGGGTATGACCCGAAAGCTGAAGATCTATCTTCTCTATAACTTTCTTGTTTACTACGGGCTTATGCTTAAGAAGTATTGTATACTTTGAAGGATCAATATCCTTAAGGATCTCTTCTTCTGATAATATCTTGTAGCCCATTCTATTCCCCTCCTCATCATCAACCCCCGCTATGTTGATGTAGGGTAATTTAACAACTTCACCTTTTAAAACCTTAAAACCCGCCCTCTCCATAAACCTTACAGCCTGTTCGTAGCCCACATAAAACTCATGATTACCGCTCACCGCATACTTACCGAGAGGCGGATTTATAGATCTGAACATATCCGCAAGATACATAAGGTTCTTCATATTCCCATCAACAAAGTCACCCGTTACCGCCAATATATCCGGCTTCCACTTATCATAAGACCGCCTGACAATATTCACCTTATCCTCCCTCATTAAGGGTCCGAGATGTAAATCGGAGACATGGAGTATCCTTATCCTTTCACCCTTCGGTAATTTTTCTGTACGGATAACATAATGGTGATTTTCAAGGGTAAGAGTTTCAAAATAGCTGTAAAGGGAAAGGAAAAGGGCGGTCAGAAATATTAAGAAAAAGTAGGGTTTGGGTTTTAAGGATTTGAAGAAAAACCTTAGAGGATAATAAATTAAACCGCTTATAAGGAAATAGATAACAAAGCCCATCCACACAAGGGAAAGGAAGGCAAGGTAGGGCGATATAAAGGTGTAACCGTTTTTATCAAGCCATCTCCACAAGACGGGAGAGATAGTTTGAAAAGTAAGATAAATCAATACAACCCTTTTACCGAAGGTGAAAGCCCTTGTGTAAACTCTGTAGAAAAAGTAGTTTATAAATCCGTAAATTGTAAGGAATATAAGCAAAAATATGATAATGCCCATCATTTGAAAAATACTCACAAACCGAGCATAATATTCAAGTGCATGTTATAATTTTAAACCCTGGTTTAAACGGAGGGTTCAGATTATGGCGGTAAGGATAAGATTGGCGAGAATGGGAAGGAGAAACCACCCTATATACAGGATAGTTGTTATGGATGCAAGATCTCCCAGGGAAGGTAAATACATTGATATACTTGGTACCTACGATCCTAAGAATAAAAAGTTAATTGAGATAAAGCCCGAAAAAGTAAAAGAATGGATAAATAAAGGTGCAGAAATTACGGACAGAGCCAAAGCTATTCTTAAAATCGCAAAAGTTTTGTAAAGGAGGTGCGAAATGAGTTACATGAAGGATCTTGTAGAACTTACAGCAAAAGCCCTCGTTGACAATCAGGATAAGGTCAATGTAACTGAGATTGAAGGAGAAAAAACTGTTGTCATTGAGCTGAGGGTTGATCCTGCCGATCTTGGCAAAGTAATAGGTAAACAAGGCAGGATTGCAAGATCCCTCAGAACTCTTCTTTCAGCAATGGGGAGGAAGGTAAATAAGAGGGTTGTACTTGAAGTTTTAGAATAAGGGTACACCCTTAATATGCTCAATCCTTTCACCCACAATCGCAATAACATCTATCCTGCACCCCTTAAAGGGGTGCTTCGCCTTTGATAAATATTCCGAAGCACATTCCCTTATTCTTCTTAACTTTACACCGTCAACCTTAAGTGCGGGGTGACCAAATTCCATATTTTTTGCTCCCTTCACTTCAACGAAAACAAGTGTATCACCGTCAAGTGCCACTATATCTATCTCATATCGTGAACATTTAAAGTTTCTTTCCACTATTTTGTAATCGCGTTCCTCAAGAAATTTACATGCCAGGCTCTCGTAATACCTCCCCCTCTTCCGCATAGCTCATTATCTCCTCTGGCATAACAGTGGAAGTTCCCAGCTTTCCCACGGATATACCCGCTGCTATATTTGCTAAGGTACATATCTCATCCCAAGAAGCATCTGTAAGCATCAAAGATGACATTACCGCTATGACCGTATCACCCGCACCCGTTACATCAAAGACCTGCTTAGCCCTCGCAGGAAAGTTTTTAAAGCCGTCTTCCCTTACAAGGGTTATACCCTTAGCCCCTCTCGTTACCGCTATTGTATCCACACCCAGCTCATCCCTCAGGATAAAGGCACCTTCAATAACATCCTCAACTCCGCTCATTTCTCTCACCTCTTTTTCATTAGGCGTTATAAGGGTCGCTCCCCCGTAAAATCTCATGTTTTTGGGTTTGGGGTCAACGCTCCATCTAATACCCTTACCCCTTATTGCAGAAGTAAGCTCACCCACAACCACACCCTTGGCATAGTCGGAAACAATAACATACTCAAAATCGTATGAGTTTAAATATTCAATAAGGGTTTTCAAAACATCTCCCCTAATGTAACCTACATCCTCTCTGTCTATCCTTATAAGCTGTTGTGACATAGACACTATCCTTGTTTTTAAGGTAGTCCTCCTTTCCTCATCCCTTATCGTAAGGTCCCTTATACCCTCTTTCTTCAAAAAATCCTTTATCAACTCTCCCTCCCTATCATCCCCTATAACTCCGCAGAGATAAACATCAACACCCAAAGCCTTAAGGTTTCCCGCCACATTACCCGCACCACCCAACCTGTACTCTTCCCTTTCAACTTCAACCACTGGAACGGGAGCCTCCGGAGATATCCTCTCCACTTTACCGAAAACATACTTATCAAGTATGATATCCCCCACCACGAGTATCTTTTTGTTCTTTATAGTCCCAAGAAGATGTTCTATCCTTCCCCTGTCCAACCTAAGCCTCTATGGTTTTTACCTCTTCGTTTTCTATAAATGTACTGTGCAACTCCCTTACAGCAAGCTCCGCATATTTTTCATCTATAAGACAGGATATCTTTATCTCCGAAGTTGAAATTGCCATTATGTTTATACCTTTATTAGCAAGCACCTCAAACATCTTTGCTGCTGTCCCGTAAGAGCTTCTCATCCCTATTCCTATGATGGAAACCTTAGCCACACGGTCATCCCTTACCACATCCTCCGCACCTATTTCTTTTGCTGTTTTCCTTACTATCTCCTCCGCCTTCTGTGCATCAGCCCTGTTAACCGTGAAGGACATATCCGTATAGCCTTGATGGGATACATTTTGAACTATCATGTCAACAACTATATGGGCTTCACCGAGGGGCTTAAATATCTTGGCAGCTATACCCGGTTTGTCAGGAACCTTAACCACAGTTATTCTGGACTCGGAAGTATCAAGACTTATTCCCCTTACAACAACCTTCTCCATTACTTCTTCCTCCGGCAATATCCATGTTCCCTCCTCATCGGAGAAGGAACTTCTTACATGTATCCTTACACCATATTTTGCAGCAAATTCAACACTTCTTATCTGCATAACCTTTGCACCGAGGGATGCCATCTCCAGCATCTCCTCATAGGATATGTAATCTATCTTTTTAGCATTGCTTACTATTCGTGGATCCGCTGTATATATGCCATTTACATCCGTATAAATTTCGCAGTCACAGTTTAAGGCGACAGCAAGGGCTACTGCTGTTGTATCGGATCCTCCCCTGCCGAGGGTTGTTATATCACCACCTTCCGTTATACCCTGAAAACCCGCCACCACTGGTATTTTACCTTCCGCGATAAGCGATTTTATCTTGTTTACTCCGACCTTCTTAATCCTTGCCTTCGTATGTACATCATCGGTTATTATGGGAACCTGCCATCCGCATAGGCTAACCGCAGGATACCCCTTTTTCCTGAGTACCATGGTCAAAAGGGCAATGGCTTGCTGTTCACCTGTTGCAAGCAATACATCCATCTCCCTTTCGGGAGGTACTGGATCAACAGACTTTGCAAGATCTATAAGGTAATCCGTAACACCCGCCATGGCAGAAGAGACAACCACAACACCGTATCCCTCATCGTACGCCCTCCCTATGTATTTTGTTATTTGTTCCATCCTTTCAATACTCGCTACGGAAGTGCCCCCGAACTTCTGAACCAACAATTTCATGGCTAACTATTTTAACCTCTCCCTATGGGCTATTCCAACAATTTGGACGAACTCACCTATATTCCTTTCCCTCATAAATTTATCTATACCCTCTATTATCTTAAGGGGTGAAAAGGGATCATAAAAATTAGCAGTACCTACCTGAACCGCGGATGCTCCCGCCATTATATGCTCCATGGCATCCTCCCACTTGCCTATACCTCCTACCCCTATTATGGGAACCCTGTCGCCAACTTCTTCATAAGCCTGCCACACCATTCTAACCGCAATGGGAAGTATGGCGGGTCCAGAGAGTCCCCCCGTAACAGTTGAAAGAACTGGTTTTGCCCTGTATATATCTATCTTCATACCCATAAGCGTATTTATAAGGACAAGGCCGTCCGCACCGCTTTCAACACACACCTTTGAAAACTCCCTTATATCGGATACATTGGGCGAGAGCTTAACTATAACAGGCTTTTTTACCTTTGACTTCACCTTTTCAACAAGAGAAGCCATAAGGGAAATGTCCTGTCCGAAGACTATGCCCCCTTTCTTAACATTGGGGCAGGAAAGGTTAAGCTCGTAGGCAACTATCCTTTCCGCAGTCTCCAAAGCAAGACACACCTCAACATATTCTTCTTCTGTCTCGCCGAATATGTTGGCTATAAAGTGGGTATCTATATCCTTTATTTTGGGATATATATCCTTAAGAAAATTTTCAACACCGGGGTTCTGCAATCCTATGGAGTTAAGCATACCGCAAGGTGTTTCCACTATCCTTATAGGCTCGTTGCCCCTCCTCGGTTTAAGTGATATACCCTTTGTAACAACCGCACCGAGTTTGGAAATATCGTAAAGCTCAAGGGCTTCAATACCATAACCGAAGGTACCGCTTGCGGTCCATACGGGATTTTTAAATTTTATATTCCACAGAGTTATTTCCATGTTACACCTGCTGTATATCACATAAACGGATAAGTTATAGTATAAAATTAATAACCCATGAACGCGGTAGTATCTGATGTTAAATATCTGCAAGAAGAGATAAAAAGGCTGGCCTCGGAAAAGAAGGCGGTCATATTAGCCCACTATTATCAAAGGCCTGAAGTCCAAGATATAGCAGATTTTGTAGGCGATTCCTTGGAGCTGGCAAGGAAAGCCAAAGAGACGGATGCGGATATTATCGTATTCTGCGGTGTAAGGTTTATGTGCGAAACCGCAAAGATACTGAACCCAGGCAAAAAGGTTCTACACCCAAATCCAGAGTCCGGCTGTCCCATGGCGGATATGGTAACAAAAAGGGATATTGAATCGCTTAAAGAGAAGCACCCAGATGCCCTTGTGGTTTCCTATGTAAATACAACCGCGGATGTTAAAACCGTCTCGGATATATGCGTAACCTCCGCAAATGCGGTAAATGTTATAAAAAAGCTTGATGCTAAAAAGATAATCTTTGTTCCCGATCAGTGCTTAGGACAATGGATTGCAAAACAGGTCCGCGATAAGGAATTTATTATGTGGAAAGGCTTCTGTCCTCCCCACTTTGAGTTTACCGCCCAAGAGGTGGAAAGACTTAAAGAAAGATATCCCGACGCGCCAGTAGCAGCACATCCAGAATGTCATCCCAAGGTAACGGAAATGGCGGATTTTGTGGGATCAACATCCCAGATAATAAAGTACGCAACAACCTGCGAAGCGGACAAGGTGATAGTAATAACCGAAGTTGGACTGAAGCATACACTAAAAAAGAAGAACCCGAATAAGGAGTATATATTCCCCGAAAGTATGAACTATTGCGGGACGGTTTACTGTTGCACCATGAAAGGTATAACCCTTGATAAGGTTTATGAAACTTTAAAGAATGAGATAAATGAGGTTGTACTTCCCGAAGATGTTATAGAGAAAGCCAAAAAACCCATTGAAAGGATGATAAGCGTTCTATAATTCCGCCTCAGAAGGAGTGTCTTATAAAGACAAGATTTAAAAGGGCACCTAAGGCTCCCAGCAAAATAAGAAGTGAATACTTGTAAGGTCCGAGGCTCTTCCTTGAATAGGGATGAACCAAAAAGGCATAGAAGAACCATATTATTAATGTGATTATAAGCTTTAGATCATCTATCCAGTGTTTACCGAAAAATTCCCTTGCCCAAAAACTGCCAAAGATGAGTGTTAAGGTAAGAGCAACAAAGGCACTGTTGACCGATATTCGTTCCATACTCCTGAGTAAACTTATGGGGGTGTGAAACTTTCCCATCCTTTTTTCCTTAAGCTGTTTTTCTATAACGAGCCTGACAGCGGAAAAAAGCCCCCCTATGAACATAAATGAATAGGAAACCGTTGCAGAGATTATGTGTAATGTGTACATGGGATCGTTGTACTCTGGCGTTTTGGCGGGAATGCCCATTATATCTGAGAATAAGGCAACGAAGGTTATTACAAAGCCGAATTCAAGTATTTCACGCTTAAAGAAAAGGTAAAGTATAAGGTATATTACAACGGTCATGTTTCCTATCATTGCTATTGTGCCGAAGGGATCACCTACGGGAAACTCACCTATCTTTGAGTAGAGATATATCAAATAGAATATGTAAAAGGATAAACCGCCGATGCATGTAAGCAGTGACGGTCTTTTAAGATTGTAACCCTTTATATTTGTGAAAAGAAAAAGGATAAAAGAAATGAGATACAGGATAGCGCTGATGGCAAGCAGATACATATAACTATTTTAAAGCCACTTTATCAAAAAATATAGAAATACCCGCAATACCGTAAGCACCCTTTTTCAAACATTCTTCCATATTTTCTTCACTTACACCCCCGAGGGCATAAACGGGAATCTTTACCTTATTAGAAACCCTCTCAAGCTCATCAAGTCCTAAGGGTTTTGCCCCCGGATGAGAAGCTGTAGGGAAAATGGGGCTGAGTGTTATAAAATCAGCACCCTCCCTTTCCGCATAGAGGGCGGACTCAAGGGAATGGGCGGAGAAACCTACTATAAGATTTGGTGCGATACCTTTTACAACGGAAGGGGGAAAACTGTTTTCGGGCAGGTGAACGCCGTCCGCTGAAACAGCAAGTGCTATATCAAACCTTTCGTTTATGATAAGCAAGGCGGAGTACCTTAGTGTTATCTCCCTTACCCTCAATCCTATCTCATAAAGTTCCCGTCCCTTCTTATTTTTTTCCCTTAACTGAATCATCCTTACATCTGTTTCTTTAAGTAAATTTTCAATAAGGGATAAAATATCTCCTCCGTACCTGCGTGAATCGGTGATGGCATACTTTTTCGGTAGCCTCATGGTATAATTTTAATCTTGTAGCCGGAGTGGCGGAACTGGCAGACGCGCTGTCTTGAGGGGACAGTGCCCTTCGGGGCGTGCGGGTTCGACTCCCGCCTCCGGCACCAATATAAAACCCCAAGGGAGGTTACCCGTTATGAGGAAAATTCTTATTACAGCTTTACTGGGAACAGGTGTTATAGTAGCGGGTTGTACATCCCAGAAAGAGCCAGAAGCAACCAAAGGAAAAGAGGTGGCAAAGAAAGAATCACACAAGGTGGAGTGGGGTTATAAGGGAGATATAGGACCTGACAAGTGGGGGGATCTGAGTGAAAAATACAAACTTTGTAAAACGGGGAAGTCTCAATCCCCGATTGATATAAGGGAGACAAAAAAGGAGAAGTTGCCCCAGATAGTCTTTAACTATCAGGAAAGTAAACTTAAGGTAATAAACAACGGGCACACGATAAAGGTTAAGTACGATGAAGGAAGTTACATAAAGTACGAGGACAAAAGGTGTAACCTTCTCCAGTTTCACTTCCACACACCGAGCGAACATCTAATTCAGGGTAGGGCATATCCTATGGAGGTGCATCTTGTTCACAAGTGTGAAGATGAAAGCCTTCTGGTTATAGGTGTAATGATGAGGGAAGGTAAAGAGCATCAGATGATAAGCGATATATGGAAGGTAATGCCCGAAAAGGCGGGTGAAACCGCTGAAGTTGATATAAAGATTCACGCAAAATATCTGTTGCCCGAAAACAGATCCTACTACACCTATCCCGGTTCTCTTACAACACCCCCTTGTACGGAAGGAGTTACATGGATAGTAATGAAAAACAGCATAGAAGTGTCCAAGGAACAAATCAATAAGTTCAAATCCTTATACGATATGAATTCAAGGCCTGTACAACCTCTTAATAACAGGGTTGTTAAGGAAGCAGTGTTCTGATAAATGGAAGTACTTCTCGTGGGCCTCGGTAATATGGGGCTCAAATATCTGAGAAAACTTGAAGAGCTGAATGTAAACATAAGGATAAGTGACATAGATGAGGGGAAGGCGGAGGGCCTTCCCTACCCTTTCATTTATAACTTGGAGGATGTTCCAGAAAGTGTTACACATGCCATAGTGGCTATAGACCCTAAGGACCATGTAGAAGTGTCATCCGCCCTCTTGAAAAGAGGTATAAAGGTACTTCTTGAAAAACCGCCCGCCCTCAATTCAAAAGATTTTGACAGGATAAAATATGATGAAAACCTTTATATATCGGAGATAGAGCTTTACAATCCTTGTCTCTTGAACCTTAAGGACAAACTGAAGGATATAGAAAAAATTGAGGGTAAAAGGTTAAACAGGGGTATGGGCTACTTCTCTCCTTTGTGGGATCTTGCATGGCATGATCTTTACATCATGGATTTCCTCACAGGGGATATAAGAATAGAAAAAACGGAAGGAGAGGGGTTTTTTCGGAAAGTTAAAGGCTTTGCTGGTTCCGTACCCTTCACCCTTGAGGTAGCATGGAAGCATAAAGGCGATGTTGAAAGAAGTATGATGCTTAACGGCTATAAGATTGATTTCGTTGAAGGAGTAATATACGAAAAAGGCAACAAGATATGCGAGAATAAAAAAGATAAGCTTAAACTTATGGTCACCGCCTTCTTAAACGGTACATATTTAAACGGGAGCAAAGAAAGGGCATCAAGAATCATCAGGGAGTTGGAAAAGATAGATGAACAAAATATTTATTAAAAAGTTATTGCTTGATTTTCTCAGGGAAGATGTGGGCGAAGGGGATGTAACGACGGAACTTGTATGGAGGGGGGAAAAGGGCAAAGGTGTTATAGAAGCGAAAGAGGAAGGAATATTGGCGGGTACCCCCTTTGTAGAGGAGCTTATAGCAGTATTTCCAGAGGTGAATATAAACTTTTTGAAGAAAGAAGGTGAATGGTTTAAACCCGGTGATATTGTAGGGGAGCTTAAAGGCGACCTGAACACAATACTTACCCTTGAAAGAACTTGTCTTAACATACTTCAAAAGCTTTCGGGAATAGCAACCCGTGTCAACAGGCTGGTAAAGGCTGTAGAGGACAAAGGCATTAAGATACTTGATACCAGAAAAACTACACCAGGGTGGAGATACCTTGAAAAGTATGCGGTAAAGGTAGGGGGCGGATTTAACCACAGGTTCAACCTGCATGAGCTTATCCTCATAAAGGACAACCACAAAAAAATGGCGGGGGGACTAAGGGAAGCCTTAAGAAGGGTAAAGGAGAACAGGGATCCCTATTTAAAGGTGGAGGTGGAGGTTGAAAATTTTGACGAAATAAGGGAAGCCTTGAAAGAGGGAGTGGATATAATAATGCTTGACAATTTCAGTCCCGCGGATGTAAGAAAGGCGGTGGATATTATAAAAGATAAAGCCCTGATAGAAGTATCAGGAGGCATAAGGGAAGATAATATTAAAGATTACGCCATAGAAGGTGTTGATTTCATTTCCGTAGGATCCTATATACCCTCTTCGCCTTGGATTGATATGAGTTTTGAGCTTATCTGAGAATTATCCGCCGATTCTTTCAAATATCTTCCTGTATCCTTCAAGGAGATCTCCGAGTTCAAAACGGAATCTGTCTTTATCAAGTTTTTCTCCCGTCTTCTTGTCCCACAGTCTGCAACTGTCAGGAGATATCTCATCAACCACCGCCAAGCTTCCGTCCGGCAGTCTTCCAAATTCAAGCTTGAAATCCACAAGTTTTATACCATTCTTATCAAAAAATTCGGAAAGTATGGAATTAACCTTAAGAGCTGTTTCCCTCATAATTTTAACTTCCTCTTCCGTAGCAAGGTTCATAAGCTTTATATGTTCAACACATATAAGAGGGTCATGAAGCTCATCATTCTTATAAAAGAATTCCACAAGGGGAGGATCAAATACCTCTCCCTCTTTAAATCCGAGCCTTTTACATATACTTCCCGCAGCAACATTCCTTACAACAACTTCAACAAGAAGCCTGTCCGCCTTCCATACAAGCATTTCATTGTCAGAGATACGTTCTATGTAATGGGTCTTTATACCGTTCTTCTCAAGGATTTCAAATATTAGAGAGGATATCTTATTATTAAGAACCCCCTTTCCCGATACTTCCGCCTTCTTAAGACCGTCAAAGGCTGTTGCACTGTCCTTAAAGTATAAGATGTACTTATCGGGATCTTGCGTCTCAAAAACAACCTTAGCCTTCCCTTCGTAAACCTTTTTACCCTTTTCCATAATGGTTTTATATTTTAACCAAAATTGTATCTGAAAATCAGGCTACCTTTTTTTGAACCGTTCTCAAAACCTATGGGATCACACTTAGCCTGAAGCAGGAAGAATATATCTTTATTCCTTATATCGTTTAGGGTTTCAAAGTTTGCCTGCCCCTTGCTTATTATAATATCGCTGGTGTTGAAAACCTCAACAAATTCCGGCTTACAATCATCAAGCCATGTTCCTATCTTATCCGAACCATTATCAATAACCTTACAAATATCAGCCATACCGCTTTCTACCGCATCTTCCATCAAGGCATCGTTGAGTATAGGCTTACCCTTAACACCGTAGGTTACATCAAGACCCATCCCCTTCAACACCTCAACCAAAAATCTATCAAACACTATCTCACCCGCATTGTCCCCTACTATAAGAACACTTTCTGCCTTTGCTAATTTTTCCTTAAAAATGTCACCGTGATAGACAGAAAATTCCCTTGATATAAGCCTTTCTATCTCACTCTTTAAATCAAACTCACCCTTAATGGCAAAGTCTATGGCATTGCCTACAGCGGACAGCTTCAAAGCCCAGTCTATATCTTCCATGTTTCTGGGCTTCATTTTGAGGATGCTTTCGTAAATCTCCAAAGCCTTTTTATTGGCTTCCCTCTTCAGGGTATAAAAAGGGTCTTCTACCCCCGTAACTTCCTTTACTACGAGCTGTACAAAGTAGGCATAATATGCGGGAGAACGATCAAAGGAGTTGAAGGAAGATATAACCTTAAGGGATCTGACCGCTATCTCCTTTTTTATATGCGGAGGTAAGCCGAGTCTTGAGACCGCATTAAGTCCTTGATTTATAAAGCACGGGATACATTCGGGATATGTTTTCATGTCGGAGAAATTTATTTTAAGGTAATAAAAAAGTACTTGCAATGTCTTTTATAAAGGTGTATTATTAATTGGGTCAGGTGTACTTCCGAGGGGAGGGGATCAAAATCCTTTTTCCCAAGGAAGATATATCTGGCAAGACATATTTTCAGGAGGTTTTTTTGTTATGGAGCTCACAGGTACAGTTAAGTGGTTCAGCAAGGAAAAGGGTTATGGTTTCATAACCCGTGACGACAACAAGGGAGATGTATTTGTACATTTCTCAGCTATAAAGCAGAAAGGCTTCAAAACCCTTTCTCAGGGTCAGAAGGTCAAGTTTGAGGTGGAGGAAGACGCAAAAGGACCAAAAGCCAAAAATGTAGTTGTGTTATCCTGAACAAATCAAAGCAGGGCTAAGAAGGCGAGCATCTTCCTTCTGTGGGAATTTCCGCTTGAAGGTTTGATATAGGTGTTTCCCGCCTTCAAGCCCACCGCATAACCTTCCTTCATCAGCTTATCAATAAGATAGGTAGCCTTTGACACTTTGTCTTCCAGTGTGCCTTCAATGTGATTAAGATCCACTACAAAGGGCTTTTTTATCTTCTCTTCCATCTCTTTAACAACAAGCTCTCCCCTTTTTGCGGTAGCCTTCCAGTGTATGAATCTGACGGGTTCTCCCTCATATTCCTTTAGAGCCCTAATATCATCCCTTCCCCTCTTGCTCATATACTCTGCAAATTCGCTGTGTTCCTTGCCTTCCGTCATACCCGACATATAAAACCATTTCTTAGGCTCGGGGAATACGATAAAATCACACCTTACCGTAATTATCTTTATACGCTCAAACATTCCGACAGGAAAATCGGAAATAAGGTATAAATTGATAAAATCTACCCTTCCCCTTTTTGTAAACTTAAAAGGATAATCTATCTCCTTCCTTTCCTTGAGGGTGAGTATTAACGCATCCTCTTTCGCGCCCTCTATTCTTAACCTTAGAAGAAGAGAAGGAAACCTTTTTTCATTCCTAACAATTATTTTAAAGCTGGTTTCTCTACCAGCATAGATGTCCTCGGGAGGAACAATACTTACCTTAACCCCCCTCAGATTATATCTTGCAACCATACCAGACACAAGCATAAAGGAAAGCATTCCGGAGACAACTATGTAAAGGAGATTATTACCCGTATTAACAGCCCCCACACCCAAAAGGATGGATACCGCCATAAATATGTAGCCCGATTTCTTTACCTTTATCTTGGATTTTTTCATCTTCTCCTTAAAAGGGTATCTCCCAGAAGATTAAAGGCAAGGACTATGAGAAATATAGGAACGCTCGGTGATAAAATCCAAGGGTAAGATGATATCAGGTTTATACTGCGGGCATCGGAAAGCATATTTCCCCAGCTGGGAAAGGGTTCCTGAATGCCAAGTCCCAAAAGGCTCAAAGATGCCTCACCCAATATATAGGCGGGTATTGAAAGGGTGGCGGAAACTATAAGGTAAAAGTACGTATTAGGGAGTATGTGTTTTCTCAAAATGTACCAGGAAGATGCACCGTAGGTCTTCGCAGCAAGCACAAATTCTTTTTCCCTGACAGATAGAACTATACCCCTTACAACCCTTGAAAGACCCGCCCACCCTATAAAGGAAAGGATAAATACGATCATTAGGAATATTTCCACACTTGACATATCCAAAGGAAATACCGCCCTCAAAGAGAGCATAAGGTAAAAGGCGGGGATGGCAAGGAGTATCTCAACAAGTCTCATGGTCAGATTGTCAATTTTTCCGCCGAAGTATCCGGAAAACCCGCCTATAATGGCACCGAGTGTAAAGGTTACAAAAACACCTATAAGGGATATGGAGAGGGAAACCCTTCCACCGTATATTATCCTTGAGAATATATCCCTGCCGAGCTTATCCGCACCGAGTAAATAAAGTCTGCAAGGCTCTTCAACGGAAATGAGCTTAAATCCGTAGGGTGTATTTGTAAAAAATTTTAGTCTGCATCTGACGGACTTGTCCTCACGATACACCTTAAATAGGGGATCTATCATTTCATACTTGTATATAAATGGAAATGATAATTTTCCTTCATGGAAAATATGTATGCGTGTAGGGGGATGATAAGGTGTCTTCCTGTTTTGTAAATCATAGGGATAGGGAGCAAAAAAGTCTGCAAACAGGGAAGTGATAACAAAAAAACCTATAATTGTCAATGAGAAGGATAAGGTAAACTTCATATTCTGTTATAATCATACCCAAAAGAGGAGGTGAAGGTATGAAGATAACATTCAGCGTTATAAAAGCGGATATAGGAGGATATGTGGGTCACTCCGCAACACACCCGGAGGTTGTTGAAAAAGTTAAGGAAGTAGTGAAAGGTGAAAAGGAAAAGGGAAATCTGATAGACTGCGGTATATTGACCTGCGGTGATGACATAGCTATAGTAATGACCCACACCCACGGTGTTGACAGCGAACTGGTTCACGGTATAGCATGGAAAGCCTTTGAGGAGGGAACAAAGGTAGCAAAAAAATTGAAGCTCTACGGAGCAGGTCAGGATCTTTTATCCGAAGCCTTCAGCGGTAATGTAAAAGGTTTGGGTCCCGGTGTGGCGGAGATGGAGTTTGAAGAAAGACCCTCCGAACCAGTTATAGTCTTCTTTGCGGATAAAACATCTCCGAGCGCATGGAACTTGCCCCTTTATGAGATGTTCGCTGATCCCATGAACACAGCAGGTCTTGTTATAGACCCCAAGATGCATGACGGTTTCACCTTTGAAGTACTTGATGTATACACGGGTAAAGCGGTTAAGCTATCAACACCTGCGGAACTTTATGATCTGCTTGCCCTCATAGGTTCCGTAAGCAAATATGTGGTAAAGAATGTTTACAGGAATTTTGATGGTGAGATAGCCGCAACAGCTTCAACACAAAGGCTATCCCTTATAGCAGGTCAGTATGTAGGAAAAGACGATCCTGTTATGATAGTAAGATCTCAGAGCGGATTTCCCGCGGTGGGTGAGATACTTGAACCCTTTGCAAGACCTTGGATAGTTGAAGGTTGGATGAGAGGATCCCACAACGGACCCCTTATGCCCACATCCTTCAAGGATGCAAGACCTTCAAGGTTTGACGGTCCCCCGAGGGTAATAGCTGCGGGTTACCAAGTTGCGGAAGGTAAACTGATAGGACCCACCGACCTATTTGATGATCCCGCCTTTGACAGGGCAAGACAGAAAGCCTCCGAAATGGCAAACATCCTCAGAAGACAGGGCATCTTTGAACCCCACAGACTCCCCGCTGAGGAAATGGAATACACAAGCTTGCCCAAAGTACTTCAGAAACTGGAAGGAAGATTTTACGATACTGAAACCCACTCCCCAGGTAAAGAGCTTATAGAAAAGGAAGACATGGATTGAGAAGCTAAAAGATAAAAAGAAAAAAAGAGGGAGGGGCAGTCATTTTAGAAATTTTTTATGAAAGAAGATCGCCCCCGGAGGGGATTAGAAAACTAAGTCAGTAACATAGACGAGAATATGGAAGTCACGCTCTCCGTTTACTTAAAGCCCAAACTGTTGCGCTTGATAAAAGGGGTCATAACGAAACACCACGAGACAGTTGAATTTCAAGACACTCTGTCTTAACCTTAAAATATGCGAAACACCCTGCGGATAAGAAAAAAGCTCCTTGAACAGGTCGGAGGACTGCCCGCGCCTCACGTCCAGAACGAAGAGTGGCTCTATCTTCTCGGAGAGGAAACGAGAAACTCCATCTCAATAGAAGGATATTTCGTATCGGAGAAAGAGCTTGAGGATGTCCTCATAAGAGGCAGAACCGAAACAAGGGACGAAAGGGTAGCCTTCAACTACTTTAGAACCGCCCTCTTTCTCTACGGGCTTGCTTACGAAAACTACAAAACTGGGGAATTCACTTTCAACGAAGCACTCATAAGGCAGACGAACAAGGGAGTAACGGACGGACAGGGAGACTACAGGAAGGGAGAAATCGTAATAACAGGCGCAAAACTAAAACCTCCTCCCGGTTTTTATGTAAGAGACTGGATAAAACTCTACATAGACTGGACTTTAGAAAACCTTGAAAAACTTGATATAGAAAAGCTAGTTGCAAAACAGCACGTTCTTTTTGAATCCATACACCCCTTTGAAGACGGAAACGGAAGGACAGGCAGGATACTGACGAACTACCTGCTGATCTCAAAAGGATTCACACCGGTGATAATTAAGGGAGACAATAACAGCAGGAAAGAATACATAAAAACCTTAGAGGAGGCGGAGGAACCTTTAAGGGAAATCTTACAATCAAAACCTGATAAGAAGAGACTTAAGGTAGCTATGGAAGAGATGAACTCCGAGCGATTAGAAACGCTTCTAAAGGAAGCAATTATCAGAAGCATGGACAGAGTTTTAATAGCAAAGCTGGAGAAGGAACTCGGGCTAAAGATGATGCCCTCTTACGAAGTTGCAAAAAAGCTCGTATACTCCCCGGACAGCATAAGGGAACTTATCAGGCGAGGCTACTTTATAGCAGTGAAGAGAGGTAAATCGTGGCATACCCATCCTTCCCTGGATGTTCGCAGGATAGGTTCTTTGGAGGATATACGTTATAAAATAAATCCCTGAGATGCCTGTAATAACCGACATCCACACTCTCCAGATAGAGATATTAGAAAAGCCCTACACCGAAGAAAACTACAGGAGCCTTCTGGGAGAGATATTCGGCACAGGTTTTGACTCTATTACCCGCCAGAAGACGAGGAATACAAAGACTTTAGCATACACATTATACAAATAATCCATAAAAAAATCCCCCATAAACTCCAAAAAATTAATTAGAAGATTTTATCCTGTTTTCAATAACGGACAAGCTGTAGCAGAATTTTCTGTCCTTCTTTTTTCTTTGCTCTACTTTATTTATGGCGTGTATAACGGATGTGTGGTCCTTTAAGCCAAAAGCCCTGCCTATTTGAATAAGGGAAACATCTCCCATCAATTTTTTTGATATATACATGCATATATGCCTTGCATCCGCTATTTTCTTTTTCCTTGAACCCTTCTCAAGATCTTCCGGATTAAGACCATAAAAGTTTGCAACTATACGCTTTATACGGTCAAAAGATATTCCCTCCTCCTTATCCGATTCAAGATCTTCCATACCGTACACCTTTAATCTTGCTATAGCACCTTCCACACTTCTGACGTTATCTTCTGTCCTCTCAAGTATGTAGTCAACTATATCCTTTGTAGGACGTATGTTATGCTCTTCAAGTTTCCTAATAACTATGTTCCTCTTTGTTTCCATATCAATATCAAGTTCCATTATAAGGCCAGCTGTGAATCTGTTTATAAGCCTATCGGATAGATCTGTTAGTTCCTTAGGATGTCTGTCACTTGTGAGAACTATCTGTTTACCCAGCATGTGAAGTTTATTAAAAACGTTAAACAACTCTAACTGTGTTCTTTCTTTATTTTTTAAAAACTGTATATCATCTATAAGTAGTACATCCACTTCCTTGTATTTTTCCCTGAAACCATCAAGATTATTCTGTCTCAACATTCTTATAAGCTCATCAGAAAAATCATTGATTGATTTATAAACTACCCTGTAACCAAGATCTAAACTGTTATTACCTATGGCATGCAATATGTGAGTTTTACCAACCCCGACCCTTCCGTATATAACAAGAGGGTTGTACAGCTTTCCAGGATTCTCAGACACTTCCCTGGCCACTTGGTAAACTATTTTGTTACTGCTACCTACCACGAAATTCTCAAAGGTATATCGCGAACATACACCACTACTGTAAATCCTTTCTTCCTCTTTTTTTTCTTCCTGCTGCCTTCTTTCAACTATCCTTATGTTAGGGTTACTGACACCCTTAAGTAGAAATTTCTCAGCCCACCTCTTGAATTCACTGTTTGGCGCTACAAGTATAAACCCAGTACCGTTCCTTTTTATCTCAAACTTACTGAGAAGATTAAGGATGCTCCTGTTAGCCTCTATTTTGCACAGACTAATAAGGCTTTCTATACTTTCCTTTGTGGTCATGGGTTTCTCCTTCGGAAAGGTTATAGGTCTTATGATATACCTCGGAGTCAAATCCGAGTTCCGCTAAATTCCAAGAAGTATGATTGCCTTATCAATAGGACTAAAAGGTTTTTAGACTTCATAGAAAACGATTTTCCCCTCTATCTCAGTTCCTCTTTGCTAATTAATTTCCTGATTCTTCTTATATTTTCCGCCTTGCCTGTTTTTTCATCAATGTCAACTATAATAGCGTTAAAGACTACATCGCCGTCACCTACCTCAAACTTTTGAGGAACACCGTAAAGAAACCGATGAAGTGGCTGATCGGGTTTAACGCCTATCACAGAATACCACGGTCCTGTCATCCCCACATCTGTAATATAAGCCGTACCCTTTTTTAAAATACACTCGTCCGCGGTGGGTACATGGGTATGGGTTCCGTAAACCAAGGAAGCCCTCCCGTCCGCATATATTCCAAACGCCCACTTTTCTGAGGTCACTTCGCCGTGAAAATCAACAATAATTATTTTGGTTTTCTCAATTACTTCTTTATATATGCTATCAAAGGTTCTAAAAGGATTCTCAAGATTGCAATCAAGGTAAATTCTGCCCATCAGATTTATAACGCAGT
>JALWWX010000019.1 GCA_027078675.1 Aquificales bacterium | reverse complement strand
TCCACATCCCTATCTATTTCAACTTCTGGTTCTATCCATACCGTCTCCGGCGAATGGATGGTTATACCCTTTTCCATCCACTCAAGGTTTATCCTTATCCTGAGTACACTCTCCGCTATGGCAAGATCAAGTCTTGTGTTTATACCCAATATTTCCGTCGGTTCGGACGCATTAAAAACCTTCACTATAAGACCCTTTTCCGCAAGGTAATTAAGGGCTTCCGTGAGATAGAGTTCACCCGTTACCTCGCTCGGTTTTATTGCCTTAAGCGCCTTTTCCGTATCGTCCCTTTTCAGGATATAAACACCGCTGTTAACCTCTTTTATTTCTCTTTCCTTTTCCGTAGCATCCTTCTCTTCCCTTATGGCTACCAGATGATCCTCATCGTCCTTTATCACTCTACCGTATCCGTAAGGATTTTCAATTGACGCGGTCATTACAATCCCGGAAGGTCTTATGCCCTCGTACTCTTCTGTTAGATTTAAGAAGGCCATCATGTTTTTTATAGTTTCCGGTTTTACAAGGGGAGTGTCTCCGTTTATTACAAAGATATAACCTTGATAATCACTCCTTTGCTTTAAGAAACTTAAGAGGGCATCACCTGTGCCTCCCTTCGGATTTTCCTGATAAACATAATCAACATCTTCCAAGTATTCCTTTATCTCCTCAGTAGCTTCACTTATAACGAGGGTTATATCCCTTATACCTCCCCTCCTCAGGTTATTTACCGTATGCCAGATCACGGGTTTGCCGAGAAGTGGATGAAGGAGCTTTGATTTTTCACTTTTAAACCTCGTTCCTAAGCCTGCTGCTAATACAACACCCTTCATGATCAGCCCTTTGCATCCTTGGGCACACCTATCTGACTGTTTTCTATAAAGCTTATAAACTCTTCCACCTCTTTAATATTATTAAACCTGTTTTTTACCTCCTTCATTGCCTCTTTAATGGGTCTGTCCTTCTTAAAGAGTTCTATGTAGACCTGTTTTAATACGCTTATGGTTTCTTCATCAAAACCTCTGTTTTTAAGACCCTTTATGTTTATACCGTAAAGTAAGGCATGCTGTCCCGAGGCTATGGTAAAGGGGGGAATATCCTTCGTAACTCCTGTTAAACCTCCTATCATGCAATACTTTCCTATCTTTCTCCACTGTTGGACAGCGGATAAACCTCCTATAAATGTGTATTCACCAACCTCTACATGACCCGCGAGGGCGGAACAGTTTGCCATTATCGTGCCCCTTCCAACTATACAGTCGTGGGCTACATGGGAGTAAGCCATTAGCATTACCTCATCCTCTACGACCGTTTTACCTATTCCTATGGCTGTACCGCGGTGTATAGTTACATACTCCCTTATAATAACCCTGTTTCCTATGGAAACTTCCGTTTCTTCCCCCCTATACTTTAAATGTTGTGGCTCCTCACCTATTACAGCACCGTCAAATATCCTGCAATCTTCTCCTATGGTTGTTATTCCCTTTATTGAAACCCTGCTTCCTATCTTCGTGCCTTTGCCTATTTTTATCCTTCCCTCAATAACGGTGTAAGGACCTATTTCCACACCCTCTCCTATTTCCACATCTCCCGTTATTATGCTCGTTGGATGTACCTTATACATCACATTTCCCCTTTAACAAATTTTCTGAGATTATTAAGGGCAACCTGCGATGCAAGAAATCTATTTATATTCCTATTTGAATTAAATATCCTTTTATCTATCTTTATCTCCTTGCCGTTGCCCACACCTATGTATGTAAGACCTTGAGGCTTACTCTCCGTACCTCCCGGACCCGCTATGCCCGTTACTCCTATACCTAAATCCGCATCTGTTGTTTCTATAGCCCCTATCACCATCTGCCTGCATACCTCCTCGGATACCGCCCCCTTTTCCCTTATTACCTTTTCATCAACATTCAAGTATCTAACCTTAAAATCATTTGAGTAAACTATGAATCCTCCCAAAAACACATCAGAGCTACCGGGTACATTTACTATCCTTCCGCTTATTAAACCCCCCGTACAACTTTCCGCTGTTACCAGAGTCTTCTTATGCTCTTTAAGGATTTTAAGGACCGCCTCTTCCATACTTTCGTAATTATCAGCGTATATGTAACCTTTAAGGGACTCCTTTAAGCTCGCGTAAGTTTCTTCATCTTCCGTGTATATATCTATACCTGACATGCTGAATTCAACCTCGCATCTTTTCCCCCTTATTGCTTCAATGAGGTGTTCCTTATCAATATCAAATAATCTTAAGATAAAGGGTACTTTTAGTGATCTAAGCATATCGTAGTTTCTCAACAAGGGATTATAAGGCATAAATAGGGTGGAAGGATCGGAGAGGGTTGTCTCCTTACATGCAGGATCTACAACTATGGATATACCGTCCCTTTCTTTAACAAAATCTTTTCTGAAAAATATGCCTCTTATCCTGTAGCCCTTTGAAGACAGTATATTTTTTAATTCGTAGATGTCTTCCTTTTCTGGGAAGGATCTTATAAAGTAAATATAACAATCCATTGAGGGTT
>JALWWX010000018.1 GCA_027078675.1 Aquificales bacterium | reverse complement strand
TTACCCGTGGATCCTCAACCCCCCACAGGTCGTATCTGTTATCTGGTATAAGGGTCATCTCCGCCTCATAAATATCACTGTCTTCTAACCTATTAAGCTTATCAAGGGGCACATCAAATTCAACCACCGCACTTGTGTAAGTGTAATATCCTACGGTTATCCTTGCGAACATCTTTATAACATCTCCGCTTACCTTCATTGAAGCGTTGAAGGCGGTTGTGGGCTGTTTTAATGGATAGTTGGTTATCCTTATATTGCCGGGTGATATTATCTTTACCCTTTTTACAAGATCCACTGTATCAAAGGTCCTTTTCTCCTTAACCTTTGCATTTATCTCTTCCCACACTTCTCTTCTGATCATGGCTTACACCTTCCCTTTTGTTGAAGGTATGCCTTCCCCCTCCTTTTTAACAGCGTATTTCAAAGATTTTGCAAAACTTTTAAAACATGCCTCCGCCACATGGTGAAGGATTTCCCCTTCAATAACCTTTATGTGAAGGGTTGACTTAGATTCAAGGGCAAAGCCCTTGAAGAATTCCCATATAAGCTCAAAGTCAAAGCCTGTTATGGTTCCCTTAAGTCCTTTGCTGTCGTAATAAAATAGAGGTCTTCCGGATATGTCTATTGCGGACATTACAAGGGCTTCATCCATGGGAAGTATGAAATGACCGAATCTGTTTATGCCCTCCCTGTTACCAAGAGCCTTATCAACAGCCATACCTAAGACTATTCCCACATCTTCAACCGTGTGATGATAAGATACATCAATATCTCCGGTTGCATTAACCTCAAGGTCAAACCTTCCGTGCTTTGCAAAGCTTTCAAGCATGTGATTTAAGAAACCTACGGGTGTGTCAACACAGTATTCTCCTTTACCGTCAAGATTTATATAAATTTCTATATCAGTCTCCGATGTTGTCCTTTTAACCCTTGCCTCTCTCACAACAGCATATTATAGCTATCTTTTACGTTTTTTACCTTAGTTTTAAATATACTTTGAGTACACCGTTAACCGGTATGACCCTTGATATGAAAAGCCTATCCCTTATCTTTTCCGGAATCTTTTTAAAGGTTTCCTTTGATCTTATTATTGCCTCCAGCTTTATATCCTCCTTAACGCCCGCCATTTTGTCAAAATCGTCCCTTATAATCTCAACCCTTATACTTAAGCCATCCGCTGGACCCTTTATGTTCATTATTTTTTCTTTATTTTTCTTAAAAAGAAATCCCCTCTCTTCTTTTGAAACCCTTATACCGCTTTCAATTATGCTTATCCGCTTATCTTCCCCGAACAGGGGCTTTAAATCCTCGGGACTTATATCAATAGGTATCTCCCTGTCCATAAGGTTTCCGAAGTGTAGAAGATCCTCAACAAATATACCCATTTTTTTAATATGGGTCATTAAAAACTATTTTCCCCATGTATATGGTCATAATAACCTTTCCTTTTATCCTTCTTTTCCAAAGGGGTGTGTTTCTGCTTTTTGAGTAATTTGTACTTTCGTCAAGTATCCACTCCTTGTCTTCATCAAGAACGGTAAGGTTGGCGGGATTGCCTGCAGATATTCCGTGATCCTTCTTTGATATAATCCTTGCGGGATTACAGGACATAAGCCTTACAATATCATTTAAGGTTAAGTAGCCCAGCCTTTTAAGTTCCAACATAATGGGCAATGCGGTTTGAAGACCTATCATACCCGGCATAGACTCCTCTATAAAACCCTTTTCATGGGGTGCATGGGGTGCATGATCAGTTGCCACACAGTCTATAATACCTTCCCTCAGTGCTTCTATAAGGGCGATCCTGTCTTCTTCCTTCCTTAAAGGGGGATTTACCTTACCGTTACTGCCTACCTCCTTTATTACTTCTTCGGTAAAGTAAAGGTGCATGGGATTTACCTCAGCGGTTATAGGTGCTCCCTTTTCCTTGAAGTACTTTATTATCTCCACTGAAAGGGATGAGGAGACATGCTGAATATGTATGTGACCCTCCGTTTTTAAGGAGAGTATACAATCCCTTGCAATCATTATCTCTTCCGCCTCTGAGGATCTCGGGGCAATACCCGTCAGTGCATGTATGTATCCTTCGTTTATGTGACCGTAAGAGATAATGTCATCTTCACAATGGTTCATTATGAAGGAGTCAAGCTGTTTTGCAATCTGAAGTGCCCTCTTCATTAGCAACGCATCTTGAACGGGACTTCCGTCATCGGTAAAGGCTATACACCCCGCCTCTTTCAAGAGGTACATATTTGAAAGTTCCTTTCCCTTCCTACCCTTTGTAACCGCACCGCACGGCAAAACCTCGCACACCCCCACCCTTTCAGCCTTGTCAATTATGTACTTTACCGTTTCCGCTGTATCCACGGGCGGATTTGTATTAGGCATACACAGGATTGTTGTAAATCCACCTGCAACCGCACACCTTAAACCCGATTCTATGTCCTCCTTGTAAGTCTGACCAGGATCCCTCAGATGCACATGAAGATCAATAAAGCCTGGGACGACAACCTTACCCTTAACATCAAAAACCTTTGCCCCTTTTACATTTATACCCTTACCCACCCCCCTTATCCTCTCCCCCTCTATGAGAATGTCCAGTTCATCATCAATATTCATACACGGATCAACAACCCTACCTCCTTTAAGAAGCAGTTTCATTAGGGAATATTTTAAATTTATGTGTATAGGAAGGAAAATTTCTTGCTTTTTCATTTAAATTTCAAAGATATATGGTATGTTAGTGTTGTTAAGTAGCTTATCGTCAAATAGATCGTGGGATAGAAAAAAAGAGTTGACTTAAGGAAACGTCAGGAATAAAACTATTAGGTTTTTGCTTGCCTCTTCAATAAACTTCTACGGCCTTCCGTAGGTTAAAATCCAACATGATTAATGAGCGGAATACAAAAAACTGAACTTATCCATGCTTAACCCCTCCTTATTTCTACTACCTTATTTGCTTTTTCTACAACAACAGAGTCATGGGTGGCAACTACCAGAGCTATATTGTAATCATCTCTTAGTTTAAGTAGGAGATTGAGCATCCTCTTTGTATTTTCATAATCCAAATTAGCAGTAGGCTCGTCCGCTATAAGTAGTTTGGGTTTTTTAGAAAGCGCCCTTGCTAAAGACACCCTTTGCTTCTCACCTCCTGAAAGATGTTTCACTTTTCTGTTTTTTATCTCTTCTATATCCAGGTCTGAGAATATTTTTTCCACCTCCCCCTTATTGAATGCATTCGTAAGGTTGGCACAGCATTCCACATTTTCCTTAGCAGTCATGTAACTGAAAAGATTGGGTTCCTGAAAGACAACGCCGATGTATTTTCTTCTTATACTCTCTATATCACTCTCTTTCATAGAGGTAATTTCTTTTTCCATGAAATAAACTTTTCCTTTATCAGGCTTTATCAAACCCACCAGTATCATGAGGAGTGTTGTTTTACCAGAGCCAGAAGGCCCCACGATTGCTACAAAATCCTTTTCTTTAACCTCAAAACCGATGCCTCTTAAAAGCTCTATACCTCCAAAGGACTTATAAATATCCTCGCATATCAACATTTTCATACCTCCTCAAAAAAGGTAAGTTATAAAAAACCTGTTAGAGCTTTCAAAGCCAGCCTTTGCTTTTTCCTCAAGTGGAAAGGACGGTATGAAGGAAATATAGAGCTTCTCTTCCTTAATAATTAAATCCACCCTTGATGATACTATTGAATATCCTACAGAGTAGTTTTTAAGATATGATGCCACTATCCTTAACCTTGAAGACTGGAAAAAAATATAAGGACTAATATTTTTTTCGTTCTGGTAATCTTTGAAGTATTCAACACCCAGCTTTGTTATAAAAGGTAATGGAATGCTGATATCAAAACCCGCGGTGTAAACGTTCTTTTTTTCTTCTATAACTCTTACGAACTCCCCGTATAAGGATATAAAATATATGGGAAGCTGGATATCAATACCCGTTCTGTTTTCCCTCTTTTCAAGATCTCTAAAATAGGAAAGATTAACTAAAAGGTTTATATCCTCCCTGAAAAGGGATAATCTAAATGCACCCTGCCTTAGGGTATAGGAGTATACGCCTTCTAAGGAATAAAAATTTGAATAAAAAGAAAGGCTTACGCTTTCTACTCCTTCTATAGGGAGTTCATAAGTTATATACTTGCTTTTGAAGTTCACATTGCCAAAATAACTCGTAGGATTAAAAACCACGCCCCTACCCCAAACGATGGATCTTTTGCCAACGTCAAGGACAATTTTTCCCCGATTGAAAGGTATTCTTATAAAGCTCTGGAGGGTCTTTGCATCCTTGAAAGGATTGTCAACATGTTTTTCAATTTGCTTCTGTCCATAGAAATTTTTCTCCCTGTAGTACGCTTGTAGAAAGCCAGCGAAGTATAAAATAAACCTGTCCTTAAAGTTGTACCTTATGTTATAGAAGAGCAAACCTGTTACTTCATCTTGAAATATATCCTTTGAAACTTTATCTTTTGAATAAAAAAGTTGAACACCTGAGCCTTGATTATGAAAGCCCCAGTCTTCCGGTCCAGCGTAAGCAAACGAAATCAAAACAAAAAAGCTTAGCAACCTTAATAATTTCTTAGATACTGAGGACTTAATCTCCACTTAGGTATTTCCTCCTTCCTGTATTTAAGCACTTTCAAATATGTTTTGTAATCTTCGGTAAAACCGAGTTTCATGAGAACTTCTGTGACATTACCTTTTTTGTCTCTTTTCAGAACCGTCATTTCTTTTATGGTTTTCATTTTAGAGGAAAGAAACTCTACTTTTTGAACCCTTCCCTGATTGTCATATTTTATCTTTATGAATGGGTATAGTTTTTTTGTTTTTCTTTCCAAGAGCACATAGTTTCCCCCCTTTTCTTTAACTATGTAATTTTTAAAAAGCTCCACATCCATTATATCGCTGTATTTAAAGTCGCTCTCTCCTATAGCTACTTCACCGCTTGTAACTATCAGCCTTTTTGTATTGGTGAAGTAAAGCCAGTATTTATCTTTTATCTTCAGAACGTAAAGCCTTTTTGAAGGTTTCAAGAACTTAACAAGAGTTCTATCCTCATTTACATACACTTTGTATATATACTCTGACACCTTGTTTGGCCTTATAACCTTCATTTCTACAAGAGCTGTGAACTTTTTATCTTTAAAGATCGGGTGGTCCGATGCAAAAGTAGCATGCATAAAAAACACAATTGAACCAAGAACAATCCATAGCTTAAACATCCCTGAAAGCCTCCACAGGGGATATCCTAAGGGCTCTAATGATAGCAATAAACCATCCTATTAGAGTGAATACAAAGAGATTTCTAACTACGGATAAAGCGGAAAGTGGATCAAAATCAGGTCTTATATAGATTGTAATAGTAGCTCCAGGTGGTACAAATGGTATGCCAGCTGTACTAAGCCCAGCGGTCAGCGTATACCCGATCAGCAATCCCAAAATTGTTCCAAAGGTAGCTACAAGTATAGACTCTATCCCGTAAAGGATAAATATTTCCTTTTTTGACACTCCCAAAGCTCTTAAAGTTCCTATTTCTTTATGATCTGACTTTATTGCTAACAGACTAAAGAAGAGAGCAACAATAAAGGTAATGATGGTCAGGAAGAAATTTAAAACACCCAGCTGAACATTTAAAAAGGCTTTCATGAATTTGAACTCTTCTATAACCTCATCCCAAGTTTTCACGCCTAAGGTTTCTCCCAATGTTTTTTTCAGTTCAGTGGCATACTTTCCTGTGAGTCTTTTATCCTTAAGGTATATAGAAATATGGCTGACAACGTCTGCATTTATAAGATTCTTAAGATCTTCTATGGGTAATATTACCAGGCTTGAATCGGCAAACTTTTCACCAAATAGTACTTTTTCCTGAATGTTTATTCCAAGCGCATTAGGAAAACCATCTACAGCGTTTGCCATTATCGTGATTTCATCACCTTCACCCACACCAAGATATTTTGCTAACGTATAGCCTATAACCGCCCCTTCTATATTCTCTATCTTGTGCCACTCTTTTATTGAGGGATTAACTACATCCACACCTTTGAAGAAAGCAAAACTCATCTTTGTTGGAGAGGAAATATATCCAACAATGCTGAGATTTTGAATTATATCTTCAAGGTCTTCCCCAATAACTTTATATATTTTTTCAACAACTTTCTTAGGATTTTCAATAAAAAACTGTTCAGACAGGAATCCCGAATATGTAAATCTTTCCTTTGGTGCAATTATTATGTGTCCCTTTTGCTTTATTATTGAATTCTCCCACGATTGCATGAATGCAACCATAGAATTCTTTGTTATGATTAAAAATCCGCCAAATAATCCTATAAGGAGAATTATGATGATGTTTCTGCCTTTTCTAAGTACGTTTTTAGCTCCAGCCTTTACCCAAAACATCTATACGTGCTCCCCCTTAGCCTTTGCTGTAAAGACAAATAGGTTGTAGAATATGTGAACAAAGCATAGTAATATGGAGTTTTGTACACCGCTTATCTTTCCCCAGTGCATATTGAATTTATTTTTTCACCCACGCTTTTAAACGCTGGCAATTGAAAAGTGCTTGTGTGTCTATTGTAAAAACTGCATAGTTTGTTGTGTTTTTTGGTTTCAAGATAGTATATTGCAAGCCAGTATTGGATTTCAGGGCAAGAGGGACACGAGTTATAAGCTTTAAGAAACCACTCGCCAGCCTTATTTTTGTCTCCCCCAAATATTACGGGTGTATACAGTAAACTTATACCTATTGCTTCCATGACCATCGGACTTTCATCATTAAGTACATAAGCCCTACGTACTTGAGCATCCACATTTTGCCCATAGAAGGGAGCTAAGTACCACTTTATATCAATCATCCAGCCGTAAATTACACTTAGAAGCCTCCTGCTTTCTGCAAAGGTGGGATTATTTTCAACAGACTTTTCACATAAATCTTTTGCATTTTCTAAATACTTTTCAAGAAGCTTTCTGTTATTTTCCGACAAAACTCCAAGATAAAAGTTTGATAGGCAGGCAAAATAGTATTTTAGATAGGTGGGTACATCTTTGTAAGCGTTAACACTGGAAAGCTCTCTTAGTTTCTCTTTATCTGAGTGAAAGAAGGATGTTAGGATTACATTATAAGTCTGTACAAATTTACCAACATCTTCCGTTTCCATTGTCATTTTTTTCCAACAACATAAGTCCTTGCTGTTTAATGTTATAGGAAAAAATAAAATAAATTGGATTAGTAAGCTTATCACAGAGTTTTTCATATTTTCCCTCCCTAATCCTTCATTAAAAAATAATAGTACCCCTACTTTACTTCATATTTCCATACATGTTTAGTTTTTAACTGTGAACTTATCCGTCTCATTGACCCCATATCCCATCAAACCACGGTCGTTCTACCAACCTATAATCACGAGGGGGTAAGGATGTAGCCTTCCTCCATATTTCCGAATACGGTGCATCTTTCTGGGTTATACCAGCAGTAGTAGGCTATGTAGGAACACATGATCGCATCAAGCACATCCTCCTTATCCTTCTTCCCGAGGCTCTCTATTCTTTGAAGGGTATGTTCTGGAATGTACATGGGGGGACGGGCGTTTTTAAGACTTAAGAGCAGGTGTTTGTACCTTTCAAGTTCTCTTTCTAAGAATTCCTTATCCCTTCCCTTTTTTTGTTTGTACTTTATTATTTCATTAAGCCCGAATATTTTTACTATTGCGGGATGGGGGAAAACCTCAAAGAACTTTTTTGCCCTTTCAAACCTTTTTATAAAGGGACTGTGTTCCATGCCTATGCTTTTTAGCATATTAACCAGATCTTCTCCCCTTATCCTTCCGCATGTTGATATAAGCCTTTTTCTGTTTGAAGGATGGGCTAAAGCTTTCTCCCTGCGGAAAACCTTCTGGATTTCCTCTTCCGCCCTCCTTCTACCCCTTTCATTGGGTACTATAAGGGGTGCGTCTATGGCTACAAAAACATGACCCTTCTTACACCTATCCTTTATGAAATCTACAATCTCTCCGTCCTCCTTTAGAAGGCACACCTCTTCTACGGTCATTCCTTCTTCGTTACCCACTGCGGAAGCTACTCCCGTCTTCCTTTTTGAAGACCACGCAAGGTCAACACCTATAAAATAAACATCCATTTATTCTTCTTTGTTTTCAAAGAACTTCCTGTGAGCCCTCTCAAGGTATATGGCATAGAGGGCAGGTATTACGAAGAGGACTATTATGAAGGTTGAGACAACGCCTCCCACCATGGGTGCGGCTATCCTTGACATGACCTCTGAGCCTGTACCTTTTCCGAGGAATATGGGTATAAGTCCCATAAGGATTGCAAGTATAGTCATTGACTTGGGTCTTATCCTTTTAACTGCTCCGTAGTACATGGCTTCAAAAAGATCTTCCTTTGATTTTACCTTTCCTTCCCTCTCCCATTCTTCCAAGGCATGCTTTATGTAAGCTACCATAACTATACCCATCTCCGCAGCTATGCCGAGCAAAGCCAGAAATCCCGCAATGCTTGCTATGGATATGTTGTAGTCCATTATGTACAT
>JALWWX010000017.1 GCA_027078675.1 Aquificales bacterium | reverse complement strand
ATGAGTGGGTACCAACATCATTAAGTGGTGATGTATTAATATCTAATAATGGAACAACGACCATACAAGCAAACTCAGTAGCATTAGGAACAGATACAACAGGAAACTATGTAGCAAGTATAACAGCAGGAAGCGGAATAAGTGTTGGAACAGCAACGGGAGAAGCAAGTACACCAGTGATAGCATTATCGTCGTTAACAGCGGATTGGCAAACAGGTTCATCATCTACATACGACATTGTACTAAATAATGCAAACAGTGAACTAAGGATATTAGAATCAGCAGGGGATACATATTATGGAACAATAGACGTAGGAAACTTAAATGCAAATAGAACATATACATTCCCAGATGCAACAGGAAATGTAGTATTAGATAGTGCATTACAGATATTAACAAACAAGACATTAACAGATTCAACAACATATATACAAGATGAAACAGATAATACAAAGAAAGCACAGTTTGAATTAACAGGAATAGATAGTGGAACAACAAGATCATATACACTACCAAATGAAGATGGGACATTAACATTAGGAACAGGAACAGCAAGTAGAGTGCCATATTGGACAACAGGTAATACATTAGCAAACTCAGGAATGTATTGGGATAATACAAATACAAGACTTGGAATAGGAGCATCACCAACAACATATGCATTAGAAGTGAGTGGAGATATGCAAACAACAGGAGATGTGAGAGCAGATAACATAAGAGCAACATCAGATGTGTATGTAGGTACAGTAGGATTAAATGATAATACGGATGCAACACATTCAGGATCCTACTTGGTAGGATACTATGGAACAGGAACGAACTACTTAACAGCACAAAATAATGTACAAGATGCATTAACCACGCTAGACACAAATCTTAATACACTTTCGAATGATTCGATTAAAGCAATAGGCAACGTTTCATCAGGTGACGCATTTACTAATACAGATAACAATGGTGGCAATTCACTGTGGTTCGAAGGCTCAACAGTAGATGCAAACGAAATTCAATTAACAGCAGCAGATCCTGACGCCGACAGAACAATTACCCTTCCAAACGCGACAGGCACGGTAACACTAGGTACTGGTACAGCGGGTACATTAACTTATTGGTCTGATGCTAATACATCAGCTAGCGCGAGTTCGCTATATTGGGATTCAGGCAATTCAAGATTAGGTATCGGTCAGAGTTCCCCATTATATGCATTAGATGTAAACGGTGACTCTTATATAAGAAACGGCTTATATCTTGGTGCAAATAATACAAATAATTACATTAGCACGTCATCGTCTGGTACTGGTTCGGCTACATTATATATAGGAAATCAATCGATTTTAGTTAATTCAGACATCGGTAGCTCTGTACAAGGTTACAATGCAAATACATCACTACTTGGCCAAACAATAGAATCGAGTGAAATAACAAATGGCACAATTGTAAATGCTGACATCGCTGATGACACGATTCTAGAACCGAAACTAGACGTAACAAATAGTCCTACAGACGGTTATATATTATCGTACGACTCAAATTCTGGTGGTTTTACATGGATTCAAAACAATGGTGGGTCAGGGTCATCGTTATATACAGATTCTGGAGCAATAACATATTTAACGTCAACTACAGACGATTTAGCATTAGGTGGAACTTCATCAGATGCCGCGTTTTATATGGACGTGTCTGCCTCAGCCTTGAACTTAAATCCGTATGGTACATCTACTGGAAATACGGGTGAAATGCGATTCCAAGAACTAGAAGCTAATGGTGATAATTATACCGGTTTTAAAGCACCAGATTCACTATCGGCGAATGTTATATATAAACTTCCAACTGCCGATGCAACGAGTTCTAATCAAGTACTGGCAAGCGATGCAAGTGGAAATCTATCATGGATAGACGTGTCATCAGGTTCAGGTAGTATAGGTGGCTCTGGTACACAAAATTATGTGGCAAGATGGACAAGTAGCACAAATCTAAGCACAGGCAAATTATATGATAATGGTACGGGGGTAAGTGTTGGCGGAAGTTCACCAAGTTCACTATTTAACGTTGGTTCTTCAAATGAATTCCAAATCAATAGTAGTGGTAATGTGAGTACAGATGGAACATTAAGTGTAGACGGTTCTGTTACACTAGGCAATTATGGTGAGGGAATAGCAAAGCTTGATTCATCAGGTGCATTAACATCGTCAAAAGTAGATTTAGCAGACACAACAAATGAAGTAACAGGTACTTTGGGAATAGGTAACGGTGGTACAAGCATAACGTCTTATACAAAGGGTGATTTATTATATGCGTCGGCTGACGATACCCTGGGTAAGTTAAATATAACAACAAACAATGGTGATGTATTAAGTGTAAATTCAACAAGCGGATTACCTGAATGGACAAGTACATCAAATTGGGATAAAGATTATACAAATGATATAACGACAACATCAACATGGACTGGAGGAGATTTAACGGGAACAGGATTAGCACCTGTAGTATCAAAGATACAAGGAACAGCAGTATCAAATACAGCACCAACTGATGCACAAATATTCGTATATGATGGAA
>JALWWX010000016.1 GCA_027078675.1 Aquificales bacterium | reverse complement strand
TGCGTGCGGGTGTATCCCCCAGATATATTATTATAGACCCTGAGAAGCTCCCCGAAGCAGGACAGACGGACAAGGATAACCAGATGTGTTATGATAGCGTGACAAACAAACAATGAGGCCACAGATGTATCTATATAGATGAGGCCTTCGCTATGCACCCCCTCCCCCTCTCCGACTCCGACCCTCTCCCTCACAATCTCCCCAGACCTTAGCCCGACCCTTCCCACTCCGACCCACGACCGCAAACGCAAACATCGCCGAGCCAGACAGCAGTAAGGGGGGATGCACAGCAGAAATTTTTAATTTGCCATGACCATGGATAAATGTATCAGAAAACCACATACTCCATGGCGGTAACAATAATTGCATGGCAGTAAGGCCAACGATAAAATCTTCGCTTAAAGGCCTCTGGATCTCGGAGCTGAAAGCGAAGAAACTATCGCTATAATTTGCCATGTAAAGGCAGAATGTTTTAATCCCTTTATCGCATATCTATTGACATGGCCAAGGCATACGTATCGTATAAGGATATTGCAGATTTCGGAGGGGTTAAAAATGCTAATCTCGTTGAGATTTGGCGAGAGAGCTATCTTAATGCAGATGGAAGTATAGAGAGCCCTTGGTATTTTTTCATATCTATGGAGGACATTAAGGGGTTAAGAAGCGGGTTATATGTTTTCGTGTATGTGAGGTTAGAAAAGGGGGATAGATTCACATCATCAGATTTAGAGGAAATATCTAACATCATATACGGGAGAGGGGGGATATTTTGGGACACTATGAAAGGTAATGTTTTTGGCCTAATCCCACGATGGGGTAAGGAGAAAATCACAGATAGAGGGGGGAAAACATACGATTTGAAAATGGCCATAAAACTATATGCACAGGGAAAACCACCCGTGGAGGCATGGAAGATAATTAACCAGAGGAGAGCAAAGCACGGAAAACCGCCTTACCCTTTCCGGAGATTCTCCACGGAGGAAAGAGGAAAGAGAGAAGTGGGGGGAGTGATTGACATCTAAATATACATATTACATGGAGAAAGGGCATGGCAAATTACGAGAGGCGATAAGAAGCACATGCTTAATTTCCCTGAATCTCCAGATAGATTTATGCTTCACACCTATGCGAAACATTTTAGCACATGCGAAACAGGGCGGAAAAGCGAGGATAAAAATCCCCTTATCCCCTCGCAGCGCAGTATAAGTATATAGAAAAAACAAAAATGTTGTTGGCGACAACATGTATATATATAGTTGTTTTTGTCAGAAAAGAGGAAAGATTTTTCCCACGGGGAAGCCCTATAAATCGGCCTCACGGATTGATTTTTTTCATGTTTTCCCCTATGCTTCACGGGGTAAAAATACCAATCGGTAAGGCCAATTTACCATGCTCATGGTAAATTATTTATTTTGCCATGTCATATCTATCCCTATGATAACAATTTGGATCCGACCGAGGCCGGTAACATACCGAAAGATGATTTACGAAGATTTGAAGGATAAACCTGAGAAGCTCCAAGAGTTAAAGGATTATGTTTTCCTTCCATCTAAGGCATACCCACGGAGGAGAGGGAGAAAACCGAAATATGATTACCTTTGGATTTCTATTTCCGAAATCTCAAAAGAGGAAGCGGAGAGAGTGGCAGAATTTCTTAAATCTCATTTTGGGAGGCCTTTGGTATGGTATCAAAAAGAGGTAACCCTATTGGATAATTCCACCCTTCCCGTTTATGTGTATGTTATCCCGTGGAGAGACCCCGAAACAGGAAAGAGCATAAGGACAGGTAAAGGAGTTTTCCCAGAGCTAAGAGGGAAGATTAAAGAGGTAATACGGGGAGAGACTCCAGAAGCTCCAGAGGGAGATAACCATGACATGGCAAATACGGAGGAGCTTAAGCCCGAATGGCTCCCCGAAGATATGACAATGAAGCCGGAGCCCTTCCCAGAGGAGGGGGAGAAAGAGGAGGAAGAAAAAGATGTTACCCTTTCCGATGAGGAGACAATAATTAAGGAGTTGGCGGTAATTGATGAGTTGGCGAAATCTCCACATAAGGATATAGAGAAGGAGCTTAAGGAAAATAAAGAAGCTTTGCGGAAGCTTGAAGATTACAAAAAACACCTTGAAAACAATATCAAGGCCCTTAGGTTAGAGATTAACAGCCCCGTAACTATGTTTAGAGCTTCTAAAAAAAGGAAGCTGGAGAAGATGAAAAAGGAGCTTTCAAAAGTGAATGAAGCTATCCGAGAAGTGAAAATCGAAATTCGGAAGCTTTCACGGGAACATTAATCCCTCTCTTTTAGCAAGATAAAAAAAAGGGAAAAACTCCCATTATGCAATTGCCAGATTTTCCCTTCTCCCATAAAGATAGGGTATTTTTAAATTGCTTAAAGATTGCGTGTTTTTGGAGATTTTCCCTTATTACATGGTAAATACCTACCACCCACAGGGAGAGTATATAAACCCCTTACCGAAATATTCGCACATTTTCATGGCGAAAATCTCTTATACTATAGCCACCTATAGATAACTATGGTTACCACAATACAGGTTAGCGAGGAGCTAAAACGGGAGTTAGCAAAGCTTAAGCTATATCCCCGTGAGAGTTACGAAAGCGTGATATGGGATTTATTGGAAGCTAACATGGAGCTATCAGAGGAAACAAAAAGAGAATTAGAGGAAGCATACAGGGACATAGAGGAAGGGAGAATTTACACCCACGAGGAAGTTAAAAAGGAGCTGGGATTGTGATTTATGAGTTAGAATACACCGAAACCGCATTAAAGAAGCTCAAGAAGTTAGATAAGAAAACGAGAAAAAGGATTATTGCGGTATTGGAAAGGGTGAGATATTCCCCTTTCAAATATGTAAAGAAGCTCACGGGGAGGAAAGAATACCGGTTAAGAGTGGGTGATTATCGGATTCTTATGCTCATAGATAAGGGTAAGCTCCTAATCTTAGTTGTTGATGTGGGACACAGGAGAAACATTTACAAAAAGAGTTAATCTCTCACCCTAATGTTTTACGATAAAATGTTAGGATTTTGATTTGGATCATCGTGGAGCTTCTCCCTTCCATTTATATACTCACAGATGGAAAACCTTATGTTTAATTAAAACATTAGGTTAATCATGAAACCGATATTAAAGGGTGGAGTCCGCATACTTAGGCCTTCGGAGTATGAGGCAATAAGGGAAGCAATCCCCAAGATAGCACACCAGATTATCATGGATGCCGCCTTACTTACCGGTATGCGATGGGTGGAGCTGGAGAGGTTACAAAAACATCCGGAATGGTATGATTCCCAAGGAGGATATATCTATCTCCCCCCTGAGGCCTCACAGAAAAAGAAGAGGACATTAAGGGAGAGGTATGTTTATCTTAGCTCCAGAGGTAAAGCCATAATCCCGTTATTCCTGAAGCTGGAGAAGGAAATCCCTTCCAGAGTGACATGGCGGGAAAATCTGAGAAGGTGGAGCGAGTCCGCCGGTGTGGATCCGATAGGCCTATCCGCAAAAACCACGAGGAAAACATGGGAATCATGGCTTATGGCCTCCTATCCGGAGAAGGCGGTTTTAATTGCGATGTCCCAAGGCCATACCGAATTAACCGCTATGAAGCATTACCTTAATCTCCCCTTCTCAGAGGGAGAGAAGCAAAAGATTAAGGAATATACCGCAGGGTGGAACGCTTAGATTTATGGTTTTAGGCCCGTCCCCAGAGGGTTTTATCTTGCGATTTACTGAGAAAAAAGATTATGGTTTTAGCTCCCACTTTCCGCCAAATTGCCGCCTTTATGTGCTATGGTATGTTATAATATATAATACATGGAGCGTGTGTAAAAAAAATTTCAAAATTGCGTTTAGATTTATCTTGCTTCATGATTTAGGGGCAATTTATCCCCCTGAGAGCGGATTTATGTTAAGGGATTTACTCATTGATGAGTTGTTTAGGTGGCTACGTCTTAAATAGTTGCCGAAATATGGCACGCTACTCCTTAAATGTGTTGAGGCCTTAATCCCTTGTGATAACATTTAAGTAGTATGATGCATATACTACAAATTGGTGTTACCTATGTCCATGCCTCAAATAAGCCCGATAAATGCGAAAGAGGTATATGATGCCCCGAGAAAACGCATTAACATAGCCCTATCTGTGCCTGTAGTAGAGAAGATTGAGGAGCTTAAAAAGGGATTAGTGCTGGAATTAGAGGGAGGGAAAGAGAAGCCATACCCACGCTCCTATATGATTGAGGATTTACTCCTCTATGTCCTCACAGATGAAAAACGCTTAAACCAATTCCTAAGGATAGAATACGGAGAGGAGTTGCCATGACCGTTAAGAAGAAACCAAGAGGGAAAAAGGGAGCTCCGAAAGGGAGAAAGGGGAAGAAAAAGCGTAAAAAGTCACGGTAATGAAGGAATCACTAAAATATACGGAGAATCCCAGAGGGAAAGCCACCTTACGCCATTGGGGGGGTGTGGGGTGGCCTTCCCCCATGGGAATACGATACACCTTTCGCATGATACATAATGCCGTAGTGGTAATTAAAAATAGCGATGGAAATTTCGCACATGCTACTACGGAGCCGAAGATTTTTAGCCGTCACTATTCAGAAATTGGGAATTATTGCGGATTTTCTCCGGATAAGCCCCTTAAAGATGTAAATTTTCAGTGCCGCCTAAAAATTAGGCGTCACTATTTTGGCGTTATGCGGCACTATTCAGAAACTAAGGATTTTAGCGGATTTCTAAGAGATGGAAAAGGTTTTCAGTGCCGCCTAAAAAAAAGGCGTCACTACGGGAAACATATGTTAGATTGCGGTTCTCTTTTTAATTTAGTGACGCATGGGGGGTCTAAAAAGTGCATGAAAACGGAAGGCCTCCATTTCTACAAAAGTTTTTACCCCCCTATGCGGCACTATTTTGAAAGCTCAATCCCTATTTTACTATCTCTTGCGTTAGTGACGCCTAATTTTAGCCGTCACTATCCATGCGACATGCGTCACTTATCACATTCCATGAAGGTATGCCAGATGGGAGGTAATACAGATGGAAGAGTATCCTAAGGAAACATCAAAACAAATAATGAGCGTGATAAACGAGGAGATGAAAAGCTGGGCATTAGAGGATATATTTCAGAGAGAAGTAGCCCGACAAAACCTAATCTCGGATATTCGACAATTGAAATCCGAGTATTTCGGGAATTTTACCGCAGATTCCTCTTATGCCAAAAACATATCATGGTATGATTTGGCCGACGACTTATATAAGCGTGTGCTGGAGAGAGCGGGATTTTTCTATACTATGGAAGGGGACGAGAAGCGGAAATTTTACGCAATCCGTGACGGGGTAAAGTTAGAATTAACCGATTACATCAAAGCATTAGTTACGGAGATTCTCAAGGATTTAGGAAAAGCTCCAACTAAATACATAATAGAGGAAGTAATGTATCATCTTTCCAATAAAGCGAAGCTTCGGAGAGATTTATTAAACATTCTTAGCAATTACATAGTTACGAAAAACGGGTATGTCCTGAATGGGCTTAAGGGGGAGTTCCTGAAAATCACATATCAAAACATCATGATGTTTTTTACTCTATTCAAGGAGTATTTAGACCCCGATCCCCAAAATGCCCCCAATCCGAGGTATCATTATACCTTAGAGGAGTTAATTAAGGCTAAGGAGAGTGGAGATATTAAGCCAGATGAAGATATAAGCGATTGGGAAGATGCGGTTAGGTTATGGAATCGGATTATTTCCGTATTGCCATTTCCTAAGCGGTTGCCTATCAACTATAACCCAGAGGCCAAAGCTCCACGCTGGGAGCAATTCATTAATGAGGTATTGGATAAGGAATACCACACGGCCATTAAACGATTTGTGGGGTATATCCTATATCCTGACATAATGGGACATCTTCCCTCAGCGGCCTTATTTGTAGGAGATGGAGCCAACGGGAAGACGGTATTTATTCACATTATAACAACGATTTTAGGAAAAAACAATGTATCAAGTGTGCCCATGCAGAGGTTTAAAGATAAATTCTCCACGAAAAGCATGGAGCATAAACTTCTTAATGCGGCCGCAGATTTACCGAAAAATGCATTATTTGATACGGGATTTGTGAAGATGGTATTAGGTGGAGATAGAATACCCTTAGAGGGGAAATACCAACAGCCCTATGAAGGAAGGATTACCGCCAAGCACATCTTTGCGGCCAACGAGTTACCGCCAACTAATGATAAGACCCTCGGATTTTACCGGAGATTTCTTATTTTCGTATTTCCGAGGCAGTTTTTAGGGGATAGGGCAGACCCTCTTTTAATCAAGAAATTGAATGCTGAGAAGGAAGGTATTTTTAATTGGATGCTGGAGGGTTACAGGGAGTTATTAGAGACCTATGATTTTGAATACCCACGGAGCTTAGAGGAAATCACAGAGATGTATGAGTATGCCTCAGATTCTCTTAAGAGATTCATATCTGTGGCCTTAGTGTCCCCTGAGGAGATAGATGAGAAGCTCATGAGCGGAGAGATAGACCCCTCATTAATAGATGAGGATACCAAAGAGATAGAAATTAAGCCAAGTGAGTTATACGCAATTTATAAGGCCTATTGTAAAGAGAAAAATTACACGGCCAAGAATCCCACGGTATTTTATAGAGATTTGCCGACATTTGCCCCATATATCCGGAAAGTTAGGAAAAACGGAGAGCGATTTTATACAAATCTCATCTTACTTTATAGGCCTTCCACGGAGGTTGTTAAGGAAATCTTAAAAGAGGAGTTACCCCAGAAGGAGAAACCTAAGGAAGTTGAGGGAGTAAAGGCATTAAGCGAGTTTAACGGAGCTGGAGAGAGTGAAGGCATGGAGCTGGTTGAGGTTTTACATAAGGATACTTTGAAAGTGGAGAAGCTCCCCTATCCCGAGGCTGTGAAGCTGGAGGAAGCGGGGAAGGTAGTAATCCGAAAGGAGGGGGTAAATGATACCTAATGGGTATGTGTTGGTGAGAGTTACGCATGATTGTGATATTGCCTTACCTGATGGATTAATCAAGGGTAAGGAGATTTTAAGATTACATAAAGGAGATGTTGTTACTATTCCACGGGTTTTAGTTTTCCCTTTGTGGAAAAGAGGATATGTGGAAATAATCAACACGGAGGCAAATACCCATGACATGGCAAAATCTGGAGCGGAAAGTATGGCGAATGTGGAAGGATAAATATACGCTATCACGCATGGCGCGGGAGCTATCCCGTTTAACCATGTGGAGCCAATACCTTAGCATGTGCTTCATAGTTGATTATTTGCATAACAAAAAGGGTATAGGATTTTCACGGAAACAATTAAGGTATGCCTTTGGAAAGCTTCCGAAAGATGAGATTCCGCCGGAGGAGAGAGCGGGAGCATGGGCATGGCTTCTCCATGAAGGAGGGTATGAAAACCGAAGGGGTAAAAAATCATCTCAGAGAGGAAAGGGAAATACCCCTATGTTGTCATCTCTTACCCCTAAAACCGCCGTGAGCGAAGGGAAGGAGGTTAAGGCATATAATTAATCCTCTAAGGTGTGAAAAATGCAATAGAGAGGATATCTCTCTCCGAAAGAGGGTTATCTCCCTGAGAAAGGGGGAGACCCTCCGGAGATGATAACCATGTGCGAGACGGAAACCATAAACCGGAAGGCCTCCCATGTTAGTCATGGAGGTAGTGACATAAAAGGGTTACTCGGAGATACTCCGGAGAGTGTCCCGAAGCGATACGAGGGTTGGACATTAGTTAATCGTATGAGAGGGTGGAAGACCAAGGAAGATATGGACAGATATGCAAAGCTTCCCTTAGAGGCAAAAAAAGAGAATTTAGGGATAGGCATGGGCTTTGATGTAATCGTTGAGGTATATCAATCCCCAGAGGGAAAGGTAAGGGCATATTGCCATGCGTGTGGATCCGAGTATTGCATACACGCATGGGAAGGCATACAGGGAGCGTTAAAGAGTGTTGCCTTATCCGTGCTGGAGATGGAATGCGGGGACTTCATAGAGGCCATTAAGATATTGAAAGGCCTACCCTCTGAGGAGAAAGAGAAGTTACTTAGATATCGAGGCATAGACACAGAGGACTTAGCTAACTATCTTTGGGAGCTTACAGAGAGAAATCAAGAAGAGTTTAAAGAGCGTTATGGGGGTGCCATAAAAGATATTGCCTTTTTTCCATGATTTTTAAATTTTTTTTGTGTGCAGGGTTATAGTATATTATATAATAAACTCATGTGGCCGAAGATTCTATCGCTAAGGGGCAGAGCTTCAAGCGAAGAAAACATCGCAGTTGCGGAATTTGCCATGATAAGGTAATAAGCATGTGCTTCCTGTGGTGATTTCCGTAGGCCGACGCAGGACAGCAGATAACAGAGCAAAGAGAATAAGTATATTTGCGGATTGGCGTAAATATAAGGGCAGGGTGAAAATAACGGCCGTCCGTCCGGCTATCCCCCAGATGTATTATTATAGGCGTGATTTTCGTTATTATCTGAGGGAAATTAAAAAACGTGCGTGCGTGCGGGTGTATCCCCCAGATATATTATTATAGACCCTGAGAAGCTCCCCGAAGCAGGACAGACGGACAAGGATAACCAGATGTGTTATGATAGCGTGACAAACAAACAATGAGGCCACAGATG
>JALWWX010000015.1 GCA_027078675.1 Aquificales bacterium | reverse complement strand
GAAGGTCCCTTTCTTTGAGCGGTAATATATACACAATATCGGAAAAGAGATACATAGGTCCCCTTAAGGGTATAGACGGTAGTCGTTACGATTGGGTGCTTGAGTCATCAAAACTCTCACCGAGCTTTTTCGGTATAGTTGATGAGATCGGAAATTTGAAGGTGTGTTTCTCCTATGCGGTACCAGATTATATATTCAGGGATCAACATCAAATCTTTTACAATGTAAGATCAATATTTCCAGATAATCCCATTTCCGTTTATATCATAGACATCTATGATGTTGATAATACCTATCTTGTAGGTCCTTCCGTAGCCTATGAAATAAGTGCAAGGCTTTCTGTGGGGTTGACCTTGTATCTCCACTACAGAAGTGTTGATATTTTAAGAAACCATCTCCTTATTTTCTCTAAAGGTGAATCGGTTCAGGCTAACTACAGGGAATCCCTTGAGGAGTACGGTATAAAGCCCATCATCGGATTGATGCTTACCCCCTTTGAAAAGTTTTCCGTGGGATTAAAGGCTTCCAAGAATTTTATCTTTTATAGCGATAAGTTTATTCAAGGTATGATGTCTCCGATAGGACTTACTGGCGGTTTATCTTACGATTATATTTCCGACAGAAAACCCAGAAAGACTCCTTACGAATATACGGTCGGTTTTGCTTGGTTTCCCTCTTCTTCTTTTTTACTTGCCCTTGATATAGATTATTTTCCCCGCCCGAGTTCAGAATATATAGATGTTTACAACTTTTCTGTGGGATCGGAAATTTACATAAGGGATGATATTGCTTTAAGATTAGGGGCATACACGGATTTTTCAAATGTACCGCCGTTGAAGGAAAATGAGGTTAACCAGAGGGAGAAGCTTGATATCTACGGTTTGTCCGCAAGTATAAGTTACTTTACCTTTTCTTCGGAAATTTCCGTGGGAGTGGGTTATCAGTTCGGCACGGGAAAGGCTCAAGTTATAGCGGGCAGTCCTGAAATTCAGGATATAAGCTATAAAAATATAATCCTGTCCCTTTCAACTGTTTATAATTACTGAGTTTTCTTTTTAAAGGGAGGAAGATACTTCCTCAACTGGAATAATACATATATGATAAGGCCCAGGACCGTTAGTATAACTGCGGTTATATTTGCACCCCTTTCCATGATCCTTATAAGGGTATCGTAGATAAACAGATATATAAGATAGAAACCGTAAAGTACTAATAGATTGGAAAATATCTGCCACAAATAGTGGAGCGCTTTTCTCATTTGGCTATTTATTATATCAGTATTCGTAGCATATTCTGAGGGTGCTAACTACATTCCTCCCGAGGGCATTCAGGTTGTAGCCCCCCTCTAAGCTGAAAAGTACGGGTATGTTAATCTCCTTGCATACACCAAGGATACTTTCAATTATCAATTCTATTCCCTTGTCTGTAACCTGAAGCATGGTTAGTGGATCCTCTTCGTGAAGGTCATAGCCTGCGGATACAAGCATTATGGACGGTGAAAACCTTTTGACAGCCTCGGGTAATATTGTTTTATATGCCTTTTCGTATTCCTTATCACCTGCATAGGCGGGCATCGGGATATTGAGGGTGTAACCTTCTCCTCTGCCCCTTCCCCTTTCCGCTTCGCTTCCAGTACCCGGGTAAAAGGGAAACTGGTGGGTTGAAAAGTAGAAGACTGTATCATCCTCATAGAAGGAGCGTTGTGTTCCATTACCGTGATGGGCGTCAAAGTCAACTATGAACACTTTTTCGTATCCGAGTTTTTGTGCATATCTTGCACCTATCGCTATATTGTTGAATATGCAAAATCCCATAGCCCTTGAATATTCCGCATGATGTCCAGGGGGTCTTACAGCACAGAATACCGCTTCCGCATCTCCCTTCTTTATAAGATCTATACCCTTAGTAACACCTCCTACTGCATAAAGGCTTACCTCATAAGTATAACTGTTTGCATAGGTATCGGGATCAAGGTATCCTCCACCGCCTTCACAAAATTCTTTTATCTCTTGAATATACTGGTAGTCATGAACCTCTCCTATATCCTCAACCTTAGCCCTTACGGGTTTTTCAATCGGTATTTTGTCCTTTAACTCACTGCGTTTAAAGTGTTCCATTATGGATTCAAGCCTACCTTTGTGTTCGGGATGACCTTCCGCATTATGTTTCAGATATATATCATCGTATATAAGATAGGTTCTCATCCGAAAACCTCATGAATCCTTTTCTTAAGATCTTCAATATCATCATCTTCGCTAATACCTAAGTGTTCCATAAGTTTTCCTATGCTTACCCACTTCTTTAAAACCATACCTTGTGTAAGTAAGTATTCAAAGGGTTCTTCGTCCTTAACCAAGCCCAGATCATAAAGGAATTTCTGAAAGAATCTTGCATATAAAAGGTGTAGGACAGCATGTTCTATACCGCCTATGTATATATCAACGGGCATCCAGTATTCAGCTTTTTCCTTTGAAAATGGTTCTATACTGTTTGTGGGGTCGCAGTATCTTAGAAAATACCATGATGAATCAAAAAAGGTGTCCATCGTGTCCGTTTCCCTTCTTGCGGTACTTCCGCATTTAGGACATTTTGTTTTTACAAATTCTTCCGAGGTGGCTAAGGGGTTGCCCTTACCCGTAAACCTTACATCCGTTGGAAGTTCAACGGGAAGATCTTCATAAGGTACAGGTACGATCCCGCATTTGTCACAGTATATAACGGGTATAGGTGTCCCCCAGTATCTCTGCCTTGAAATGTTCCAGTCCCTTAGTCTGTATGTAACCTTGGGTTCACCGAACCCCTTCTCTTTGAACCAATTGGGCATCTTCCTTTTTGCTTCAGAGGAATGCATACCGGTAAATGGTCCAGAATCCTTCAGGATCCCTTCACCCTCGTAAGCCTTATCCCTTATTTCTTCTGCGGGCATCACCACATACTTTATTGGTAGGCGGTACTTCATTGCAAATTCGTAGTCCCTTTGATCGTGAGCTGGGACCGCCATTATTGCGCCGGTACCGTATTCGTAAAGTACATAGTTGGCGGTCCATACGGGTATCCTTTCACCGTTTGCGGGATTTTCTGCATAAACTCCCAAGAATTCACCTTCCTTTTCTTTTACAAGACTCCTTTCTCTTGTAGAAAGCCCTTTGAGTTTTTCAATAAAAGCCTTTACTTCCTTATATCTTCCACCCTTCTTCGCCAGCTTTTCTACCGATGGGTGTTCTGGTGCGAGAATGAGGAAGGTTGCACCGAAAAGGGTATCTGGTCTTGTGGTGAATACCTCAATCGTTTCATCTTCTACTTTGAATCTTATAAGGGCGCCTTCCGATCTTCCTATCCACTGCCTTTGTTGGGCTATAACCCTTTCGGGCCATTTACCTTCAAGTTTTTCAAGATCTTTAAGTAGCCTTTCCGCATAGGCGGTTATCCTCAGATACCATGAGGGAACACTCTTCTGAATTATTTCCGTTCCGCATCTCCAACATTTACCGTCTATGACCTGTTCATTGGCAAGTACCGTTTCATCATGAGGACACCAGTTGACCGTTGCTTCCTTTCTGTAAGCTATACCCCTTTCAAGCATCTTCAGAAATATCCATTGATTCCACCTGTAATAATCCTTTTTACATGTTGCTATCTCCCTTGACCAGTCATAGGAAAATCCTAATCTTTTTAGCTGATTTTTCATATAAGCTATGTTTTCATCTGTCCACTTGGCGGGATGTATACCCTGTTTTATTGCCGCATTCTCAGCAGGAAGACCGAAGGCATCCCATCCCATGGGGTGCAGAACATTAAATCCTTTCATTTTATGTATCCTTGCTATGGCATCCCCTATGGTGTAGTTCCTTACATGACCCATGTGTATCCTGCCGGAAGGATAGGGAAACATTTCAAGAACATATTTCTTTTTTCCTTTCCCTTCCGAGCTTTTAAATACACCCTCTCTTTCCCATATCTTTTGCCATTTTTCCTCTATTTCGTGAGGATTGTAACCCTTCATGGGTAAATATATTAAACCACTTCTATTATTAGATTATTGTATTTATCAACTGTAAGCTTATATCCGGGTGGTACAACGGTTGTTGAAGAGTATTCAACTATTACCGCAGGTCCTTCCAAATAGGTTCCGTGATTCAGTTTTTCCCTGTTATATACGGGTGTATCAATCCATTCATGATTGAAGAAAACCTTTCTTTTAAATAGGAAGGCATCCTTTAAGGTGTCCTTCCTTTCAAATTCCTTGAAGGGCGGTTTTTCCGTCGTTCCTATCACCCTGACCCTTATATTGACGATTTCTACCTTTCTGTCTTCCATTTTATAGCCGTAAAGCCTTTCATACTCCCTTTCAAAATCAATCCTCGGATTTTCCCCAGACCATCTGACTATTAATTCATAAGATTGACCCGCATATCTCATATCCAAGAGTCTTTCCGTGAGGATATTCTTTTCCTCTATCCCTTCCTTTAATAAGTCTTCTATCCCTTTCCTTTCAAGCATAAGGAACATTTCACCTATATGTTCAACAGATGTTTCGTCCGCATCAAGCATTACGGTTGTGGAGTAATCCCTTATAAAATCCGTTGTAATAAGCCCTATTGCTGACAGTAAACCAGGATTTCTCGGAACAAGTATCTTTTTTATATTCATAAGCTCCGCCACATAGCATGCATGCATACCCCCTGCACCTCCGAAGGAAACAAGTGTAAAATCCGCAGGATCGTAACCCCTTTCAACGGATATAACCCTTACAGCCTTTGACATGTTTGTGTTTGCCACGGACACTATACCCCATGCAAGCTCCGTAGGTTCCATATCCTTTTCCTTTGCAAGTTTATCTATAAACTCCCTACTTCTTTCCGGATAGATATTCATTTTCCCGCCCAAGAAGAACTCGGGTACAAGTCTGTTAAGATAGAGGTTTGCATCGGTTACCGCTACCTTTTCCCCTTTTCCGTAACATGCTGGTCCTGGATCCGCACCGACGCTTTCTGGTCCTACCCTTAAGGCTCCGCCCTCATCAAAGTATGCTACCGATCCTCCGCCTGCTCCTACTGTGTGAATGTCAATGGATAGCACCTTCATAGTAAAATTGCCCACGCTTATGTCCGTTGTGATGGAAGGTCTGTTATCCCTTATAAGGGATACATCTGTGGATGTTCCTCCCATATCAAAGGTTATAAGATTTTTAAAACCCGCCAGCTTACCTATATAATTGGCTCCTATAACACCTCCCGCTGGTCCTGACAGAACGGTTTTTACCGGCTCTTTAAGGGTCAATTCAAGGGGCGAAATCCCGCCGTTAGAATGCATTATATTTATCCTTACATCCTTACCGAGACAATTTTTTATATCCGCAAAGTACTTTGAGATTATGGGTATTACACATGCATTGGCAACTGTTGTTATGGTCCTTTCATACTCTCTGAACTCTCCGAGGATCTCGTGGGATAGAGATACATGTATATCAAGCTCAGCCAAAGCCTTTCCTATCCTTTTCTCATGTTCCGGATTTGCGTATGAGTGCAACAAACATACCGCTACAGCTTCTGCCCCCTTTTCTCTTATCCACCTTTTAATATGCTCAAGCTCATCCCTTTCAATATTCTTAATTATTTCTCCCTTATAATCAATCCTGCAGTCTATTCCTATCCTCATCTCCCTCGGTACTGGTACTTTGCCCTTTCTGTAGTGAAGGTTATAGAGTTCTTTCCTGTTTTGCCTTCCTATCTCTATAACATCCTCAAAACCCTTGTTCGTTACCAATACTGTCTTTGCCACCTTGCCTTCCAACAGGGCATTTGTTGCAACCGTCGTCCCGTGTATAAGAATTATTCCGGATGTGGCGGAAAGATCACTAAGACCTTTGCATATAGCAAGGGATGGATTTTTCGGAGTTGAAGGTATTTTATATATTCTTAGTTCATTACCGTCAAATAAAACAAAATCGGTAAAGGTTCCTCCCGTATCAACACCTACTATTTTCATTGACCGCAACAATCACCCTTTGACTTCTTTCTTGTTGACCTGTAAACCAGAAAAGCTCCCAAAATACCTATAAGCAGTAGGAAAATAATTTCATCCAATTAACTTACCCCCCTGGTATGTCAAAAAGGCAACCGCCCATGCTACAACAAAGCTGTAAACTAAGAAGATAAGGGAATACTTTATTCCTATCTCCCTTGCCATGGTTGCAACGGTACCAAGGCACGATGTGTATATAAGTATAAATATCATAAAAGAGAGGGCGGACAGAGGGGTAAAAGAGTTTTTTATTACAGCTCTGAGGGATTTATCTTCTTCCTCTTCAACTTCTGCAATACTTAGTGAAGGACTAAAAACGCCTACTATTCCATCCTTGAGGGCATTGCCGAAACCCTTTATGAGTTCAACTCCTTTCTGGGAAAGATCTTCCTTTTCATACTCTTTTTCCTCTTCCCCTGCATAAATTGTACCCATTGATCCTATTACCACTTCCCTCGCAAGGAAGGCGGGTATTAAGGATGTGGTAGCCTTCCAATCGTCTATTCCTATGGGTGAGAAAACTGGGACGAGGACCCTTCCTATCTTTGAGGCTACACTCTTTGACATGTCCTCACCGGGCGGTATATTTATGAGTAACCATATAAGTATGGATGTACCGAATATAAGGGTTCCAGCCCTGTAAAGAAAATCCTTTACATGTATCCATACTATGGTAAGTACCGAAGATAAGGGGGGAAACCTGTAGGGCGGAAGCTCCATGACAAAATGGGAAATGGTTTCTTTAATGAAGAATTTTCTTAATATGAAGGCTGTTATAACTCCTACAACAATTCCTATGAGGTAAAGGGAACCTATTACAAGGGCGGGTCTTTCAAAGAACAGGACAGCAAAAAAGGAAAATACTACAAGCCTTGCAGGACACGACATGAAGGGTATCATGCTTATAACTATCAATTTTTCCTTCAGGCTCGTTGCGGTTCGTGTTGCTACTATGGCGGGTACATTGCAACCGAATGCTAACATGATGGGTATAACATGTTTACCGTGAAGGCCAAGCTTATGCATTACCCTATCCGCCAGAAAGGCTATCCTCGGTAGATATCCAGACATTTCAAGGTAGGTGAGTAGAAAGTAGATGACACCTATGAGCGGAACAAAGGTGAGAACAAAACCCACACCGCCCACCACAGCCTCGCTGAAAAAATCCATGAGCCACACTGGAGCATTGACCGATAAAAGCAGGTTTATAATCAAAGCACCTACGAACTCATTTATTGCAAAGTCAACCCAGTCTACGAAAGGTGTTGAGAAATCAAAGGCTATTTTAAACATCAGGAATATTATTACGACCAAGGAAATTATTCCCATAAAGGGATGGAGAATTATCTTATCTATGGTATCCGTGATATCCTTGTAATGTTCACCCTTCCTTTTAAAGACCTCATGAAACAAACCATTTGCAAAGGCATATCTCTCATCTCTTATTATGTCTTCTATGTTTTTACCGTACAACTTTTCAAACTTTTCCCTTACTTCTCTGTATTTTTCGGAGGAAATGATAAGTTCAAGGGCTTCCCTGGTTGTTTTGTTCTCTTCCGATTTTATTTTATCAATGACTTTTTGGAGCTCATTGGAGTAATTCAGCTTAGGTTTTTTCTCCGTTGAAATGGCATCTATGATGGCGGGAAGTATATTGTGTACACCCTTACCTTTATTACCTATGGTTTTTACTATGTTAACATTAAGAAGCTCAGCCATTTTTTCTGTGTCTATTTCTATTCCCATCCTGTCCGCTTCGTCAATCATGTTAAGAACTATGACCGTAGGTATTTCAAACTCCAGTAGCTCTGTGGTAAGATTTAGGGATCTTTCAAGATTTGTAGCTTCAACGATGTTGACAATAACATCCGGTTTTTCCTTTTCCAAAAAATTAACCGCTATTTTTTCGTCTTCAGAAAGGGGGTCAAGGGTATATATGCCGGGTAGATCAACTATCTTTATTGTGTAACCGCTGAATTTTACTGTGGCTTCCTTTTTCTCTACGGTGGTGCCGGGCCAGTTTCCTACCTTAAGGTTTAACCCTGCAAGTCTGTTAATGATGGTGGTTTTTCCTACATTGGGATTTCCTGCAAAGGCTACCTTTATCAGAGATTGCATTATCCCTTAACTTTTATATATTCCGCAAGTTTTTTATCAAGTACTACCCTTAAAGAATTTATCTTTATAACAAGATTCCTACCGCTTTTCATTAAAAGTTTAACCCTCTTACCCTTTTTTATACCCATGGCTTCAAGTCTTTTAACCAACGGACTGCCATTATTGGTTATCTCAACTATTTCAACCTCACTGCCTGTTTTTACATTTCCCATGCATTCCATGACCTTACCACCTCAGTTGAGATTAAGATACAATATCAATTGAAGTTTGTCAATGTGAGATAAAACATAAAAATAACCCGTATTAAGTTTTTTCCATAAAATCCCTGACAAGTTCTTCCGCCCTTCTCTGACTATACTTGTAATATGTATCTATTGTAAGTCTTACATTTGAGTGACCCGCAAACTCTTTAACTACTTCCGCGGGAAAACCTTGATTTACAAGATTGGTTATATAAGTGTGTCTGAAACTGTGAATGCTGAAATCAATATTCAATCTCTTTGATAACCTGTCCGTATAAACTTGGAGAATACCTCTCTTTATCCTGAAGTTGTCTT
>JALWWX010000014.1 GCA_027078675.1 Aquificales bacterium | reverse complement strand
GTTCAGCCTCCAACAAATTCTCTGGAATTGCTGCACAGTTGACCTTTATAAAAGGCTTAGAAGCCCTCGGACTCAAAAAGTGTATAGCCCTTGCCAAAACCTCCTTTCCTACACCACTTTCACCCATCAGCAGAACTGTTGCGGATGTTTCCGCAACCTTGTGAACATTCTCAAGCACTTCCATTATGGCGGTACTTTTTCCTATAATGCCTTCAATCTTGAGATTTGAATATACCCTTTTAAGTTCTATCTCCAACGCCTTTTTCTCATCCCTGAACCTCTGCCATGTTCTTACATGCTGGGCTATAAGGCCCGCCACCATATTTAAAAATCTCAGGTAATCATCCATTGACTCCTTTTTTGTATATTCCCTATCACAGCTGAGCACCCCGATTACTTTACCCTCAACCTTCAGAGGTACAGCCATAAAAGCAATCTTTCCCTTTATATTTCTTTTCCACACCTTATTTAGAAACTCAGGCTCCTTTGATATATCAGGTATTATCATAGGTATTCCGTGTTTCCATACCTTCCCTATTATCCCTTCACCCTTTTTAAAACTGACCTGGGGAGCCTTTGTATTTGAAGTAGCCCTTACGACAAGCTCACCTGCCTCTGAATCAACCATAGTAAGTGTAACCCTCTCAAATCCCATAAGCTTTTCAAGTAGCCTTAGTACATAAGGAAGGGATTTATCAACAGGTTCACCGCCAAGTACTTTGCTTATCTCATAAATGGCCTCTAATGCTAACTTCTCCTGCATATTATAATTATCATAATGAAAAGATATCTCCTTTTAACAGCAGGTCAAGACAGGCCCGGTATAGTGGCGGATGTAACAAAGGTTCTGTACGAAAAAGGGTGCAACATAGAAGATTCATCAATGACCCGTATAGAAGATGAATTTGTAATAATGCTTATATTCACGGGTGATATAAGATCCGAAGACTTTGATCACCTTAGGGAAGAGCTACTCATAGAATTGAAGGAATTACCAGAGAGAAAAGAAATAAAGAAGTATCCAAACAAGTTTATAGTCTCCTTTTACGGTGGTGACAAGCCGGGTATAGTCTATCGTATATCCAGTAAGCTTAAGGAAAAGGGAGTAAATATATGCGATATGAGGACTAAAAGGACAGGTGGAGAAAGACCCATATATTTAATGACAATGGAGCTTGAAGCGGAAGATCATATAGATGAAAACATTTTAAAAGAAGAACTACAACTCATCTCAAAAGAATTGAATATAGAACTCTCCTTATCAGCTATTGAAGAGGTAAGCCTTTGAAATTACAAATACTAACCTACCCAGATCCCCGATTGAGAAAGATCTCGGAAGAGGTAAAGGAGATTGATGGCAACCTTAAAAAGTTTGTTGATGCCCTTGTTGAAACTATGTATGAGAAAAAGGGATGTGTAGGTATAGCAGCGCCTCAAGTAAACTTTCATAAAAGGATAATAGTGGTTGATTCTACCCGCTTCAGAAGACCTCCAAAAAACCCAATAGGACTTAAGATACTTGTAAACCCCGTAATTGTTCATAAAGAAGGTGAGATAGTGTTTAAGGAAGGGTGCTTAAGCATTCCCGAATTGCTCGCCACTGTAAAAAGGGCAAACAGAATATTCCTCAAAGCATGGACAATGGAGGAGAAGGAGATAGAGATGGAGTTGACAGGCATTGAGGCGGTTCTCATTCAGCATGAAATAGACCATCTGGACGGCATACTTTTCCTTGACAGGATCTCTTCCGTAACAGATCTTATCCCCAGAAAAGTAAAATAGAAAGATAATAAAGTAGGAGGTAAAACAATGAAAGGAAAAGTTGCCCTAATAGGTATACTGCTTGCGGGTATATCCTTCTCAGCGGACAAGCTTATCATTAAAAAACCACCAGAATCCCTCTCTAAATATTACCCACCCAAATCAAAGAAATTTGAATTTGTAAGCAATATGCATAAGATGAGTCTTGCCTTTTATGCTGTAAACCTCAATATAAACGCTGAAAACTGGGAAAAGGCAAAGGAGTGGGCCAAAAATCTTGAAAAGACCTATAAAGAAACCGCAAAGATGGTACCCGAGTGGAAAAAGTATTTCAAGCCGGAGCTGGCGGAAAACTTCAGGAAGGCTGTTGAATCCCAAAATGTGGACGAAGTAATAAAAACTTCTAAGGAACTGGGCAGAAACTGTCAAAAATGTCACCAAGACAACATGGCTATAGTTAAGATAATGTATAGATTCCCCTCCTTTGAAAAGATAAAGATAGAGGATCCTATAGAGTTTACAGAACTTGAAACGGGTAAATATATGAGGAAACTCTCAAATTCCATGAAAGCTTTAAGGATCTTCCTCCTTCAGGGAGATACGGAAAATGCAAGACAAGCGGGTGAGGAATTTATTGAGAGGGCAAGACAGCTGAAGACCATGTGTACAAAATGCCATACAGAGGAAGAAAAGGAAGTTATAAGGGCGTCAATGAAAAAATCCTCAGAAGCCTTAGATGTAATAGCAGAAGCTATATCAGCAGAAAACATTGATAAAAACAAAATATTTAACTCTCTCAATACAATAGGTATGTCCTGCAGTAAATGTCATAATGTTCATGAAATACCTGCCCTTATTCAAGAAGCCTTTGAAGAATGAAAAAAATATTTATCGCCTTAATATCCATTTTTATCGGAGGGTGCGGTCCCTTTGAAAAAGTTTTTGTGGAGGAAGACCTTCTTAAAAGACCTGAAGCCAAAAGATGTGCTGATTGTCACGTAGAAATATACAAAGAGTGGAAAAAAAGCAGGCATGCAAAGGCATGGGTGAGCGAAAAGTTCAGGGAAGAATCGGAAGAGTACAGTAAAGTCAAATGTTTAAAATGTCATGCCCCCCTTGAAGTTCTGGAAGGTAAAAAACCTGTAACAAGGGATAAGCATAGAGAAGATGGTGTTAACTGTTCTGCGTGTCATTACAGGGAAGAAACAAACGCAATTCACGGTCCACTAAAGGTTTGGTCACCTCCCCATCCTTCTCGTCAGGACAAATTTTTCAAAGAATCAAAATACTGCGCATCATGTCACGAAGATACCTATAAAGAATGGAAGATGTCGGGTTCGGAAAAATCATGCCAATCATGTCATATGCCATATATAGGAAAGAGGGATCTCATTCAAAACTTTCCTTACCATCTATTACACCTTGCAAAACCGAGACATGATCACTCCTTCCCCAGCCTTAAAGCAAAAAGCGAAGATATAGAGATAAGGATAAAGAAGGAAGGTAAAAGGAGAATTATAGAGATAGAAAATGTAGGTGTACCGCATAATCTTCCGACCGCTGACCAAGGAGATCCAAAATATTACATTATCATAGAGGTATACTATGGCAACGGAAAAGTAAGAAAAATAAGAAGAACCCTCTCACCGGAAGCGGAGAATACCCTTGTATACAAGAAGCCTTTAAGAATTTCTTTTTTTGAAAGAGAAGAACCAGAAAAAATAAAAGTTACCATCTACAGAAGATTGAGCTGGAAGAAAGAGAGGGAACTTGTAAAGACCTATCTTGCAAGCATGTAAACACCTACACCAACGCCGTGGGCTATAGTATCTTCACCGAAGAGCATCCTTCCCTTATACTCAAGTAGAATGCCAAAGGAAGGTGAGATATTTATCTTTCCGCCGAGGCTGAAGTGAACTCCTGGAATTATCCTTTCCTTTTTTGAATTTGCACTGTTTTCTTTAATATTGTTAAAGGATAAACCAGCTCCAGCAAACAATCTTAGGTTGCGGGAAGGTTTAAGATTAACAACAGCGTTTATATCAAAAGGATTGTAAAACAAGCCGTAACTTGGTTCCATACTTGCACCCGCCCCCATCTCCAAAGAAGCACCAACCGAAAGATTTGGGTTTATCTTAGATCCTATATATCCGTACATACTCAGAAAGTCGGGTATCCTTACCGTTGACCTTCCTCCTTCAAGTTTGCTTATTGTAACCCACACAGAAGAAAGCTTAACACCCGTTTCACCCTCCAAAGCACCCGTATAAGCGAATTCGTCCGCAAAAGCACCCAAACCAGTTATTACAAGCACTATCGCTATAAGCTTCCTTACCATGCTTTTTTATTATAACCCTTAGCCATTTTTTTAATAAAATAGGTTTACATGGCGGAAAGGATAGACATAAACAGAATTCAAAAGGATATGTTTATCAACCATAAGGGAGAACCATACAGAGTTCTTGACTACGATCATGTAAAGCCGGGTAAAGGTCAAGCCTTTGTAAGGGTAAAGGCAAAAAATATGCTAACGGGTAATGTTATTGAAATAACCTATAAGGCTTCCGATTCCATTGAGCTTGCGGATTTTGAACAAGTATTCGCAGAATATTCCTACAATGATCAACACAACTATTACTTTTTAAATCAGCAAACCTACGAAATGATAGCGGTTCCTTATGAAAATATAAAGGAAGAAGCGGATTTTCTAAAAGAGGGTATGCAGGTTGTTGTATTTCTGTATGAAGGAAGACCAGTGGGTATAGAGCTACCCAAACATGTTGAATTGAAAGTTATTGAAACAGAACCGGGAGTTAAAGGAGACACGGTTTCCGGAGGTACAAAACCCGCCAAGCTTGAGACGGGTAAGATAATACAGGTTCCTCTCTTTGTTAACGAGGGAGATGTAATAAAGGTTGATACGAGAACGGGTAGTTATGTGGAGAGGGTAAAATGATAGACAGGGAATTCATAAAGGAAATAATACATCTGATAAGGGGATCCAACATAAAGGTTTTAAAGCTTGAAAAGGAAGGGGAGAGTTTGTATATAGAAACAAAAGAGACAGAAACAGTAACCAGAGAAGAGGTTAAAGAAGCACCCCATCAAGAGATAATGCCACCCTCTGAGGAAGTAAAAGAGGAACACCTTCACATAATAAAGAGTCCCCTTGTGGGAACCTTTTACAGGTCCCCCTCGCCGGGAGCACCCCCCTTCGTAGAGGTGGGGGACATTGTCTCCCCCGGACAGATATTATGTATAATAGAGGCGCTCAAGGTAATGAACGAAATAGAGTGTGATGTAAGGGGAAGGGTTGAAAAAATCCTCGTTGAGAACGGTGAAAAGGTTGAGTACGGACAGCCACTCTTCCTTATAAATACACAGATATGAGCGTTTATGTATCAAAGATAATGATATTTCCCATAAAGTCCCTTGATCCTGTGTACGTAAGCTCCTCAAGAATAAACAGGGAAGGAGGTCTGGAATACGACAGATATATAGCCCTTTTTGATGAGAAAGGAAATATACTGAGCAGGAAAAGGGAAAAGAAGCTTTATTTAATAAGAAGCATATATGATATGGAATACCTAACGGTTACATTAAAATGCGATGGCAAGGCAAATACTTTTAATCTAAATGATACAAAGGGAATAGGAGAGTTTATTAGTGAATTTCTCGGATACAAAGTTGAAGCAAAAAAAGGCTTTTTTCCAGACAGCCTTGATACACCCGGACCCACCATAATAGGCAGGGCAACCCTTAACGAAATCTCCTCATGGTTCGGAATAGATGTTGACGAGATGAGACTCAGATTAAGAACAAACATTGAGATAGAAACGGAAGTTCCCTTTTGGGAAGACAGATTATGTGATAAAGAAAAAGGTGTCTATTTTTATATAGGAAACGTGCTTTTTAAAGGGGTTAATATATCAAAAAGATGTAACGTACCTCCATCCGATCCTTTAACGGGAGAAAGGATTGAAAACTTTGAAAGGATATTCATAGAGAAAAGGGAGAAAACCCTTCCTCAGTGGGCAAAAGAGGAATGTTTCAAAGGCTTTTACAGGATTGCAATAAATACAATAGTACCTAAAACTGAAGAGGGTAAGAAAATAAGTGTGGGTGACTCCCTCAGAATAAAGGAAAATTAACCACCACCTACAAGCTGAACTATCTCAACAGAATCTCCCTCTTTAACATAGGTTTTTTCATAAAGTGATTTGGGAACTATCTCTTCATTTATGGAAACAGCCAACCCAGTTTCCCTGAATTTTATCCCCATGTAATCAAGCAGTTCCTTTACCGTCATTTCCCTATCTATAGTCCTCTCTTCACCGTTTATTTTAATTTTCACACCCATATTAAATAAAAATTTATAGCATTTTAACGCAATTAAATATAATTTTGTAATTGAGGGGTGTAAGATGGGGAAGTGCGAACTACTTTACGAGTCGGAAAATCATAAAGTTTGCCTGTTTACAAGTATAATGCCAGATGAAACCATTCAAACCAATCAATACCTTGTAATCCACAAGGACAATGCAATATTAATAGATCCCGGTGGCTATACCATATTTTCTCCTCTTTTTGCGGAAGTTTCTTCAAGGGTTCCTCTAAAGGACCTTAAGTATATCTTCTTTTCCCACCAGGATCCAGACATAGTTTCCGGCATGAACGGTTGGCTCCTTTCAACAAACGCCCAGCTTATAATACCCAAGCTGTGGACAAGATTTATAGGACACATAGGGTTGAAAAAGGGTTATGAGAAAAGAGTAATAGCGGTAGATGATAGGGGCGGAATCATAGAATTAGGAGACGTAGAACTAAGGATTCTTCCCGCCCATTTTATGCACTCGCCCGGAAACTTTCAGATCTATGATCCCGTATCAAAGATCCTGTTCTCCGGAGATGTGGGAGCCTCCGTCGGTCAAAACTATCTGTATGTTGAAGATTTTGAAAACCACAAAAAACTTATTGAAGGCTTTCACAGAAGATATATGGCAAATAATAAGATATGTAAACTCTGGGCAAACATGGTGAAAAAGCTTGATATAGATATCATAGCACCGCAACATGGCGCCCTCTTCAAAGGAAAGGAAAATGTTAACGCATTCATAGACTGGATAAGCAATCTACAGTGCGGTACGGATATAATGGATGAAATATTCAACCAGTAGAGGAGGAAAGTATGTTGAAAGCATTCTTAGTGTTCTTTATTATTTCAGGCTTTGTCTTGGCTTCGGAGAAAATTGAGGTGGAGGATGCCTGGGTAAGGGCTGTTCCCAAAGTATCTAAGATGACAGCTGCATACATGAAAATAGAAAATGAAGGTAAGGAGGATGATGAGCTTATAGGTGCGGAAACCGACATATGCGAAACCGTAGAGATACACACCGTATATTTTGAGGATGATGTTATGAAGATGAGAAGAGTTGACTCAATAAAGATACCTGCGGGGGAAGAAGTAAGGCTGAAACCTTCCGGATATCATCTTATGCTCATAGGTCTTAAAAGACATCCCTCACCCGGAGAAAGGGTAAAACTAAAGCTTAAATTTAAAAAGGCTGGCGTCGTTGAAGTTGAAGCTGAAGTTAGAAAAAGGTAGTTAATGGGGAAAATATTAATCTCTTTTATAACCGTATTTCTAATTTCATGTGGAGGAAAGGATAATATACTGGATGTTACCTTAATGGAAGTAAATAGCGGTAAAAAAGTACGCCTTGCGGATTATAAATTTGACTACATGGTAATATATGTGTGGACAGGCACATGTGTAGGACACGAAAAAGATCTTAAAAATCTTAACGATTTAAAGAGGAAACTAAGGAATAATGTAAAGCTTGTCTCCCTTGCGATTCTTATGAAAAGAGACACTGTATCCGAACTTTTCAAGGAGTTGAACATAAAGCCGGAATTTATAAATCTTTACGACAGCAAAGGAAATATAACTGAAGTTGTTAAACTTATAACACTGCCTTCAACCTTACTTATAGACAAAAAGGGACATATAATAAAGGAGTTTATAAGGCTACCTTCTTCCGATCTTATAAACAAAAGTATTGCTTCTAAAGGTCAAGATTGAAGTCATCACCCAGCTCGTCTTCATCCACTTCAATATTAAAGCTATCTTCACTTATCTCGGGAATGGGAGAGGCTATCTGGGAAAACTTGGCGTACTCCTTTATAAAGGCAGCCTTTATGGTTCCCGTAGGGCCTTGTCTCTGTTTTGCAACTATTATTTCAACTATACCCTGCTCTTCTGGAGATGGATTCTTTTTGTAGTAGTCAGGTCTGTGAAGGAATATGATAATATCAGCATCCTGTTCTATCTGACCTGATTCCCTTAGATCCGCGAGCTGGGGTCTTCTATCACCCCTTTGTTCTACCTGTCTGGAAAGTTGGGCAAGGGCAAGGACTGGAACAGAAAGCTCCTTTGCCAACGCCTTGAGATTCCTTGAAATCTCCGCAACCTCTTCCTGTCGTGATGACCTGCTCCTTGTGGGTCTAAGTAGCTGTAAGTAATCAACCGCTATCAGCTCAATTCCTTTTTCCTTCTTCAATTTTCTCGCCTTTATCCTCAAATCCGTTGTGGTAAGGGAAGGAGTATCATCAATGTATATTTCAGCCTCAGCAATCCTCATACTTGCGGACATCAGCTTTCTATAGTCTTCATCCGAAAGCATACCGGACCTTATATTTTGAAGAGGTACCTCCGCCTCACTTGACAGCATCCTCATAGCAAGCTGTTCCTTTGTCATTTCCAAAGAAAATATGGCAACGGGCTTTCTGTGGTTTATGGCGAGATTCATAGCTACAGATAGCATGAATGAACTTTTACCCATTCCCGGTCTTGCAGCAAGTATAACAAGATCGGAAGGATGAAGTCCCGTAGTGTACATGTCAAGTTGACTGAATCCCGTAGGAAGACCGGTAACTAGCTCCTTAGACTCCCTGAACTTTTCAACAATCTTTAGGACTTCTTTAACTACCTCGCTTATATGAAAATAGTGGGTTATTATCGCACCCTCAGATACCTCAAGCACCCTTGAATTCAACTTTTCTACTATAGTCTCAAAATCAGGATTATTTTTCACATCCTTGACAATATCAAGTGCTATATCAAGCAATTCCCTTAAACCCGCCTTTTCCTTAACAACCCTGCACGCCTCCTCAAGCAATGGACCTGAAACCGCATCATTGAGCAGGTTCACTACCCAGCTCATGGGCAGTCTTTCGGAAAGACCCATTTTCTCAATATAGCTTTTCAATACAACCTCATCCCAATTGTTACCCTTGTCCTCCCAGATCCTGTTTAGTACAGAAAATAGGAGTCTATGCTCTTCAACATAAAAGTCCTTTTCCCTCACAAATTCCAATACGAAGGGTATATTATCGGGATCGTAAAGCATGGAACCGAGGATAGCCCTTTCCGCTATTTCATCGTAAGGCGGATCTATATCAAAAAGCTTCACGGATCACGACCTCACCGCTATAGCATCAATTTCCACGAGCGCACCCTTTGGTAAAGCATTAACGATGACCGTAGATCTTGCTGGTTTTATATTTATGTCTTTTACAAATTCTTCATACAGTTTATTAAACCTGTCAAAGTCAGCCCTTTCTGTAAGATAGACTGTTAACCTTACAAGGTCCGCCTTTGAAAATCCCGCTGATGATAGAATAGCTTCAATACTTCTGAATATCCTTCTTACCTGTTCTTCAAAACCCTCCGCAAGTTTACCTGATTCTTTGTCTATCCCTATCTGCCCAGATATAAACAGCATGTTATCCACAAGCACAGCTTGAGAATACGGAGCCACTGGTAACGGAGCTTCGTTAGTCCTTATCTCCTTTTTCATAATAAAATTATATCTTGTGAAGTATCAAATAAGGAATGTTCTTTTCGGCACAAGGCTGGCAGTAGCCCTATTCTTTATAGTATTTTCCTTGACACTTCCTTGGGATCAAAAGGCTTCCATCCTTGTTTTATCAGCTGTTTACATATCCTTATCCATATACGCCTTCCTGTTCTCAACACCCAACAAACCCTTAAATAAGTTCCTTGATATACCTTTTGTTTTGCCAGCTGTCTTTATAGGCAACAATCCTCTGCTAATATATGCGGTCATACCCTATATAGTACTTTTCACTCCGCGATACTATCCCTCTTCCCTTATAATGGTGATAGTTGGCTTTATAGCAAGCGCCTTTGTGCATGGCACCTCCTTCCTAAACATAATCCTTGACATGATAATCATAACCGCCACTTTCATAGCCTCAACCTCCCCTGATTTCCTTGAACATGTTAAGAAGGAGCTAAGAAGTATCAATATATTAAAAAGAACCCTAAATAATCTTTCCAAGGAATATGCGGAGTGGGAAGTAACCGACAGAAAACTTAAAGCTACTGAAACACTGCTTGATCTTTCTGTAAAACATCCTAATTTGAGGGGCTTTTTAAAGGACGTTATTGAAACCTTTGATATAGCTTCCGTATCCATAGTACCAACAAGTAGCAGGGAGAATCTTATAGTAAAGAAAAATGAGGAGGAAAAGACATACACCGTGCCGGTATCCCTTGAAAAGGGAAATGCCCTCGTCATTTTTACATTAAGGCACAAGTATCAGCTTATGGATAAGAGTTTGCTAAGCACATTGGAAAGGGTTGCAAACATGATAAATATATACATAGAAGGATTTCCAGAGGATGCTGTTTATAAAAATATAAAAATAAATGTGGATGCGGGGTAGGTAGATGCCTGCGACTGAAGATAAAGAAAAAACACACAAGCTTGATTTAAAGGGGCTGATGTGTCCTATTCCCATAGTAATGACCTCGGAAAAGATGAAAAGATTAAAGGAAGGAGAAATATTAGAGGTTGAAGCCACGGATCCCGGCTTTGAAAAGGATATATGGAACTGGTGTAAGCAGACAGGAAATGAGCTATTATCCCTCTCAAAGGATAAAGATATAACGAGGGCTGTTATAAAGAAAACCGCCACATCCCACGAACCTTCTATTGTAGGGTGGATAAAATTTCACTCCTTAGGAGTTAAACTGCATATAAGGTATTACCTGATAAAATTTCTGCCTTTTATTAAAAAACCAGACCACTTTATTACCTTTGTAGCAATATCCGAAGGCATAAAAGCTGAAAAATTTTTAAAAAACATCGGAGAAAAGGATACAAAGCTGTTACCCGTTCCCGATGAAATAGACCCCCACTGCGGTGTAGTCATAGGTGTGAAAGGTATTGAAAAGGCAAAGGCAATATATGAGTTGTTGAACAAAAAAGGTTTTGGAGTTGAAGCCATTTACAAATATGAAAAGGGTAAATATGAAAAAGTTTATCCACGATGATTGTAATCCTGCTCATCTTTTTTATAACCCTCTCCTTCAGTTACGAAAGATACGAAAGGAAAGCTGTACTAACAGCGGAACCCTTAGTAATATTTGAAGGAAAGGTAAAGGTAAGGGTAATAGTATGTCCAGAGGGCGGAGCGCTCTGCATACCCATAGGCAATTGGTCATACAAACCTGAAAAACAACTCAAAAAAGAAATAGGGAAAACACTTATAACCTGGATTGTAACAACCAGGTTTGACAAGCTTATTTTGGAAAGAGGAAAGATAACCTTGATAACCGCAAGGGAAACAATAACCAAGCCCGCTGACTTCAGTTACGGAGATATTAAGGGAAATGAAGCCTTTATAAATAAAAAAATAGCACCCTTGGTAGGAAACCTTCTCAGGGATGCCCTTGAAGTAAGGTATGAGGAATTGCCTTACGAAGAGCAGGAACTTTTTATAAATACAAAGGCAAAGGAACTCGGCATCCCTGCAGAAATAATAGAAAGGTTGATGGGATCAGCCTTCCTCTTCACCTTCAGGGTTAAGAAAATTGATATAAACATGCTTTTTCACAGACAAAAGGTAAAAAGGGGTAAAAAGAAACATGTTCACCTTTATACAACATCTGTTGTATCAAAAGCGAGTATTGAGCTGGAAATATACAGGTTTGATCCCGAAAGGAATATTTATGTTCCCTACAAAAAATTGTATGAATCTGGAACAGCCTCACACACGGAAACCTTTCCCTTTATACCCGCCACCTTGCTACACATAAAGGAAGTTGTTGATAGGACTATTCTGCTCTCCGCAAAGGCTACAGCTTTGAACCTACGGATGAAGTTAAAAAGAGATGACAATTTCGCCATATTCACCGTTGTTGAGAATGTAGAAGGGACAAAGGCAAAGGCTAAAATAGGTATCCTTGAGGACTTAAGGATAGATGCCCCCTATATAGCCCTAAGGAACATAAATGGAGAAAGAAGGAGGGTAGGTATTTTGAAAGCGGTTGATGTGGCGGATAACTGCAGAAAGGATGCGGAAAGTGAGTTCAGGATAATCAACGGCTCGGTAGAAAAGGGGGACATATTAAGGGAATATCCGTGGTCGGGAATATTTCTTGATCTGGGATACGGAAGGTATCCCCACACCATATTGGAAGATCAGATATGGGAGGGTGATTTAAGCTTAAACACCTTCATTATAGGTTTAAAAGGTGACATGGGTTATATAACGAATATAAAAGGGTGGAGAGAAATATGGACATATATGAACCTATACCTCGGCTTTGGAAGGGCAAAAACACGCATAAAAACCTTAAATAGGAATTTTGAAACGGGATTCAGCATAGGCTTTGATATAGGCTTGGGCAAAAGGTTTTATCTATTTACATCCGGTATTTATACAGAACCTTCCTTAGCATTCCTTTTCAGAAGTTACAGGATGGAATCACTCCAAGGTGATGAACTTGATATAAGTACATCATCCCTTGCGGGTTCTCTTGAATTAGGCTACACTCCCTCACCTGACTCGGAAATATTCCTGAGAGTAGTGTATCCCTTAGTCTCTGGCACTCAAGTAAACATAGATACACCCTTTTTATCCGGCGAGGTTGAGCCCGTACCCCAATTCAAAAGGGTTGCCTTTATTTACGGAGGTATAAGATTTGCCATACCCAATATAGGTATATTTGCAAGTATATTTGGGAGCGAAAAGAGATGTGAATAAATATAATAAATTCATCATGGAATACATAAGCTTTGAAGACTTCCAGAAGGTGGATATAAGGCTTGCGGAAATAAAGAAAGCGGAGCGCGTAGAAGGTTCGGAAAAGCTTTTAAAGTTGCTACTATCCCTGGGAGAAGAAGAAAGAACTGTAGTTGCAGGAATAGCAAAATATTACAAACCAGAAGAGCTTATAAACAAGAAGGTACTCATGGTCTATAATCTTAAACCCAGAAAAATAATGGGTATAGAGTCACAAGGCATGCTTGTAGCCCTTTATGACGGCAGTCAGCTTTCCCTTATCGTGCCGGATAAAACGGATGTAAAAGTAGGTACACGCATATCATAAGTACATATAAATATTATTATTTGCTTAATTAAGTTATTTTTATAAAAAAATAAACAATCTTGAAATTATCCGATAAAAAAAGAAGATTACATTGAATAATAGAAAAAGCATGAATATATTGAGTGAAGGTGTACCGTTTGTAATGGCAACCCTCTGGACCACCGATCCCCAAAAAGGTATAAATGTAGGTAAAAAAAGGGGATATGTGGTCATATTTTATTTTTACAGTGAAGAATGTCCCTACTGTTATCACATGGAAACATTTGTTCTCGGAGATAAAGATATTGAAGAATACACAAAAAACAGATTCGTTTTTGTTTCTATAGATTATGATGAAGATGAAGAATGGTCAGAGAAATTCAGCGTAAGAGGAACACCTACCTTTGTATTTTATGATCCTATCAAAGGAAAGGTAATAGGTACCATATTCGGAAGCAGGGAAAAGGAAGATTTTTTAAATATATTAAGGGATATGTGCATTAAATCTAAGCTGTTAAGGAGGTGCTAAATTATGATGAACCGCCGTGACATGATCAAGCTGATGGGTGCGGGGATGGTTATGGCAACAACCTCTCCCCTTGTAACCATCTCCCATGCATCCGAGGTAGAAAAGAAGTTTAAGAAATACGTAGGCGTGCCTATGTCAAAGGTTGAGGACGGGTCCTCCGTTATCAAACTTAAGGCTCCCTCCATAGCGGAAACAGGAGCCAATGTTCCCGTAGCAATTGATTCAAAAGTGCCTGTTGAGGAAGTTGATTGGTTAATGATATTTGTGGATAACAACCCCGTCCCCCGCGTTATAAAAGTTGATCTAACACCAATGAACGGAAAGGTATACTTCGCCACAAGGATAAAAATGGCAAAAACATCCAATGTGAGGGCAATAATTAAAAAGAAGGACGGCACCTATCTCCAAGCCTTTAAAGAGGTCAAGGTAACTATCGGAGGATGTGGTTAATATAAAGGAGGTGTATTGAGATGGCTATAGGTACTGCAAAGATAAGAGTTCCCCGTAATATTAAAAAAGGTAAACCTTTTAAACTGCAGTTCATAATCATCCATCCCATGGAACCTGGAACAAGAAAGGACAAGAAAACGGGAAAGCTTATACCCGCCCATCACATTACAAAGCTTGACATCACCTTCAACGGTAAAAAGGTTACCCACATGGATGTAGGAGGAGCGGTGAGCGCCAATCCTTACTTTGCTGTAATGATGAAAGCGGATGAACCAGGTACCATTGAAATAAGTTACGAGGATAATAAGGGCGGTAAATGGAAGAAGTCGGTTAAGGTTAATGTTTCCTAAGAGAAGGAGGGATGAGCATGGTTATAAGATATGCCCTTCTTGCACTGGTAACAAGTGGAATGTTAGGTATATCTTTTAGCGAAGAGATTAAAGATCCTGCGGAGGAAGTTAAGAAGCAGAAAAAACTTTTACTTGAGCTTATGGGTGTCCTGCCCGGAGATCTGATAGTTGAAGAAGGCAAGGAATACTTCCATAAAGAAGGTCCCAACGGAAAATCATGTGCCTCCTGTCACGGCAAAGACGGAAAGGGCGAAAAGATGCCTCTGGTAGGAGCCTATGCAACTATGCCCAAGTATTACAAGGATATTGATAAAGTGGCAGATCTTGACCTAAGGATAAAGAGCTGTATGGAAAAGTATCTCGGATACGATCCAAAAAAGATATCGGGTAAAGCTGGAAGAAAGATTATAGTACCTTTGGCAACCTATGTAGCCTCACTCAGCAACGGTATGAAGTTCAACGTTAAATTGGATCATCCCAAAGAGAAGGAAATGTTTGAAAAAGGTAAGGAACTGTGGTATGCAAGGGTAGGTAAGATGGATTTCTCCTGTGCCATGTGTCATGATAAGTACGGCGGATATAGGATAAGACTTCAAACACTGGCAAAGCCGAAAGAAAGCAAAGTTATGAGATACTGGCCCGCTTACAGGTACTCAAAGGATAAGATGTGGACTATGGAAGACAGGATAAGAGGTTGTTACAAACAGATAAGGGTTACAAGACCGCCCTTCTATCATTGGGCTCATGTAGCCCTTCAGATGTACATGGCTGTTAATTCAAACGGTGGTGTTGTAGAAGTACCTGGATTTGTAAGGTGAGGAGGTTACAGGGATGAAAAAATGGATCATAAGTGTTGCAGGTTTAATAGTAGGAATATCTTTGCTTTATGTACCAGATACAGCGGAGGCAGGGAAAAAGCGCACATTTGAAGAGGATATAAAACAGGATTGGGCTCAGAAGGTATGTTCAAATCCTGAATCAAAGGTTCCCCCTGAGCTTCTTGATAAATTCCTTGAAGAGCAAAGGAAACTCATAAAATACCCAGAATCAGGTAATATATACGGCGATTGGAAAAGGGGTGAAAAACTATTTTCCAATCCCAAAAAGGGCAACTGCTATGCATGTCATTGTGCGGATCCGAAAGAACTTGCCTGCGGAAACATAGGTCCCAACCTCAGAGGATACGGTAAAAGGAAAAAGGATCCAGAGTACACTTACAGGAAAATTTACAACTCTTGGGCTTATGTCCCTTGTTCCGTCATGTACAGGGCGGGTGTTCACGGAAGATTGACACCCGAAGAGATAGCGGATATAGTTGCCTACCTCCACAGTCCAGAATCACCTATAAACAAGTAAAGTAGCGCGGGGCTATTATGCCCCGTTTCTTTTACTTAAAATTTTTTAAAAGGGGTGTATCATGCATTTAACAAGAAGGGATTTTTTAGAGTTGGCTGTTATAACGGGTGCATATTTAACCGCTGATCCTGTCAGCGCCCTTGCAAAAATGACCTCTGAAGATATTCTTTCTTTCAAACCAAAGGGTAAAGTAACACTCCTTTTTACAACCGATATGCATGCCCACTTGAAACCCTTATATTTCATGGAACCCATGAATCTTGTAGCACCTAAAAAATTAAAGGGATTGCCAGGATACCTTACGGGACCGGACTTCCTTAAATACTACAAAATAAGTCCAGATACCTTGGAAGCATACTTTGGTAGTTGTGTTAATTTCCCTGAACTTGCGGAAAAATTCGGTAAAATGGGCGGGGGAGAATATATAGCAACTGTTATAAAAAGTGTGATAGCGGAAAGGGGTAGAGAGAATGTACTTGTATTGGACGGAGGAGATACATGGGTAACAACCGCGATAGGCTTATTTACAGAAGGTAAAGCAATAGTAGACTGGATGAATTTGGTGGGCTATGACATAATGGTAGCCCATTGGGAGTTTACTCTCGGAAAAGAAACATTCCTCAAAAGGATAAAGGAGCTTAAAGCGGAATTTATATCACAAAACATAGTAGAAGAGGACTTCGGCGACCTCGTATTCAAACCCTATACTATAAGGGAAGTTGGAGGAGCAAAACTCGGTATAGTAGGAAATTCCTTCCCTTACACACCCATCGCCAACCCAAGACAGTTCACAGAAGGATGGAGTTTCGGTATAAGGGAAGATCAGCTTCAAGAGTTTGTTAATGAGCTTAGGGAAAAACATAAAGTTGATGTGGTAATACTCTTATCTCATGATGGGCTTCCCTTGGACATGGCATTGGCAAAAAAGGTTAAAGGAATTGACATTATAATAAGCGGTCACACCCACGACGTAACCCCGAAACCCGTCTTCGTGGATAATACGATGATCGTCATAGCGGGTTCTCACGGAAAGTATGTGGGCAGGCTTGATCTTGACATTAAAAAGGGAAGAATCAGAGACTACAGCTTTAAACTAATCCCTGTGGCATCAAATATATTAAAACCTGACAAGGAAGTTCAGAAGTTCATAAAGGAGGTTTACAAACCTTATGAGAAGAAACTCTCAGAAAAGATAGGCGTGGCGGAAACCCTTATATACAAAAGGGATACCTTCTACAGCACCTTTGACAGACTTGCGGGTGAAGCCATAAAGGATTACTACCACGGTGTTGATATAGTCTTCTCACCCGGCTACAGGTGGGGTACAACAATAATACCCGGACAGGAAATAACGGTTGAACATGTCTATGACTTTACCGCAATAACCTACCCAGATGTCCATGTATTTAAGATGAAAGGTAAACATCTAAAGCTTATTCTTGAAGATATAGCGGACAACGTATTTAATCCTAATCCTTTCTATCAGCAGGGCGGAGACATGTCAAGGGTCATAGGTATGGAGTACGAGATTGAGATAAATGGTCCGCAGTACAACAGAATAAGAAACATTACAGTAGGAGGAAAACCCTTCAATCCAGAGAAAGAGTATGTAATAGCAGCCTACGGCGGTAATCTGCACAGATCGGAATTCTCCGAGGAGATAAAGGACGCAAAACCAGTACCCGTCTATGAGATACTTATAGACTACATAAAGAAAAAAAGAAACATTAAGGTTGATACAAAACCCAATGTTAAGGTACTTGATGAATCATACAGAACCAGCTGTTAGAATATATATCCTATGAATATCCTCCTGTTTCTCCTTTTCATATTTTTAAGCTTAGGGATGGGTGTTGAGAGGGGGGAGTACGATCCCTTCAGAATTACCTTTTACACTAAAAAGATAAAAGGTAAAACCTTTGATGAAGTTTTAAAGGAGATAAAGGAAAAACTTGAAGAAGTAAACCTGCCTTACATAGACAGCTGGACCGTTGATCTGAAAAGCGGAGAGGAATACGAAGATATCAACATTTTGAGGTATTCAACCATTATAGCCTGTGATATAAAAGATAGGGACGATCTGATAGGAAGATCCCCCATTGTTGCAAACCTAATACCCTGTGTTATAAATGTTTATGAAACAGTTGACGGAAACATATATATAAGCGTTATAAATGAAAATCTCTACCTTCTTAGATACAAAAAACAGATGTTTATGAAAGATCTAAAGAGGATAAAGGCGGTTTACATGAGGATAAGGTGTGTAATAAGAGAGGTGGCACTGTGAGTGCAATAGTATTAGGCCTATACTTTATATTAAGTCTGTCCCTCGCTGGAGAAACAAAGGAACCAGTAAAATTAATATATGAAAGGATAGTAGAAGGTAGGAACTTTGAGGAGGTAAAGAACACCCTTTTACTCTACCTAAGGGAAAATGATCTTACAATATTAAAAGAAGTTAGCTCTAAGGAAGGTCCATTAAGATACACAATAGTTTACGTGTATAACGAAGATGACCTTAAAAGGGTCATAAACAAATATCCGAGGCTCGGGAATATATTCCCAAGCAGAATAGTAATAAGGGAGGATTTGGAGGGAAATATACATATATCAATAGTTAATGCAAATATATTGTCCCGAGTATACAAAGGAATAGTACCCGAAGATATAATTAACGTAATAAATGATAATTACGAATATCTCAAAAGCATAATAGATCAAATGTAGAACAAAATAGATATTACAATGAGAACACTACTTCTCTTGCTCACAATCCCCCTTATAGTCAACGCAGAAATAATAATAAAGTCCAATTATCCCCTTGACAAAACGAATCTCAAAGAAATTCTCAAAGAAGAAAATGTTGATATCATAAAAAAACTATTAAAAAAAATTGACAGGGTAAAAGACGTAAAAGTTATTGAAGGGAAAGAAAGCAAAATTTTGTACATAGATCTCTTTCCTGTAATTGAAAAGGTTGAGATAGAAGGAAACCTTGCTATCTGGGATTCAACTATAAAGGAACACACTGGAATAAGGGAAGGCGTTCCCCTCAAAGATATGGATGAGAAGACTATAGAGTCAAGGATAAAACATCTTTATACGGAGAATGGATTTCTTGATGCAAAAATAGAGGTAAAGGTAAAAAATATAGAGGGAAAGGTTTATATACACATAAAAATAGAAGAGGGAGATCTTTACTTCCTTTATAAACCTTATTTTGAGGGAAATAAAAACATAGATGGGCCTACACTTAGATATGTTAGCGGATTGAGGGTAGGTTCAATCTTTAATCCAGAAGATATTCAGAATGCGACCCTTTCCATTCATGACTTTTACATAGAAAGAGGCTTTTGGGACAGCTTTGTTTATTACAAGGGTTTACAAAAAATAAAGATAGAATATTCTTTTTTACAAGCATTACACCCCGGATTAGAAAGGGTTAAATATGAACCTATAACTATATTCGGTGTCATCTTTGAAGGTGCGAGCAACTTCCTAAGTCATCCCATTGCCATAACAAAAGCCCTGTTCGGCAAAGGCAACGGAATAATACCTCACTACAGGATAATAGAAGGTACAAGATATGATGTTATATTTAAAGGCAACACCTTTTTTAAAGATGAAGAACTGAAAAGGCTACTCACTTTACCGTCAAAGGGCGTGGACATTTTTTCCCTTGAGGAGAACAAGAAGATAATAGAAGAAGCTTACAAAAGCAAAGGATTTTTTGATGTAAAAGTTAGTTACGAATGGGAAAGGAACAATGTCAACAGAATCATCTATTCTATTGATGAAGGTAAAAGATATAAAATGGAGTTAATAACACCTCGCAATGAAATTGATCTTCCTTATGTTGAATTCTATGACGAAGATATTATAGAGAAGTTGGAAAATGACATAATAGCATCCCTTAAGGAGGAAGGTTATCTTCTAGCAAGTATAAAGAGAAAGATAAAACTAAACAAGAAAAAATATAAGGTTACAGTAAAGCTGGAGGTAGTTAATAGAAACCGACTCCTTCTTGATAAATTTGTTTACAAGGGGGATGATAAAGAGATAGAAGATATATTCAAAAAATATAATGCGGATCTTCCTAACATATATAACAGCGAGATTATAAAGAAGCTTGAGATGGAACTTGAAGAATTTTTCAGAAGAAAGGGTTACATGGAAGCAACCTTCACAAGCGAAGCAATAACGAAAAAGAGACAGGACACAATTTACTACACATACATATATCGTGTAAAAAAAGGAAAGAGATACACTCACGGGGAAACTCTTATTTACGGATACGAGAGGATGAAACTGTTTGAGATAAAAAACATGATTCTGCAAACAAAATATTTTTCGGAAAAAAATGAAGACAAGACATTCCGCGTCTTCATACTTAGCGATATATTTTCCCATGTTAACATGGACTATCTGATAGACAAGGAAAGGAAAAAGGTCCATAGGGTTATAGAATTGAGGGAAAAGGACAGAGGATTTATAGATACTTCCTTAGGTTACAACACACAAGAAGGTATTACGGGAGAGTTCAGGATAGGTGTAAGAAATATGACCGGTTTGGGTACGGAAAGCAGTATAAGTTACAGAAGGAGTAATCTTTATGAAACCTACAGCGTGAGCCTTAAGGACAATTTTCTGTTCTCTTACAGGTTCATGGGTGAGATATCTTTCTTTAAAGGTATAAGGCTTCACAGGAGCTATGATGTGGAATCAAAAGGTGGTTCGGTAAGCCTCGGATACAGAATTATTCCTGATATTGTTACAGGTCTTACCTTTTCAAGGACTCAAAACAGGGTCTTCAGACAGGAAGCAGGTATATACGATATTGAAAAAATAGGTATATTTTTCTTTCGCGAGTCCCGAGACAGACTGTACTCACCATCCAGATTCCATTATACAAGCCTTTACATTTACAGAAGTATCAACCGTCCGCTGTACTACAGGGTAGAGTTTCTAAATTTTTTTCTAACCCAGCTGACAGCAAGTATAAGCGTAGATCTTAAGTTAGCAGTTGGGTATCTGGATAAGGGCGCTCCCATATTTGAAAGATTTTTCCTCGGTGGTCTTAAGGACCTAAGAGGTTACGCCTTTGAAGAAATAGGTCAACCAGCAGGCGGGCATTATTACGCCTTTGGAAGATTTGAGTTCATCTTTCCCATAAAAGGTATTGTGAAGGGAATACTGTTTACGGACACTGGTAAGGTTGCTAATGACATAAAAGCATTCAGAGAACGTTTCTTTACTGATGCGGGTTTCTCCTTAGCCCTTGATACACCTGTCGGACCAATAAGGGTAGATGTGGCTAAGCCTTTGGATAAACTGGGAGACTTTACTTACCCGCCAATCATATATCTATACATTGGCTATGCTTATTAATAATATCCTGAAGGAATTCAAGCATTTCATCCTTTATATCTTCCCTTTGAAGGGCTATATCTACAATAGTTTTTATATAACCTATAGGTGTACCAGTGTCGTACACCTTATTCTCCACCTTATAAGCGTAAACCTGTTCATCCTCAAGGAGTAACTTTATTGCATCGGTAAGCTGAATTTCTCCTCCTTTACCGGGCTTAGTTACTCTAAGTTTTTCAAATATGCGCGGGGTAAATATATACCTTCCGACTATGGCAAGGTTTGAAGGTGCCTTATCGGGAGATGGTTTCTCCACAAGATCCCTTATGCTGTAAACCGGTCCGTCAAGATGAACTGCATCAACAACTCCGTATTTACTTACTTCTTCTTGAGGAACCTCAAAAACCGCTATCACACTCCTACCATACTTTTTGTAGATATTTAACATTTCCTCTATTACAGAAGATCCATCTTCAACAACTATATCACCCAAGGAAACTATAAAAGGTTCCTCACCCACAACCGGTTCAGCAGTAAGAACCGCATGTCCCAATCCTAACTGTTCCTTCTGTCTAACATATATAGGGTTTATCCATCTACTTATCTGTCTTATATTTTCAAGCAATCCTGTCTTATTACACTCCTCAAGATGCTTCTCCAGATCCGTATTGATATCAAAATGATGCTCTATAGGTCTTTTATGCCTTCCTGTAACGAATATGATGTTCTCAACATTGGCATCAATACATTCTTCTACTATGAATTGGATGACGGGCTTATCTATTATGGGAAACATCTCCTTAGGCATGGCCTTTGTTGCAGGTAAAAACCTTGTTCCCCAGCCTGCAACGGGCAATACAGCCTTTCTTACATGCATACTTATCCCTCCACAAGCTTTTTCATTTCCCTTACCGCAGTCTCAAATCCAAATATAACAGCATTTGCAACTATGGAATGACCTATATTAACCTCCTCAATAAGATCGTTAAGAACCATAAAATCCTTTATGTTCTGGTATGTCAAGCCGTGTCCCGCATAAACCCTGAGGCCCAATGATTTGGCTTCCATCGCAGATCTTCTCAACCTTTCAATCTCATCCTTTAATTCTTTAAATTTATGCTCATTCCACAGATTTGCATACCTTCCCGTATGAAGTTCAACCGCATCCGCCCCTATATCGCGGGAAGCCTTGATCTGATCCGAATCGGGTTCTATAAACATGGAAACCTCTATGCCCTCCCTTTTAAAATCTTTTATGAATTCTTCCAAATACCCTTTCATACCCGCAACGTCCAAACCGCCCTCTGTTGTTATCTCCTCCCTCCTCTCGGGAACGAGTGTTACCCTGTCAGGTTTAACATCCAATGCTATCCTCTTTACATCCTCAACGGGTGCCATTTCAAGATTAACCGGAACTATAACAAGTTCCTTTATAAGTTTTAGGTCCCTTTCCTGAACATGTCTCCTATCTTCCCTAAGATGCAAAGTTATTTGATCCGCCCCTGCCTTCTGGGCAAGAAGTGCTGCAAATACGGGATCCGGTTCAAAGGTTCTTCTTGCTTGCCTTACGGTAGCTACATGATCTATATTGACACCGAGCCTCATATAGAGTATTAAACCACAATTGGTAAGGGGCAGGAGCCCCGCCCCCATTTTTACTAACGGGATCTGCGGGATCCCCTCTGTATTTCATCAGCCCCTATATCAATACGTGTATCCCTTGGGTCACCTTCAAAGTCATCGGATGGAAGCATGGGTGCGAAGTTGTTGCCAGAATCCACCGCGGGAGACCTCCTCGTAATATGCAGATCTCCTTCCCCGCCGTTAACAAAGCGAGGGTCCGCCTTTATATTACCTCCGTATGAGTAATTTGTTGCATTCCATATATAAAGATCTTCCGAAACAACCGCCCCACCAGAAGGTGTAAAGGAAGCATTAAGGTCAAATATATTGTTGTAAAGCTCAATGGTTGGAGCATAAGAGGGATTTGTTCCCGTGTGGACAAACAGGTCATCACCCCTGTAGTTATCTGTATCCCTGTTTATATTCTGCCAGAATATGTTGTTATACACATAAAGACCCGAGTTATCATTCCAAATAGCTACACCAAGGGCTCCTCCCCAGATGTTCTCAGAAATGTTACTATGGAAGGTGTTGTTTACAACATACATGTGCACAGGACTCGGAGGACAGTTATTTCCTCCTTGCAGACATCCCGACCATCCCGGTGTATTAACAAGGAAAGCACCACCGCCCATACCGTAAGACTGATTGTTATGTAACATGTTATTCACCATAACAACCGTTCCGTTTATAGATCCCGCATTCACAGCACCTCCCGCTCCCGATGAATTACCTTCAAATATGTTTGATTCTATCCTTACAATACCTGTACTGCTGTGGGCTTCTATGGCACCACCATTATGCGCAGAATGATTCATCTTGAATATACTGTTCTCAATAGTAACATTACCGTAATTGGATCTTATATCAAGGGCACCTCCACCGCCACAGCATCCTACAGGATCTCCAGACCCATATGAAACATTGTTGTAAAACTTACTATTCGCAACGGTAAGATTACCCTCCTGAGACTGAAGACTTAGAGCTCCACCGTCCTTATATGCACTGTTGGATTTAAATTTGCACCCATCAATGACAACGGAACCCGTTTCACTTTTTACAAATAGCGCACCACCTAACCCATTCTTAGAGAGTCCAAATATAAAAGCAAGACCCTCTATGGTGACATTCGCATTCCCTTTGGCTATTATTTTCATAAGCTTTATCCTATTATTCAAATCAGCAGGTTTTAATACAACATACCCCGGCGAAGAGTAATCACGCCTTATGATTAAATTCTTTCCATTTGGAACAGTAGTCGTAAGGGTACTCGTAAGCTCGTAAGTGCCAGGTTCAACTACAATCTCAACTACGGGATCACTTACAGTACCTACCTTGTTAAAGGCTGTTTTGAAGCTACAAGGGTTTGAAGCTGTGCAATCAAGACCGGTCCCAGTCGGAGAAACATAAAGCTGAGAGAATCCTACCGCTGAAGATAAAAGCAAGACAAAAAATGCAGATCTAAACATGCCCCAAACCTCCCTGAGTTATTCAAACAGGGTGAAATCCTGGGATTTTTTTATGGTTACGGAACTCTGATAGGATCCCTCCCTGTTTGTATAGAAAATTTTAATCCTAACATCAAGAATTTTCAAGTACTTTTGAACCAATTGGAATTATGCCCGAAGGCTTATGAGAGAACCGGAAGAACATCTGATGTGCCTATAAACCTTGCAGAAGATATAAGCCTTTCAAGGATAGCAGAGGAGAGGCTCAGAACACTCAGGAAAAAGAAGACATTAACTCATGAGGAAATATGGGATTAGATAGCATCCGAAGGTCAAAGAGGATGTAAAGTCTCTTGATATACAAACAAAGAAAAGGATAAAGAAAGCAATAGAGAAAAAGTTAACATTTAGTACTCATGAGCTTTTAAAACACCCGCCAAAAACTCCTCTATTTCAAAGGAAGCTTGCAATTTATCCTCAGCCTTTATACTTTTTACCACACCTTCCCTACCGATTATAACACCCTCGTACTCAACAGAACCCATTACCTTTGATGGATTTGCAACTATATAATCCGCTCCCTTCAACTCCAGCTTTCTCTTTGCCTCTTCCACTATATTCTCCGTTTCCAAGGCAAAACCTATGAGCAACTTTGATCCTTTATTCCTTCCTATATATTCAAGAATATCAACCGTCCTCTCTATTTCTATACAATTGTCCATCCTGTCCTTTTTGAGCTTTCCCTCAAATCTCCTTACAGGTTTAAAATCCGCCACCGCAGCGTTCATTATTATGATATCAGCCCAATCCATCCATTCCTTAACCGCATTAAACATATCCTCCGTTGACACTACCCTTTTTATGGGTGTATCGTAGGGTTCCCTTGCTGTTGTAAATCCCGCTATAACCCTTACATCCGCACCTGACCACCTTAAAACCCTTGCAAGGGAAAAGCCCATCTCACCGCTTGACTCATTGGATATAAACCTTATATCATCCATATATTCCCTTGTTGCTCCGCATGTAATGAGTATCCTCTTGCCCTCAAGCCTTTTAGGATAAGCCTTCCAATAAATCCACTCTTCCAACCTCTCAACGGACGGAAGCTTGCCTATACCTTCTTCCTCACACACCATCAATCCGTACTCGGGCTCAATTATTATATGACCCTCTTCCTTCAATCTATCTATATGTTCCCTTACCACCTTCTTTGAATACATAACGGGGTTTGCAACGGGTGATATGAGAACACTTCCTTCGTAGGCAAGAAAGGTTGATGTTAAAAGGTTATCCGCCACACCGAGGGCTATCTTGGATAGGGTGTTTATACTGCACGGAGCTATCATAAAAACATCCGCCCACCTCGCAAGATTTATATGGGCGAGGGGATCCCCTTCCCAATCCGCAAAAGCCCTCTCACCCGTAAGGGCTTCCCATACTGTTTTTGATATAAACCCTTCAGCAAAGGGCGTCAACACAACCCTTACCCTGTTTCCCCTCTTTTTTAGATTCCTTATAAGATCACATATTTTATAAGAGGAGATACTTCCCGTTATTCCGAGCAGTATATTAAAATTCATCTATTAAAATATAACTTAATGACAGGTTACTGCGTAATATTCATAACTGTACCGGTGGACAAAGGAGAAGAAATAGGGGAATTCATAATAAGGGAGAAGCTTGGTGCCTGTGTAAATATCCTTGATGTAGAAAACTCCATATACTGGTGGAAGGGAAATATTGAAAAGGATAAAGAAAAACTATTAATAGTGAAGACATCCGTTAAAAATATTGAAAGGTTAATAAAAAGGGTAAAGGAAATACATCCTTATACGGTACCAGAGATAATAGCCCTGCCCATCATAGGAGGGAACGAGGATTATCTGAAATGGATTGATGAAAGCATAGAAGACTGAAAGAGAGATTTCAAAGCTATTAACATTGAACTTTTAGCCCACCGCTGAATAATATATAATGCAAACGGAAGTTATAATAAGATAGAGGACAAAATGGAAGTTTACTGCGACGGAGAAAGGATATACTTAGCCCGCAATTACAGGGTTGAAGGCATATCAAAAAAGGAATTTATTGAAAAGTCGGAATTTAATATACTTTGGCAATCGGAAAAGCTTTCTGAGACTCCCACCAAACTCGCAAACACGAGGTATTACCTCGTAGGAGCGGGTGGTTCCAAACTTATAAAGATGGACAGAGGGTCCGGGGAAACGGTAGAAATTGATGCGGAAGATGAAATAAGAGATATAACAACAGATTTAAGAAGTATATATTTTTGTACCGCGGAAGGTATATACAGGGTGTCCGCGGAAAGGTTAAGCAAATCCCATATAGTAAAACTCCCAGTATCGGATATCCTTGATAAACCCATAAAATCCGTAGGGCTTTTGGACGATAACCTTTTTGCAATAGGAGGAAACTTTATTTATAAACTCACAGTAGAAGGAGAAAAAATCCTTGAAAAAGCTTTCGGAGGAGGGATACACCTTACTTCACACCCAGAAGGAATAGTAGCGGTTAAAGAAGGAGAAATAGTTTATTTTACGGATGATCTTGAAGTTATATCAAGCAATAGATACGAAGGTTCCTTTATAAAAATGGAACATGGTTCACTGCATACCTTCCTTCTCACCGATACATCTTTGAATGTTTACGGGAAAACGGGTAGCAGATACGCCCACATTGAAAGCGCCCACTACGGTAGTTTTACAGAAGGTCTGAACCACATCTATCTTTACGACAAGATTGAAGATTCCCTGAGTCTCGGAGGAAAGAAAGATCTTCTCGGTGATAACTTTACCGAAATAGACCTTACAACCCTGATAGGTATAATTATGGGATCCCTTATACTTGCGGAGAGAAAGATATCACCCATAAGACTTAGAGAAGAAAAGGGTTATATAGATGTTCACATAAAAGACAAACATGTACCCATAGAAAAAGTTATCCTTAAGCTAACCAAATACTTTCCCGAATTGTTTTATCTTTATAAAAATCCCGGCTACTACGATGAGATAGAAAACTTCGGAAGTAAATATGACATATTTATAGCGGAAGACAAAAATATAAGGTTAAACTCCTCCCTTCTTGAAAAGCTTATTGAGATGCATTCATCCTTCAAGGTATTCGGAGAAGATATAGGTAAAACGATAGCAAGCCTATACTGATGGAAGTTAAATTCTTAGGATCCTTCAAGGATAAGTTTCCTTTCCCGCAATTCAAAGAGGTTGTATTTGTGGGAAGGTCAAATGTGGGTAAATCATCCCTTATAAATATGATTACGGGGAAGAATATAGCAAAGGTAAGTAAGAGTCCGGGAAAGACGAGACTAATAAACTATTTCCTCATAGATAACAAAGTTTTTCTCGTTGATGTGCCAGGATACGGCTATGCGAAGGTTTCAAAAGCAATGCAGAGAGAGTGGAAATCCCTTATGGAAAATTATTTTAGGGAGAGAAAACAAAATATAAAGATGGTTTTTCTTCTCGTTGACAGCAGGGTCGGGTTTACACCCCTTGATGAGATGATGGCTGAGTGGCTTGAAGCACTTAATATACCCTTCACCATAGTCTTTACCAAAATAGACAAATTGAATCAATCGGAACTCGCAAGGTTAAAAAGGGAAATAAAGTCCATGGATCATAAGTGTGTCCTTACATCCGCAAAAGAGGGGACAGGCAAAAAGGAACTTACATCTCTAATACTTTAAGGTTATAATTTTATTCTTATAACCTTTTATCCGGAGGAATTAAATGGCGAAGGTAAGGGGACTCGTTTGCAGAGAATGTGGCAGGGAGTATCCCGTTGAACCCATACATGTATGCGAATTCTGTTTCGGTCCCCTTGAGGTTATATATGATTACGATGAAATAAAAAAGAACATAAGCAGAAGTAAGATAGAAGAAGGTCCGAAAAGCTTATGGAGATACATAGATCTTCTGCCAGTGGAAGAACCGACTGTAGGACTTACCGCAGGCTTTACACCCCTTAAAAAGGCGGAAAACCTGGGAAGGGAACTGGGTCTTGAAAACCTTTATATCAAAGATGATTCCGTAAATCATCCAACCCTATCCTTTAAAGACAGGGTGGTATCTGTAGCCCTATCCAAGGCGAAAGAGTTCGGCTTTGATACCGCCGCATGTGCATCAACAGGAAACCTCGCAAACTCCGTATCCGCCCATGCTGCACAAGCGGGGATGAACTGTTTTGTTTTCATCCCCGCAAACCTTGAAACACAGAAGATAATAGGAAGTCTCGTCTTTAACCCCACTGTGGTAGCGGTTGAAGGCACCTATGACGATGTAAACAGGTTGTGTTCCGAAATAGCAAACGAGCTACAATGGGCGTTCGTCAATATAAACATAAGGCCCTTTTATGCGGAAGGGTCAAAAACACTTGCATTTGAAGTTGTTGAACAGCTGGGCTGGAAGGCGCCAGATGCGGTTGTCGCCCCAGCAGCTTCGGGTTCACTCGTAACAAAGATATGGAAGGGTTTAAAAGAGCTTCTGAAGGTGGGTCTCA
>JALWWX010000013.1 GCA_027078675.1 Aquificales bacterium | reverse complement strand
TCATAGGAAGGGTTAAGCTATCGTCACCAGAAAGTATAATGAAGTTATCACCGAGCATGTTATATAGTGTTGATATTCTGTCCATATTTGGAGTTGATTCTTTTGAACCTATTATATTCGGATAATCTTTAACGAGGCGATATATGGTCTCGGGAGCTATTTCTACACCAGTTCTTGAAGGTATATTGTAAAGGATAATGGGTATATCCACCTCTTCCGCAACCGTAGCAAAGTGTTTATATATCCCTTCCTGAGTCGGCTTGTTATAGTAGGGTACAACAAGCAGAGCAGCATCAGCCCCCACCTCTTTTGCATGGTTGGTTAAATCAACCGCCTCATGGGTTGCATTTGCACCCGTACCCGCTATTACCTTTATTCTTCCCTTTGCCTTTTTTACCACAAATTCTATTACCTCATCATGTTCTTCAAAGGTAAGGGTTGGAGACTCCCCTGTAGTACCGCAAACCAAGATGGCATCTGTACCGTGGGTAATATGAAACTCTATAAGATTTTCAAGGGCTTCATAATCCACCTCTCCGTCTTTAAAGGGAGTTATAAGTGCAACTATTGAACCTTGGAACATCACAACCTCCGGGCAAAGACATTATAGCACGGACATGTCGGGTAATTTTATAATAAGAATAGAGTATAATAAATCCCTTCAAGCGGGTGTGGCGGAACTGGCAGACGCGCGGGACTTAGGATCCCGTGCCCGTAAGGGCGTGAGGGTTCAACTCCCTCCACCCGCATTAAAAGGAGGCAATAATGAAGGTGCAAACGGAAGATAAGGAAGGTCTTTTTAAGCAGTTAACAGTTGAAGTTGAAGGAGAAAAGGTAAGAAAGATTGCGGAGGAAATTTATGAAAAGGTTAAACAGAATGCAACAATACAGGGATTCAGAAAAGGTAATGCACCCCTGTGGCTTATAAAGGCAAGGTACAAAGATTACATAGAGGAGGAGGTGGGTAAAAAGGTAGCGGATGAAACGCTTAAAGAAGCAATAGAACAAACGGATCTTAAACCCGTTGCGGATATTTTCCTTGAGAAGGTTTCCTTTGATGAAAAGGGTCCAAAGGTTACCTACACCGTATCCTTTGAAATAGCACCCACCTTTGAACTTAAAAATCTTGAAGGCATTGAGGTGGAAATTCCAAAGATAGAGCTGGATGAAAGGATGGTTGAAGAAAGGGTGAATGCCCTCAGGGAAGAGCATGCGGTGTGGGAACCTGTTGACAGGGAAATAAAGGAAGGGGATCTTGTTTCTGTTGAGTATGAGATTGAGGATATTGAAACGGGTGAAAAGCTAAGCGGTGAAACATCGGGAATAATAGGTCAAAACATGTTTAGAAAGGAGGTTGAGGAAGAGTTAAAGGGTAAAAAGGTTGATGATGAAGTCAAGGTTGAAAATATAACACTATACGATGAAGCAGGAAAGGAAAGGGGAAAGGCTAACATAAAGGTGAAGGTAAAATCGGTTAAAGAGAAGGTATTGCCCGAAGTGGGTGATGATTTTGCAAAGGAAACAGGTCTCGGAGAAACTTGGGAGGAAGCCCTCAATAAGATAAAAGAGGAACTTGCAAATAAGATAGAGGAGACAAAGAGGCAGATAATTGAAGATGCGGTTTCCAAGAAGATAGTGGAAATGCATGATTTTGAAATACCAAAGACACTTCTTCGGAGAGAAATTTCTTTCCTGATAAGGAGTAAAGTCAATGAGCTTTCCGCTTACGGCATAGATCCGAAATACCTTGATTACAAAAATCTCGCTGAATCACTTAAACCTACTGCCGAATACAATATAAAGCTGAGGTATATCCTTGATAAATATGCGGACGAAAAGGGTATAGGGGTTACCGATGAAGAGGTTGAAAGGGAGTATAAGGAGATAGCGGAGGAAAGTGGTAAATCTGTTGATGAAATAAAGGAGTACTTTGAAAAGGAAGGAATGGTTGATGTTGTTATAGGTGATGCAAGGAGGAAGAAAGCCTTAAGGATGATAGTGGAGAAAGCTGTAATTAAGGAAAAGGAAAAAGAAGAGGAGGTGAAAGCAGAGGATGAAGGAAATAATTGATCAGCTCGTACCCATAGTTATAGAGCAGACACCAAGAGGCGAAAGGGCTTATGACATATACTCAAGGCTTTTAAAAGACAGAATAGTACTTCTCGGATTTCCTATAGACGATCACATAGCCAATCTTACGGTTGCCCAACTTTTGTTCCTTGAATCGGAAGATCCTGAAAAGGATATATATCTTTACATTAATACTCCCGGAGGCTCTGTTACCGCAGGTATGGCAATTTACGATACCATGCAGTATATAAAACCGGATGTGGTTACAATATGTGTGGGTCAAGCTGCATCCATGGGGGCGGTTCTTCTTGCTGCAGGTACAAAGGGTAAAAGGTATGCCCTGCCTCATTCCAGAATAATGATCCACCAACCCATAGGAGGTATTCAAGGACAGGCAACGGATATAATAATCCATGCGGAAGAGATAAAAAGAATAAAGAAGATGCTAAATGAGATACTCTCCAAGCATACTGGACAACCTTTGGATAAAATTGAAAAGGATGTTGAAAGGGACTACTTCATGTCAGCAAAGGAAGCTCAAGAGTACGGTATAGTTGATAAGGTTATAGAGAAGAGATCATGAGTATAAAGAATAAGTGTTCTTTCTGCGGAAGGGATCAAAATGAGGTTACGGTCCTTATAGCGGGACCCAACGAATCCTGCTATATATGTGATTCCTGTGTTGATGCTTGCAACTCAATAATAAGGGAACACAGAAAGGCTTCGGAAGATTACGGTAATTTCAATCTTCCTTCCCCCGAAAAGATTAAGAGCATACTTGACGAGTATGTAATATCTCAAGAAAGGGCGAAGAAGATTTTATCCGTTGCTGTTTACAACCACTACAAAAGGATAAAGGCGAAGGAAAGCAATCTCTCAGTGGATGATGTTGAGGTTGAAAAAAGTAATATACTGCTTATAGGTCCTACAGGCTCTGGTAAAACCCTTCTTGCGAGGACCCTGGCGAAAATATTAAATGTACCCTTTGCCATAGCGGATGCTACAAGTCTTACGGAAGCGGGTTATGTGGGTGAGGATGTGGAGAATGTGCTTGTAAGACTGTTGCAAAACTGCGGATATGATGTACAGGCAGCCCAAAGGGGTATAGTTTATATAGATGAGATTGATAAGATAGCAAAGAAGAGCGGACACAATCCGTCCATAACAAGAGATGTTTCTGGAGAAGGTGTTCAACAGGCACTTCTCAAAATAATAGAGGGTACGATAGCAAATGTCCCTCCGAGGGGCGGAAGAAAGCATCCCCATCAGGAATTTATACAGATTGATACGACAGACATACTGTTTATCTGCGGTGGTGCCTTTGTAGGTCTGGAGGATATAATAAAGCAGAGACTTGGCAAATCAACCATAGGATTTGAGGCATCCATTAAAACCCCTTCCGATTTTGAAAATATACTTGCCTATGTTATCCCCGATGACCTTGTTCAGTTCGGACTTATCCCCGAGTTCGTAGGAAGGCTACCAGTAATAGCAACCCTTGATGATCTATACGAAGAGGATCTTGTAAGGATCCTTGTAGAGCCCAAAAATGCTCTTGTTAAGCAGTATCAAAAATTGCTTAAGATGGACGGTGTTGATCTTGAATTTACAGAGGAGGCTTTAAGGGAGATAGCTCGGGAAGCCATAAACAGGAAAACGGGTGCAAGGGGTTTAAGGGCTATTATGGAAGAGATAATGATAGATATAATGTATGAAGTGCCTTCAATGGGTAATGTGGAAAAAGTTATAGTTGATGAGAATGTTGTAAAGTATAAATCAAAACCTAAGCTCATCTATAAAGAAGCGGTTTGAGTTATGCATCCCTTTGACAGGCTTGTAAAGATTATGGAGGAGCTGAGGGAAAAGTGTCCCTGGGATAGAAAACAGACCCACGAAAGCCTTAAAAAGTACCTACTTGAGGAAACCTATGAGGTTATGGATGCCATTGATTCGGGTGATTCCCAAAGATTAAAAGAAGAACTCGGCGACCTTTTATTACAACCCCTGTTTCATTCGCAGATAGCGAAGGAGAGGGGAGAATTTGATATATACGAGGTTATAAGACTGCTGACGGAAAAGCTTATAGAAAGGCATCCCCATGTTTTCGGTAACGCGGATGCGGAGGAGGTTCTTAAAAACTGGGACAAGAATAAGCTTGAAGGTAAAGAAACCATATTTGAAGGCATACCTAAGCACATGCCTGCCTTATTGAGATCGCAAAAACTTCAGGATCGTGCATCAAAGGTGGGTTTTGATTTTGAAAACATTGATCAGGTATTTGAAAAACTGACGGAAGAGATTGAGGAATTAAAGGATGCCATAAATAGGGGAGACAGCAGGAATGTGGAACACGAAATAGGTGATATACTTACCGCGGTCGTGGAACTTGCAAGGTTTTTGGGAGTTAATGCGGAAATCGCCCTCCAGAAGGCTAACGATAGATTTATAAAGAGATTTTCCTATATTGAAAAGAAGGCGAAGGAAAAGGGTATAAGCCTTGAAGACATGAGCTTGGAAGAGATGGACAAGCTTTGGATGGAAGCAAAGAGTAATGAGGGAAGTAATTGAGAGCAAGGTAAAGCTTGCTCCAGAAAGTCCCGGTGTTTACATATTTAAAGGTAAAAAGAGGATAAACTACATAGGGAAGGCAAAGAATTTAAAGCATCGTCTTTATCAACATCTTCAATATTACGACAAGGATCCCCGTGAAAGATCTATGATTGACAAAAGCACTGATGTTGAATGGATAGTGACATCAAACGAATATGAAGCCCTTGTCCTGGAGATTGATCTTATACAGACCCATAAGCCACTATACAATCGTCTGCACAGGTACGGCAGTGGATACCCCATGATCCTGCTGACGGAGGATGATTATCCCACCGTTAAAGTTGTCAGAGGTACGGATCACAAAGGAATACTTTACGGCCCCTTTATATACATGGGCAGGGCTTACAAGATTAAAAAACTTATACATAAAACCTTCAAATTAAGAACCTGTGATCCTCTTGTAAAAAGAGCAGAACCGTGTATGGACTATCACTTAGGTTTGTGCTCCGCACCTTGCACCGATTATGTAAGCAAGGATGAGTATATGTTACAGGTTGAAGCTACCAAAGCTATGCTTTCAGGAGAGCTTGGTGATATCCTTGAAAAGCTTTATATAAAGATGGAGGAGTTTTCAAAGAATATGATGTTTGAAAAGGCTGCACAAGTAAGGGATCAGATAATAGCCCTCCAGAATATAGCAAAGGGTCAGAAGGTATCAAAGCTTCCTTACAAAGAGGCGGACATATTTTACCTGATGGGGTGTAGGATGGGTTTATTCTTTATAAGAAACGGCAAGCTCATAGGAAAGGAAATAATAGATCTTGACAAAACGGAAGATGCGGAGGAAGTGTTCTTGGGTTATTACTACAAGAATCCGGTTGCGGAAAGGATATTCTGCAATTTTGAAATTGATGAAAATATAGTTAAATGGCTTTCTGAAAGATCGGGGCGTGAAATAAAGATAGAGGACGAGATTGACGAGGGTATATGCAGGATAATTGAAGAGAATATGAAGAGGGATATAGATCATGAAATCATAGAGAAAACCTTTAAAGATGTCCTTAACATGGAACCACCGGAAATAATTGAGGGCTTTGATATTTCCCACTTCTACGGTGAAGAGACGGTAGGGTCCTGTGTTGTATGGGAGAAGGGAGAGATGAATAAAAGAAGATACAGAAGGTACAAGATAAAAAGTATAAAGGATATAGACGATTATTCCGCCTTAAAGGAAGTGCTTGAAAGGAGGGCGTTAAGGATAATCTCAGGTGAAGAGAAGAAACCTGATGTGTGGCTCATAGACGGGGGAAAGGGACAGCTTAATGTGGGTATTTCTGTAAGGAATAAATACGGATTGGATATAAAGGTTATGGCACTTGCAAAACAAGAGGAAATACTTTTTACGGACGATGGCAAGGAGATAAACCTAAGGGAGTATCCTGTCCTCTACAGCATATTCGGTTTTATAAGGGATGAAGCCCACAGGTTTGCCCTCTTTTATAACAGAAAGCTGAGGAGCAAGAGGGCTATGGAAGAAGTCCTTGACAATATAAAGGGTATAGGGGAGGTTAAGAAAAGAATCATTTATAACAACTTTGAAAGCCTGTATGATCTGGCGGAGGCGAGGGAGGAAGAGCTACGGAGACTCGGTCTCCCCCTATCCCTTAAACAGGAAATTAAGAAGTATCTTGGACAACTTCAACACAGCCGAAACCCTGAGACCTCCTGAACCCTATACCCATCCTGTAAAGTTCGTTTAACTCCTCGGGATTGCCTTCAAGATAAAAGGTACCTTTGAAGGCAACAAGCCTTATAGTTCTTGAATTGGGTCCCTCCTCACTGCCTATACGATGCTTCACCACAACCTTCCTACCGCTTACAGGGGTAAATCTTATATTTACCGGTCTCTTAAGGGCACAAGATGAGATATAGTTAAGCTCCTCGTTGAATTTCTTTGTATCGTAGATAACAAAATTATCGGGAGAGCCGTTTTCAACCTCCGAGGGCAATATGGGTTTTTTATCCTTGGTAACCACAACTATGGGTGAAAGGGTCTTTATAAGTACCTTCTCGGAAGATATGATGGAGCTTTTGGGGATAACCACATTGGTTATTTCAAAACCGCCGAAACTTGGTGTCATACCGAGCTTCTTATTCTTGAGCTTTAATAAACCGCTGTATAGCCGTATCCCGAATTCCGTATTACCTGTTGATATTATCAATTTTGAGATACCCTCAACCTTTACCACATCCCCCTCAATGAAGAACTTGTTAAAGAGAAGGGCAAATGTAAAAGGCTTAAGGCTTTTCTCACCGCTGTATAGCATTTTGAAATAGGCGTAATCTTCAAGTTCCAATGCCTTCTTAATAATCCCCAAAATGATGCTTCTGTAGTAAATAGGGACCTCCCGTGGTGTTTTTAGATACGCTACTATTCTCATAACACTTTCCCCCTCTGTAAATTTTTCACCCTATAATCTAATTTTAACTTTAAAATTTTCTATGTGGAGGTAGAAAATGAACTATCTCGGGAAGGAAGAATCACCCCTTACCGCGGAAGAGTGGCAAACCCTGGAAGAGGCAGCAATAAAAAGTGCTAAGGAAGTCCTTGTAGGCAGGAGATTTATAAGCGTTGTCGGTCCCATAGGTGCGGGACATCAAACCGTTTCATACGATGTGGTTTACGGAACGGAACCTGGCAGTTGTGAGGTAAAGCCTGGTCAAGAGTACGAGATATGCGATCCCGTAAGGGTCGGTGTGAGGAAGCATGTTGTCCTGCCGACAATATTCAAAGATTTTATAATCAGCTGGAGGGACCTTGAATACTACAGGCAGTTTAATCTTCCCATTGATACAACCCAAGCGGTTACCGCAGCGGTATCCACAGCACTCGCTGAGGACATGCTTATATTCCACGGTAACAAGAATATGGGTATTGAAGGGCTCCTTACCGTTGAAGGTTCCAACAAGCTTTCCATGAGTGACTGGGAAGTTACTGGCAATGCCTTTAATGATGTAATGACAGGTATTTCAAAGCTGACGGAAGAGGGATTTTACGGACCCTACTATCTTATACTTAATCCTAAGGATTATATAACCCTAAACAGGATATATCACAATACGAGCCTTTTAGAGATTGAACAGATTGAAAAGGTTGTTAACAAGGTTTTTACCACACCCGTTGTTCCCCAAGGGAAGGTGCTTCTTATATCCGGAGGGATGCAGAACATGGATATAGTAATAGCTCAGGATATGAGAATGGCTTACGTTGAATCTTCAAACATGAACCATAAGTTTAGGATCTTTGAGATCTTAACCCTCAGGATAAAAAGGCCTGCTTCCATACTTCTTATAAAGAAGGGAAGATGATATGTACACGCAGGAAAGAGAAAGGGAACTCATAGAACTTACAAGAAGTCTTCTTAAAGAACTCGGTACTATAAAAAAGGCGGATTTTGAAAAGGCAAAGACCTATGCGGAAAAGCTAAGGGAAGTAATAAGATATCATGATTACAAGTATTATGTACAAGCATCACCCGTTATATCAGACTACGAGTACGATCAGCTTTTCAGGGCATTGAGGGATCTTGAAAAGAAATATCCCGCTCTCATAACGCCCGATTCTCCCACCCAGAGGATACCTTCTGAGATTACGGGGAAGTTTCCCGTTGTGGAACACCTCTCCCCCATGCTCTCCCTTGATAATGCCTACTCCGAAGATGAACTCAGGGAATTTGACAGAAGGGTTAAAGAGGCTGTAGGCACCGATAAAGTTGAGTACAGCGTTGAACCTAAGTATGACGGTGCGGGTATTGCCCTCGTTTATGAGGATGATATCTTCAGAAGGGGTTCAACGAGGGGTGATGGAGAAAGGGGTGAAGAGATAACAAACAATTTAAAAACCATAAAAACCATACCCTTAAGAGCGGATTTTTCCGCCTTCGGTATAAGGCTTATTGAAATAAGGGGGGAGGTTTTGATAAGCAAGGAAGAATTCAGGAAGATAAATGAAGAGAGAATGGAGGAAGGCTTACCTCCCTTTGCAAATCCGAGGAATGCTTCAGCGGGTTCCATAAGGTTACAGAATCCGAGGGAGGTTGCAAGCAGAAAACTTGATGCGGTGGTATATCAGGTATCTTATGTGGAACCCGAAGAAAAGGCACC
>JALWWX010000012.1 GCA_027078675.1 Aquificales bacterium | reverse complement strand
ATAAGTACGTTTTTATAGTGGAAAAGATGAGCCAGTATATGTTTGTCTATAAAGGGAAAAAGCTGGTAGGCATGTTTCCGGTAACAACTGGTCAGGCATGGGAGGATAAACGGAGGGAAGGGGATAAGAGAACACCCGAAGGTATATATTTTTTTACCGAATATATTGATGTTAGTAAGTTGCCTCCAATGTACGGCAATTTAGCGGTTGCCCTTAACTATCCCAACCCTTATGATAGGCTTCTTGGTAAGACGGGTAGCGGTATATGGCTACACGGATCGGATACGGATAATCGTAACAACATTCCTTTCAGCACAAGGGGATGTGTGGTGGCGGACAATAGGGATCTTGAAGTAATAGAAAAATACATAAAACTCGGAAATACTCCCATAGCGATATATAAAGTTGTGCCTACCAATTTAAGTGTTGATAGGGTTAGGGATATGATAGAGAGTTGGAGGAAGGCATGGGAAAAAAAGGATTTTAATAAATACATCTCCTTTTATTCAAAAAAATTTAGATGGAAGGGAGGTGATATAAACAGCTGGAAAAGATACAAAAGAAGAACTGTGCTTGGGAAAAAATACATAGATGTGGACATAGAAGATATTACAATTCTTGCTTTCAGTAAGCACGGTTCTGAAGAACCTCTATATTATGTTGCTGAATTTCTGCAAACATACCGATCTAATAATTACAGTGATAAAGGTATTAAGAGATTATATATTGCAAAAGAGGAAGGAAGGCTTAAAATATTAGCGGAAGAATTTATACCTATGTGGGAGGAGTAATATGAGGAGGTTTATTATAAAGAAGCTGGTGTGGGGAGCTTTTATGCCAGTGTTTGCCCTTTGTGAATTCAATAATATTGAGCTTAACATGGATGCAAAAACTACCAGCAAGGAAGGAAGTATTTACAGACGTACTGATGTTTATATAACGGTGCCCATGAAGATAAAAAGCGGATCGCACTATAAAAGTCTTCTTCCCACAAGGGTAAATGTGGTGGAGCTTGAAGACGGTGCAAGGAGATACATTATCTCCATTGTAAATAATACGGGAAAAAGTCAGGATTCCCTTATTCTTGTTCATGAAAAAGAAAAGGAAGCACTGTTTATGGAGGACATAGTGGCGAGAAGGGTTATATCCTACTCTCCCTATATATCCGAACAACTCGTGCTTGTACCCACCGAGATAAATAGGGATAAGATTTTAATAAGGTTGCCAGACATCAATCCCGGTGAGGAGCTTGTTTTAAGCTATGTCATGAAGGGGGAGGAGGAACCTTCCAAAGTGATAGTTACCAATGAAGAAGGTATAAAAAGGTTTATAGAGGAAAAGGAAACTGAAGTACTTGTAGCAAAATATTCCTTTCTATTCGGTTACGCATCTACAAAAACAAACTCTCCCAATGTTGAGAACATAAGGGAAGTGGTAGAAGGTTTAGAAAGGTTGGGGCTTCAAGCAAATATAAAGATAGTGGGAATGGCTGATGGTAAAACCACAAATCCTGAAAAGAATAAGCTAATTGCTAAAAAGAGAGCAGAGAATATAGCTAAATCTATCTTTGGTACTCAGTACGCCTGTCTCATAGAAAGGTCCTATGTTAAAAGCCGTACCGGAACTCCTTCTGATTGAAGATAGGTTTTAAGCTCCATTATGCTTAGTTCTCTGAAATGAAACAGGGAGGCAGCGAGGCCCGCATCCGCCTTACCTTCCTTAAATACTTCTAAAAAGTGTTCTTTTTTGCCTGCTCCTCCCGAGGCTATAACCGGTATATTAACACTTTCCGCCACCCTTCTTGTCAGGTCTATGTCATAACCCTCCTTGGTTCCGTCCCTGTCCATTGAAGTAAGAAGTATCTCGCCCGCCCCCAGCTCTTCAACCCTCTTGGCCCACTCTATGGCATCAATACCCGTCGGAGTTCTACCTCCGTTTATATATACTTCCCAGCTGTTTCCCTTTCTCTTTGCGTCTATAGCAACTACTATACACTGACTGCCGAACATCTTAGCACCTTCCCTTATAAGCTCGGGATTCTTAACAGCGGATGTATTAATAGATACCTTGTCCGCTCCCGCTTCCAATAGCCTTCTTATATCTTCAATGGTCCTTACACCGCCCCCCACCGTGAAGGGCATGAATACATTCTCCGCAACCCTTTTTACCACATCTATCATAATATTTCTGCCCTCTGCGGATGCGGTTATATCAAGGAAAACGAGTTCATCCGCAAGTTGCTTTTCATACTCCAAGGCAACTTCCACCGGATCCCCCGCATCCCTTAGATTCAAAAATTTAACACCTTTTACAACTCTCCCTTTATCAACATCAAGACATGGTATTATCCTTTTAGCAAGCATTGGTATAATTGATCATACCATGAGGATAGAGGTAAAGGAAGGTAGCATTCTTGAAGTGGATGCGGATGTTATAGTAAATCCTGCCAACAGCCTCGGTATAATGGGTGGAGGTGTTGCGGGAGTCATAAGAAGGCAAGGAGGAGAGGAGATAGAGAAGGAGGCGATGATGAAATCCCCTATTCCCGTGGGCAAGGCTGTTCTTACTACCGCAGGGAAGTTACCCTTTAAAGGTGTCATACATTCGCCAACCATGGAACAACCTGCTATGAGGACCAATGCGGATAAGGTAAGGCTTTCGGTAAAAGCTGCCCTTGAACTCGCGGACAAGGAAGGTTTTAAGTCTGTTGCCTTCCCAGGTATGGGTACCGGTGTTGGAGGATTAAACAAAGAGATAGCTGCAAAAACCATGGTGGATGAAATAAAAAAATTCAAAGCTACGAGCTTGGAGAGGGTTGTCCTCATAGATATAGATAAAGAAATGGTGGAAGCCTGGAGGAAGGAAGTATGATTAAATTCGGGACGGACGGATGGAGGGCTGTAATAGGCGATACCTTTACCTTTTCAAATGTAACAAAGGTATCAAAGGCACATGCTAAGGTACTGGGAAGAATTGAGGCAAATAGGGTAATAATAGGTTATGATCATCGCTTCCTTTCTGAAGAGTTTGCAAAGAGGGTATTCAATGTTTTTAAATCAGAGGGATTTGATGCATTCCTCACCAAAACCCCCGTTACAACACCTCAGCTTTCCTTTTCCGTTAAGTACATGGGATTTGATGGTGGTGTTATGATAACCGCATCTCATAATCCCCCCCAGTATAACGGATACAAGATAAAAGAGGGTTTCGGAGGATCCGCAACTCCTTCTTTTGTAGGTCTTGTTGAGAAGGAGCTTTCAAATATAGAAGTTGAGCCTGTAGGAAATTATAAAGAGGAATGGGTTGAAATAAGGCAGGAGTATATAAACAAGGTCAGGGAGTATTTGGATCTGGAGCTTTTCAGGGAAAAGGAAGTTGTTGTAGTGCATGACGCCATGTACGGGACCTCTGCAGGCTTGCTTGGTGATGTTTTAAAAGATACGAGGATAGAGGTGCTTAATATAAGAAACTGGAGGGATCCTCTCTTTGGGGGACATCCCCCCGAACCCATAGAGAAGTATCTTGGCATTTTGAAGGAGAAAGTCAGGGCTGTGGGGGCGCAGGTAGGCATTGCAAACGATGGAGACGGTGATAGGGTAGCCTTTGTAGATGAGAAGGGAAATTTTGTAAACAGCCAGATGGTTTATGTGCTTTTACTCCTTCACCTTATAAGAAACAAAGGTCTAAAAGAGGGCTGTGTTGTAAAGACTGTGTCAACAACCTATTTGGCTGACAGGATATGCAGTAAGGAAGGTATAGAGCTGAAGGAGGTACCGGTCGGATTTAAGAATATAAATGAAGTAATCCTTAAGGAAAAGGTTATATTCGGCGGTGAGGAAAGCGGAGGTTACGGATTTCCAGATTTTCTGCCGGAAAGGGACGGTTTGCTTTCCGCCCTCTACATTCTTGAATACATGCTCCTTTCGGAGAAGCCCCTATCGGAAATAATAGATGAGATAATGGCTGAATACGGCAGTGCCTACTATAAAAGGGTTGATATGCATGCGGACAACAAAGCGAAGGAGAAGCTCAAAAGCATGGTGGAGAATCCTCCCGATTCCCTCGGAAGATATAAGGTGTCAAAGATACTAACGATTGACGGCTTAAAACTGATATTTCCCGATGACAGCTGGATTCTCTTCAGGGCTTCGGGTACGGAACCCCTTATAAGGATCTATGCGGAGGCTCCTACACCTGAGAAAACAGAGGAGCTTATAGGGGAAGGTAAAAAACTTTTTGAGCAAGGAGGTCATTGAATGGCAAACATAATTGTATCTTCCCTTGAATTTGAAAAGGTGGGTACCCAATACGCCGAGATTGTGGAGAGGAAAGGCATAGGGCATCCTGATACTATCTGTGACTCCGTGGCGGAAGAGCTGTCCGTTGCCCTCTCAAAGATGTATATTGAGGAGTTCGGGGCAATAATGCATCACAATGTTGATAAAGCTCTTCTTGTGGGGGGTATAGCGGAACCTGTATTCGGCGGAGGAAGGGTTATCTCTCCTATAGAAATATATATTGTTGGAAGGGCTATAAAAGAAAAAGGCGATAAAAGACTACCCGTTGAGGAGCTTGCCATAGAAACTATTCAGCAATGGCTATCCGAGAACCTGAGGAATATAGATCCTTCAAAGCATGTGGTTATAAATACGCGTATAAAACCTGGTAGCAGGGATCTTGTTGAATTGTTTGAACGATTTCAAAAATCTGGGGAGGTCCCCCTCGCCAATGACACTTCCTTTGGAGTAGGTTTTGCGCCCCTTAATGATCTTGAAAGTATAGTTTTAAATACGGAGAGGTTTCTGAATTCGGAGGATATGAAATTAAAGCATCCCGAGATAGGAGAGGATATTAAAGTTATGGGTGTAAGGATAAAGGATAAAATAAGGCTGACAATAGCCCTTGCCTTTGTTTCCCGTCATATAAAGGATCTTGAGGACTATAAGGCAAGGAAAGAGGAGATAAGGAGTAAGGTTGTTGAGTTTGCAAGTTCACTTACGGATAAGGAAGTGGAAGTATTCATAAACACTGCGGACAATTATGATAACGGTAGTGTTTATATAACTGTAACGGGGACATCCGCAGAGCAGGGTGACGACGGACAGGTGGGTAGGGGTAACAGGGTTAACGGTCTTATAACACCTTACAGACCCATGAGTCTTGAGGCTGCTGCGGGTAAAAATCCCGTATCCCACATAGGTAAGATCTACAATGTGGTTGCAAATATAATAGCGGACAGGGTTGTAAGGGAAATAGAGGAGGTTGAAGAGGCATACTGCTATATGGTTTCAAAGATAGGGCATCCTATAAATGAACCTCAGGTGTGTGATGTTAAGATAAGAGCTAAGCGTAGATCGGCAGGTACGGAGGAGGCGGTAAGAAGCATAGCAACGGAAGAGCTTGATAAGATGCCCGATACATGGAAGAGATTTATTCAGAAGGAGTTTTCTGTTGCTTGACACAAAAAGTATTATGCTGATATATTTTTAAGACACTCGGAGAGCATAGATGGAAGGATACGGAGCATTTCTTATCTTCTTCCTAATAGCTTTGGCCTTAGCTTCGGTTATGACGGTACTGAACGACATCCTGGGTGCTAAAAGAAGGGATCCTATGGAGGACTACCCTTACGAGTGTGGAGTACCACTTTATGATAAAGAAGCGCGAGGAAACTTTAAGCAAGGTTACTATATGTTCGGTTTACTCCTTATACTTTTTGATATTGAGGTTGCCTTCCTGTTTCCTTGGGCGGTGGTGTTTAAGGAAATAGGGCTTTACGGTCTTATAGAGGCTGTACTTTTTATTCTTATACTTTTCTTGGGCTTTATTTATGCCCTTAGGAAGAGGGCACTTAAATGGCAAACTTAAGGAGGTGATGTCATGACTTTTATAAATTCAAACGGCTTTGTTGCTACAAGGGTGGATGTGTTGTTAAGATGGAGCAGAAGAAATGCCCTGTGGCCCGTTACCATAGGGCTTGCCTGTTGTGCTATAGAGATGATGCATACCGCCGCATCAAGATTTGATCTTGACAGGTTGGGCGTTATTTTCAGGGCATCCCCGAGGCAGGCGGATGTTCTTATAGTTGCAGGTACGGTAGTTAACAAGGTGGCTCCCATGCTTAAGCTTATATGGGATCAGATGCCGGATCCCAAGTGGTGTATATCCATGGGTGGTTGTGCATCCGCTGGTGGACCTTTCCCGACCTATTCAACCCTTCAGGGTGTTGACAGGATAATACCTGTTGATGTTTATATTCCCGGATGCCCCCCCACACCTCAGGGTCTAATTTACGGAATACTTCAGCTTCAAAAGAAAATTAAAGAGAAAGGAGTTAACAAGTATGATAAAGACTTTGAGGAGTTCAGGAAAGAGATAGAAAAGGGTGCGCTTGTGTGAGGTGAGTAATGCCTTGGATAAGTAAAGAAAGGGAAGAGAGGATTAAAAATAGATACAAGGATGTAAATGTAACAAGGTACGAACATGCGGTATCCTTTGAGGTCAGTAAGGATACATTTAAGGATTTTCTTAAATATCTGAGGGATGAAGAAGGCTTCAAACACTTTGTAGATCTTACATGTATAGATTTCCCGGAGAGGGAGGAAAGATTTCAAGGAGTATATATACTATATAATCCTGACTATAATGAAAGGGTAATTGTTAAAACGTGGGCGCATAACGGTAGGCTTCCCACCGTTACTGACCTTTGGCCCGGGGCTAAGTGGGGTGAGAGGGAAGCCTATGATATGTTCGGTGTAGAGTTTGAGGGTCATGAGAACCTCAGAAGAATGTTTCTTTGGGAGGGATATCCCCACTTCCCCTTAAGAAAAGACTTTCCCCTGGAAGGTTATAAAGAGGAGGAGCTACCTTCCCTTACAGAAGTTTTGGCGGGAAGGGAAGATCCACCCAGTCATGATTTTGAGCTTGTTCACACAAAGATAGCTACCCTTGAGGATATAGAAAGGACAGAACGGGCAAGGCTTAAAAAGAAGGCACAGCTCGTTCTTAACTGGGGACCCCTTCATCCTGGTACGCACGGTACTATATGGTTCCTTTTTGATCTTGAAGGTGAAGAGGTAGTTCAGTGTGATGTTATCCTGGGACAGCTCCACAGGGGTATGGAAAAGATAGCGGAACACCTTCATTACTTCCAGTTCCTGCCCTACACGGACAGGATGGATTACATTTCCGCCATCTGCAACGAGCTTTCTTATGTCCAAGCTGTAGAAAAACTTTTAGGGATAGAGGTTCCCGAAAAGGCAAAATACATAAGGACAATGTTTGCGGAGCTTCAAAGAATAAACTCCCATCTATTATGGCTCGGTACTGGCGCACTGGATCTCGGTGCTTTAACAGTCTTTTTGTATGCCTTCAGGGAAAGGGAAAAGATAATGGATATAATTGAGGGAAATGCGGGATACAGGCTTACCACAGCCTTTTTAAGGATAGGGGGTGTACACTACGATCTTGCGGAAGGCACCTTGGATGTTGTAAAAGCCTTTGTTAAAGATTTCTACGGAAGATTAAAGGAGTACCATTCCCTTCTTACAAGGAACAGGATATGGCTTAGAAGGACAAAGGATAAGGGCATAATAACCAAGGAGGATGTTCATGCCTACGGTTTGAGCGGACCGGTTGCAAGGGGTTCGGGAGTTCCATACGATCTGAGGAAGCTGGAACCTTATGCTGCTTATGATGAGGTTGATTTTGATATACCCGTAGGAGAGGTTGGGGATGTTTACGACAGATATCTCGTAAGAATGGAGGAGATGGTTCAGAGTTTAAGGATAATAGAGCAGTGTGTAGAAAAGCTTGAGAAACTTCCTAAGTCAGCACCCTATATAAATAAGAAGCATCCCGCCGTTATGTCTCCCAAACAAGATGTTTTCAATGATCTTGAGGACATGGTAAAGAATTTCAGAATAGTAGTTCACGGTGAGGAGGCACCTCCCGGTGAGGTTTTCTCTTCAGCGGAAAATCCCAGGGGAGAACTCGGCTTTTTTATTCATTCAAAGGGAGATTCAAGACCCTACAGACTAAGGATAAGATCAGGGGCTTTATACAATCTATCCATATTCCCGAAGCTTATCCAGGGAGGTTCCATAGCTGATGCTATTGCCTTACTTGGAAGTCTTGATCCTGTTGTGGGAGAGACGGACAGATGATAATAGATGTGCTTATAGCCTTAGGTAAGATAGCTGTTGTACTGCTTGTAGGTTTGGGACTCGGAGCCTACCTTACATGGGTTGAGAGGAAGGTGGCGGGCCATATACAGGCGCGTATGGGTCCGAGCGTTGTGGGACCTTTCGGTCTTTTCCAACCTATAGCGGACGGTGTAAAGCTTGTGACAAAAGAGTCCATAATACCAAGAGGTGCGGATGTACCGGTATATTACCTTGCTTTAATATTAGCCCTTGTCCCATCCTTTTTAATCTTCTCTGTTGTTCCATTTGGACCTTCCTTTACCGTATTCGGTAGGGAGATAAAACCCATCATCTCAGATGTCAACATAGGATTGCTTATAGTGTTTGCGATGGGATCTATTGCGGTTTACGGAACCATATTTGCGGGATGGGCATCAAACTCAAAGTACGCCTTTATAGGATCTCTCAGGAAGGCTGCTGTGATAGTTAGCTATGAGGTTGTACTGGGATTTGCGGTACTCGGTGTTATCTTGATAGCGGGTAGTCTGAGTACCGTTGAGATAGTTAATTCACAGATTGAAAAGGGTATATGGTATATAGTTTACCAACCCGTTGCCTTTATCCTTTATCTGTTCTGTATGCTGGCGGAAT
>JALWWX010000011.1 GCA_027078675.1 Aquificales bacterium | reverse complement strand
GTATAATCTCTGGCGAGTGCTGGGGGTAGCGGTGCTGACTGCACTCTCCCCTGAGAGACAAGAAACTCCCAGGTGTCTCTCTCCCCTGAAGCGGTTACTCATTTCAGGGGACGTGGGGAGAACCCTTCAAGGGCGTGAGATCCTGGGACCTGGGACAGGGCCTATGGGTGCTCAAATGCCGCCTGCCGGGTTTCTGGGCACCCTGAATAGGCGGGGTATAAATAGCCCGGCACTGAACTGCACAAATGTGCGGTTCGGTTAACCAGGTGAATAATGGAGCTTAGAAGTGACATTATAAAAAAAGGAATAGAAAGGGCGCCCCACAGGGCACTCTTGAGGGCGTGCGGTCTGTCCGAGGAGGATATGGATAAACCCCTTATAGGGATAGCAAACTCCTATATAGATATAATTCCGGGTCATGTTCACCTCAGGGAGTTTGTGGAGCCTATAAAGGAGGAGATAAGGAAGGCGGGGGGTGTACCTATTGAATTCAATGTTATAGGTGTTGACGACGGTATAGCGATGGGTCACTACGGTATGAGATATTCCCTTCCCTCAAGGGAGCTAATAGCTGATTGTATTGAAACGGTGGTACAAGCCCATCAGCTTGATGCCCTTGTTTGCGTACCTAACTGCGACAAGATAGTGCCCGGTATGTTGATGGCTACAATGAGGTTAAATATTCCCACGATCTTTGTAAGCGGTGGACCCATGAAGGCGGGTGAGGTTGAGGGTAAGAAGGTGGATCTTATATCTGTTTTTGAGGGTATAGGCAAGCTTAAAAAGGGTGAGATAGACGAGGGTCAACTGGCGGTTATAGAGCAGAATGCGTGTCCCACATGCGGGAGCTGTGCTGGTCTCTTTACTGCAAACTCTATGAACTGTTTAACGGAGGTTTTGGGTCTCGCCCTTCCCGGAAACGGAACCATACTTGCCGTTGATCCCAGAAGGGAGATGCTTGCAAGGGAGGCGGGCAGGAGGATAATGGAGCTTCTTAAAAATAATATAAAGCCGAGGGATATTGTGGATAAAAGGGCCTTTGATAATGCCTTTGCGGTTGATATAGCCATGGGAGGCTCTTCCAATACTGTGCTTCACCTTCTTGCAATTGCAAGGGAGGGCGGAATAAGGTACGATCTTGCGGATATAAATGAAATATCAAAAAGAACACCTAATATATGTAAAATAGCACCCTCTTCACATTATCACATTGAGGATCTGGACAGGGTGGGAGGCATACCCACCATACTTAAGGAGCTTTTAAAAGGAGGTCTTATTGACGGTGATCAGCCTACGGTCAGCGGTAAAACTTTAAGGGAAATTGCGGAGTCCGCACCCGATGCGGACGGCGAGGTTATAAGAAGCTTAGAAGATCCTTATTCAAAGGAGGGAGGTATTGCCATACTTTTCGGCAATCTTGCTCCAGAAGGGGCAGTTGTCAAAACAGCGGGTGTTGATGAGAAGATGTTGGTATTCAAGGGCAGGGCTATATGTTTTGATTCTGAGGAGGAAGCTATAGAGGGTATTATGGGAGGCAAGGTAAAGCCTGGGCATGTGGTTGTAATAAGATACGAGGGTCCCAAAGGGGGACCGGGTATGAGGGAGATGCTCTCTCCCACTTCTGCCATAATGGGTATGGGTTTGGGAGATAAGGTTGCCCTCATTACAGATGGGAGGTTTTCTGGCGGAACGAGGGGTGCTTGTGTTGGTCATGTGTCTCCCGAGGCTTCCGCATACGGTCCCATAGGTATAGTAAGGGACGGAGATGAAATACTTATTGATATTCCTTCAAGGAAATTAGAGCTTCTTGTAGATGAGGATGAGATTAAAAGGAGACTTAAGAATTTCAAACCTAAGGAGAAGGATATACCCAGTCCCTGGCTAAGGAGGTATGCTAAGCTCGTAAAATCCGCTTCCGAGGGTGCGGTTTTGGAAAGTTAAACAATCTTTCCGTCTTCAAGGCGTATTATCCTTCCGAAATAGGGTTTCAGGGAGTCATTGTGGGTTGCAATTATTATTGTTGCTCCCCTTTCCTTATTTATCTCTTTAAACAGATTGAAAACAGATTCCGCATTTTGCCTGTCAAGATTACCCGTAGGCTCATCCCCTATTATTATTTCCGCATCAATCATTAAAGCCCTTCCTATTGCCAGCCTCTGCTGTTGTCCCCCCGAAAGATTTGAAGGAAAATCGTAAGCCTTTTCCTCAAGTCCTATCCTTTTTAATATCTCCTTTGCCCTTTCTTCCGGATTCCTTATTCCCCCTATCCTTCCCACAACCGTTAAATTTTCAATACATGTAAAATCTTGCAGTAGATAAAAGAACTGAAATATATAGGAGATCCTTTTTCTTCTGAGTTCCGCAAGTTCATCTTCCGAGAGCTTTGTTATATCTATCCCGTCAATAAATATCCTTCCTTCCGTGGGTTTCTCTATTCCGCCCATCAGGTGAAGCAGTGTACTTTTGCCCGAACCCGAAGGTCCCATTATACCCACAAACTCCCCCCTTTTTATGGAAAGGTCAACACCTTTTAGTGCTTCAACCCTTCCTTCAAAAACCTTTCTTACCCTTTCAAATCTTATTATCTCATTCATTTCTTAGTATCCTTCCTATCCTTTCCTTTGATGCCTTCCT
>JALWWX010000010.1 GCA_027078675.1 Aquificales bacterium | reverse complement strand
CAGCCCTCGCCGCCTCTATTGATGCGTTCAAAGCCAATATGGTTGTTTGTTCAGTTATTGAATATATCTGTTTTATTGTTTTATTAATTTGGTCGGAAAATTTTATCAACTCCTCAAGACCTTGTACAATACTGTTCATATCTTCAACAGCTTTAAGGACTTCTTTTTTCCTTTCTGATATGGTGTTTTTTAGCTTTTTACTTCTGTCCATGAACTCTTCCATACCTTTCTTTATCTCATAACTGTTCTCAGCCATGTTTTTTGTAGTTTGATTAAGCTCTTCCACTGATGTTCCTATAGCGGTGGATTGATTTTTAATATCTTCTATTTGTATTGAGGTTATATCATTTATCTTTTTGAAAAGCGATTCATTTAAAACATCCTTGTGTAATTTTTTTGATACAGCCTTTAATGTTTCCTTTAAATGCTTTACCTGATCCATCCTTACACCCCGTATATTTGGTCTATAAGATCAAGACCGCACCTTAGGTTGTAAAGCCAATCCAGGAATTTATTAACACTCGCCCCTTCAAAAATGGCTCCGTGCTGAGGAGCTAACATCTTAGGGTTCAATCTTCTTACTATTTCCACCCACTTTCTGCATGCAACGTTGCCGTTCATGTATCTTTTGTGAAATCCTTCCATCAATTTTACATGCTCCTCAAAATCGGTTACAAATAGATATTTCTTGTCTCTAAAAACTGCAGCTCCTATATCTCCCGTAAAGAGTATGCCGGATCTCCTATCAAAGGCATTTATCTGTCCCACACTGTGTAAAAAGTGGGCGGGTATTATTTCAATCTTATCACCCGTAGGCAGATCAACTGTCATACCGCTGTCCGGGACCGCCACTATCCTGTCAAGGTTGTATATGCCGAAGTGGGGTATAAACCTTTCCCACAGCTTACTTATATAAATTGTAGCGGGTGTGTTATTAAGCCACAATGCTGCCCCAGAAGAGACATCCGGATCCTGATGGGAAAATATTATGGCTATAATGTCATCTGGGCTTATGTAGGTAGCAAGATTTGCTATAACCTTGGGAAATGTGTAAACACCTCCGGGATCAAGCAGGATACCCTTGCCCCTGTTAATAATAAGGTACTGATTTACCTGCACAGCATGGGTTCCTTCCTTCTCTTCCCAACCAAGCCATATGAACTGATGTTCTCCGTCATCATAGAGAACATGCCCGTTGATTAGATCAACTTCCTTTATGTTCATGGTAACCTCCTTTCACCTTAACACCCTTTGTAAGTCTTTCAAGTAGTGAAGGTATCTGTTCCGCAGGAACTACATAATCCACACTTCCTGTGTTTATCGCATTTTGGGGCATAGCCCAAAGTATTGCGGTTTTAGGATCTTCCGCAATCGTTATCCCTCCCCTCTTCTTTATTTCAATCACTCCCTTTGAACCGTCATTACCCATACCAGTAAGAACAACTCCTATGGTGTTGCTCTTAAAAACTTCTGATGCGGAAAAAAACAGTTCGTCAACCGAAGGTACGTATATACTACCCTTGGGTTCTTCATAAACAATGTGTACATCTGGAGGTGTGCCTTTTACCTTCATATTTATTCTGCCCCGTGATATATATATCGTTCCTTTTTCTAATTTTTCTCCATCTTCCGCTTCTTTCACTGTCAGTTTGCACTTGGCGTTGAGATGTTCTGCGAAACTGCTCGTGAAGGTATCAGGCATATGAATTGCAACAAGTATTGGTGCAGGAAAATCCTTTTCAATTTTGGGCAATATTTTACTGAGTGTTGGAGGACCTCCTGTTGACACGCCTATTACGACAGCGGTATGCTTTTCCAGATGATCGTGGGTTACTGTAGGCAATTCTGGTGTAATTACTTTATCCCTTGAAATGTTATCTATAAGCCTTTCGGAAGAATATGCTGCCCTTATCTTGTTTATTATTTCCTTTTCAAATTCAAATATATGGGAGTAGCTTTTGGGTTTGGGTATGAAATCTATTGCTCCTTTATTTAAAGCTTCTATTGTTTCCTTCGCACCTTCCTTTGTCAGTGCGCTTATCATTATAACCTTACATTTGGGACATTTGTCTTTTATAAGTGGGAGGGCTTCCAAGCCTCCCATAACTGGCATATTTACATCAAGGGTTACTATATCAGGCTTCCATGTGCCTATGTTATCAAGTAGTTCCTTGCCATTGGATGCTTCTCCTACAACCTTTATATCAGGATGCTTTTCAAGTATTTTCCTAAGGATAGATCTAACAACTGTTGAATCATCAACAATTACTGTCCTTATCATGATTTTTTCCTGTAGAACATGAATTTGTCAAACCTTATTGCTTCAAAGCCTTCTTTAAATTCAGAAGTGAGCATTTCTGTTGAGGAAAGTACAAGGTATCCTTCTTCCCTTAGAGAAATTCTTATATTTTCTAAAGCTGTTTTTTTTGATTTTTTGTCAAAATATATCAATACATTTCTGCACATCACTATATGGAAATGCTCTTTGAATCTTTCAAAGTCAGCTCTGTTAATTAAATTTGCCTTAGTAAATTCAACCATTTTTTTAATTTCGTCCTTAATCTTTATATAATCCTCACCTTTTTCCACGAATTCTCTGTAAGGCATAGGTATCTGTGATATTGTTTTATCCGAATACTTTCCTTCTTTCGCTTTGGATAAAGCTATTTCATTTATATCCATTCCCACCACCTTTCCTCTTAATTTTGAATCCTTTAGCATCATGGCTATTGTGTATGCTTCTTCTCCTGTGGAACATCCTGCACTTGCTATAAATATGGGTTCTGTTAATTTGGGGAAAATATATTTTTTTATGGTTTCAAGTTGTTCTGTTTCCCTAAAAAATCTGGTTTCTGGCACGGTTATGAGATTAATTAGTTTTTTTTGTATTTCTTCGTTTTTTATTATATGGTCAATGATATCCTCAGCTTTATTGCCTGCTGTTATCATCTCCTTTATTATTCCGCTTACTTTATACTCAAGCATCTTGAGTCTTTCATCTGGATAGTAATTTCCCGTCAACTTGTATATGATCTGCCTTAACGTGTCTAAGAGCTTTTCCTTTTCTATATCAATCAACCACTCTCTCCTTCGCTCTCTGATATATCGGATGAAAATCTGATTATTTCTTCTATTAGCTTGTTAATTCCCCATCCTTTCTCCGCGGAGATGGGTATACCTTTGCTATCTACAAGAAGGGGATGGGTAAGGCTGTTAAGGTCTTCCGGTGAATCAATCAGTTTATCCGCCTTGTTAAGTGCGTATAGAACCGGTTTATCTCCTGCACCTATTTCTGCGAGAATATCTTTAACCGTTTTTATGTTATCAAGCCAGTTTCCAACGGATATATCAACTACATGAAGAATAAGGTCCGCCTCTTTAACTTCTTCAAGTGTTGCCTTAAAGGATTCTATAAGCTCTGGAGGTATCTTCTTTATGAATCCCACCGTGTCAGTGAATATGAGTTTTACACCTTCACTTGTATAACGAACCGCTGTTTTGGTATCAAGGGTAGCAAAAGGCATATCCGCTATAAGCACTTTGCTCTTTGTAAGTGCATTCATCAGGGTTGATTTACCTGCATTTGTGTATCCCGTTATGGCTACCTTTATTGTATTTTTTTCCTTTTCCCTCCTTTTACGCTGTTCTTTTCTCCTCTTTCTTACCTCTTGCAGTTCCTTTTTTATCCTGTGTATTTTTGCCTTTATAAGCCTTCTTCTTATTTCCGATTCCTGCTCACCTGGTCCCCTTGTTCCCACACTACCCCCGAGCCTTGATAATTCTTTACCTCTTCCATAAATTCTTGGGAGTTCGTGAGTCAGTTTGGCGAGTTCAACCTGAAGCTTTGCCTCTTTTGTCCTTACCCTTTTTGAAAATATCTCAAGTACCAAATCTGATCTATCAAGTATCTTAACAGGTATAAGGCTTTCTATATTTCTTATCTGTGAAGATGTAAGGGGGTCGTCAAAGATTATCGCATCCGCTCCTATACCCTTTACTATTAAGGATAAATCTTTTGCTTTACCCTCACCTATGAAGTATCTCGGATCCGGGCTGTTCCTTTTCTGTATAACATATCCGAGGGTTTTACCCCCGAGAGCTTTTACGAGGCCCTTAAGTTCTTTAAGGGATTCCTTTACCTCTTCTCTGCTTTCTTTATCTTTCCATATACCTACAAGTATTGCTCTCATTTACCTTCCGCTATTATTGTGCTTATTGCGTGTTTGTATATGAGATTGTGTTGCCCTTCAACTTCAAGCAATATTGTGTATTTATCATAGTTTACAACCTTACCGGTTATCCTGTTACCCCGTGTTAAATATACGGTTATGGGTACACCTTTGTTTTTATACATTTCTAATATCTCATCCTGCACCTTGTTTTCTTTCTCTTCCATAGGTATCATCCTTTACCTCCTTAAAGTTAAATTTATTTTATATTCTATACTTTGCTAATCGTAATAATATTTTTAAACATTGTTGCGTTAGGTACAAGTATCTTTGAACCTTCCCTTTCAATAACTGTATACCTCAGATTTATCTCAACCACTTTACCTTCGTAACCCGACACCCTTATGTACTCTCCTACCCTAAATGGGCTGTAAAGCATTATCATTATACCCGCTGTTATATTTGAAATTATATCCTTCAATGCAAAACCAACAGCAAGCCCAATTATACCTACGCCTACAACAAGAGTTGTTATATCTACGCCCATTATATTTAGGGATGTTAACACGCCTATAATGGCTATGGATATATAAGCCACATTGGAAAGAATGTTAAGTACAGGAAACTTTTCCTTTTCTACTCTGAACTGGAATTCAAGTATCCTGTTTTTTACAAGGTATGCAAAATACAAAGATACACCGAGAATAATGAGGGCAACCAGTAATTTCATCCTAAATATTATCATATATCTCTATAAGCGAGGCATGGGTTATCCTCTTATCGGGAGGGGGCAGTTCCATATAATTTTCGCCGTAAAGAGATTTCAAGTAGGCGTCTGGATTAAAGGGTATAAGAAACTTGTAGCCCTCAAATTCTCCTTCCTTCAGGGGGTAAAGATCTTTGAGTTTTATCCCAAAGTCGGGTTCAACGAACTCAAGGCTTCTTACAACAATAAGATCATCTTTGTTCCAACCTTTATGTAACTTTCTCCCGAGCTTTATGAAAAAACGCCTCAATTTTTCACTGCCTGTGTATCTTTCCGCTGGATAGGCTTTAAGCCAGGATAGGATTCTGTAGGTTTTGTAATCCGAAGCATCTATGGTTATACAGGGGAATATGTCAATAAATATGCCTTGGTGGTAACCTTTTCTGTTCTTTTTTAACTCCTTATCTTCAAGTATCCTTCCCTTAGAGGTTCTTACTTTTGCATAATCCCTCCTGTATCCTTTGTCTGTTTTTTTAGTTTGTAGAAATAAAAAAGAAGGTAGGAGCTTTTGAGCTATTCTTAAAAATCTGTCGTAGTCCTCAACGGGCATACATATATCAAGATCGTCATCCCAGGGAATGAAGCCCTTATGTCTTATAGCCCCTAAGAGTGTGCCACTATCAAGCCAGTATTTTATTCCTTCATTCCTGCATACTTTATCAACTTCAACGAGTATCTCTAACATGAGCATTTGGGCTTTACGCAGGGTTTCTTTGTCAATCATTATCCAGTTCCTTTAGTGCATCAATCAATATTTTGTTGTTTTCCCTTTCCCTTACTGCTATTCTAACAAAGTTACCCCTTACGCCTTTTTTATCCGAAAGATCCTTAATAAGTATGTTCTTTTCAATGAGTTTAAGTGTAAGCTCTTTTGAGGAAAATTTATCTTTTACCTCACACATGAAGTAGTTAGCTTCGGATGGTAGTACTCTTAGGAAACTTATACTGCTCAGTTCTTTATAAAGCCATTCCCTTTCCTTTTTGATTCTTTCGCATGCCTCTTTATAGCTATCTTTGTATTTGTTTATTATTTGGAGGAAAAATTCAGCAAAGGAGTTTATATTCCAAATGGGAAGATACTTTCTGACTTTTTCCGTTATATTCCTATCCGCTGTTGCAATAACTCCCAACCTTAAACCCGGAATTCCGTAGGTCTTGCCTATGCTTTTTACAACTACAAGGTTCGGAAACCTTTCAAGTATTTCGTTTTTAAGTAAGCTCCCACTTTCACCTTCCCGGGAAAAATCTATGAAGGATTCGTCTATTATTACTGTTTTGCCTTTGTATTGTGCAAGTTCCAATAAGGTCAACACATCGTTAAACTGTATATAGTTACCCCTGGGGTTATCGGGATTTATCAAAAGCAATATTTCACATTTTTTAAGAAGGTGTTCTAACTCTTCAATTCCGTAACTGAGGTCTTCTCTTGTGGGAAAGTAAGCTTCAACATCTTTAAAGCATGCGGGATATTCATCAAAGGTAGGGAATACAATACCTATTTTACCTTTAATATTATTTGCCAGGGCCTTTATAAGTTCGGATGCACCGTTGCCTACGGTGATGTAATCTTCTTTTATATCAAACATAAGAGAAGCTAAGAGATTTTGAGTTTTTTGTCCAGAAGGATATTGGCATAGTAAATCATTAAAGTATGTTTTTATCTCTTCAATCATCTTTGGTGGTGGAAAGTAAGGATTAACAAGATAGCAGAAGTCTTTGATGTATGGAAATCTCCAGTAACCTCCGTATCTTTCTTTTATATTGTTTAACTTTATTTCCGGAGTATCTGAGAATATGCATTCCGCATTCTTAATATCTTGGACTGTATCAATTTCATACCACCTTTCTCCATTAAGTTTAAGTGCTTTTATATTTGCCCTTTCAAGGGCGGATATTACCCTCAAAACAAGTTCGTAATACTCTTTCTTTCCGAACACCTCAATATAAGCCTTCAGGAAGGGCAGGTAAACCTCTTTCATAAACTCCTTACTGAACTTGTATATATTCACTGTTTTATAGTACTCATCTATTTCTTTGTAATCAAAAAACTCTTTGGGAATAAAGGCTGTTATATTATCTTCTTCATCTACTTTCACAACCGTGCCGTCCATCCATGATTTATATTTATCAACCACCGCAAGAACTTCCCTTTCATCTCTGAGTAATCTATCAATTATGGAAAAATCGTATATAAGATCGCTTTCAAGAAGTACAGTATCGTCTTCCGTAAGAAGGTCCCTTGCAAGATATAGGGAGTATATATTGTTAGTTTCCCTGTAATCCTTGTTCTCTATAAACACGAAATCTACCTTATCGGAAAATCTTTCCTTAACATGATGAATAAGCTTTTCTTTACCATGTCCCACTACCAATATTATCCTTTTTATGCCTGCCTTGTAAAGGTTTGATATGGATGATTCTATAAGAGTTTTACCGTTTACCTCTATCATGCATTTAGGTATTTCTTTTGTTATCTCTCCTAATCTTCTTCCTATACCCGCTGCGAGAATGACAGCTTGCACAAAATAATTTTACCCTTAACTCTTACACTTAATAGCATGTGTAAATTTATTTGACACTTCCTGCATGAAGGAATAATTTTAATGTTGATGAGAGGATCTATCGGACTGGTTGCTACGTTGGTGTTTGTGGTATTTGCAATCCATGGGTGCGGTGAATACAAAAGGGCTGAGATAAAGGTTAATAAGTCAATACCCACCCTTGTCCAAGAACTATGCGGACAATGTCATAGCCTAAAAGTAGGTGACAAAATAATAGCGGAAGCGGAAGGAAAGCCCCAAATAACCCTATTACAAGGAAAGACAGAAGAAGAATGGAGAAAGACAGTAACAAAGATGATAGAACAACACAACTGTCCAGTACCCGGGGGAGTGAATAGCCCAACATACAACAAAATAGTAAAGTATCTTGCAGAAAACTACGGACCCGCCCTAACAACCCAATTACTACCTACAGATGATACAGAACTCGTAAAATTGGCCTGCGGGACATGTCACGGCATAGTAATAATAGACGCCAACAACCCCTCAAACATCATAATGAGAGTAACAAAAAGCCCCTTAGGAGGAGACATAAAAATACCAGCAGGAAAACAAGACTGGTCAGAGACAGTAAGAAGAATGATAGAAAAGAACGGATGTGCCATACCAGGAGGAACACAAGGACAAATATTCACAAGAATAGTAAACTGGCTAAACACCAACGTAGGACCAAATGTAGGACAACACCTTGATCCAAACACAGCAACAGGACAACAACTAACCCAAGTCTACTGCGGAGCATGTCACGGATTAGTAATAAACGGACAAAGAATAACAACAGGAAACAAATTCTGGGACATAGAACTACCCCTTAACAAAGACGCAAAAGGATGGAGAGAGACAGTAGAGAAGATGATATACAAGAACAACTGTCCAGTACCAGGAGGCATAAACGGGCAAGCGGTAGACAAGATAGTGAACTACCTCACCAACCTTGCAATACCACAGCCAGACCTTTCAACAAAGACAGGGGAAGAACTCACCCAAATGTTTTGCGGAATATGTCACGGATTAGTAGTAGCAAACCAAAGGATAACCCTTAATGCAATAGGAGTGGATGTAACACTCTTGGACGGGAAACAACCAGGGACAAGGAATGACTGGGCATTTACCGTAGCGAGGATGATAGAAAAGAACGGCTGTCCCGTACCAGGGGGAGTGAATGACTGCAGTGTAGATCCAACGACACCCTACTGCAAGATAGTGAGCTATCTTGAGAACAACTTCGGACCAGGGTGTTGTGGGGATGTATCCACATGGAGTGATGAGAAGATAGTGAGTGCGGTATGCGGGTCATGTCACGGCATAAGAGGTTATGAGAAGATCCTGACAGTCAGTCCTGGACTTGACATGTGGTTATTTGACGGGAAGGGGCAACAAGATTGGGAGATAACAGTGGGGAGGATGATAAATGTGAATGGAGCGATAGTACCGGGAGGTCAAGGAGGGACGATCTTTAACAGGATAGTTAATTGGCTTGTGAGCAATGCACCGCCTGGTTGTTGTGGTTATATACCTGTAAGCAAGCCTGAACTTATAGCGCAGGCGGCGTGTGGAACATGTCATGGGATAGTGATAGGGAGTGCTACGAATAACAAGAGGCTAACGAGGGGAATGTCATTGTATGTGGGAATAGTATATGGATGGGATGCCATGCCTTTGGGTAAGGACATAGTACATTGGACGAAGACAGTGAACAGGATGATACAGAGGAGGATAGTGACAGGGGGAAGCATACCGGATGCACAGCAGAGGGAGGCGATGATCAACTGGTTTGTGCAAGAGGCTAATCCGTCAGTTTACAGCGATCCTGGGACGCAGGGGTTAAGGGATGGAAGGGAACTTTATATGACCTATTGTCATAAGTGTCACGGGCCTACCGCGGGTGGGGCTGATTGGAATTCTGATATGCAGTGGGTTACTGATCTTGGTGTTGCTGATCCACCAATTGGAGCTGGGCAAGTTCTTCAGCCTCCCACTTTAAGGGGACAACCTTCTGGAGGCATGCATTGGTGGCCTCCTTCAGCTGACTTTTCAATAATGCCTTACTATTTATGGAACAATCCTTCTTACGGATTCCCGGATAGAAAGGTGCACACCAATGAGTGGGATCTTATAGGTAATTTCCTATCAAGTTTCGGCGGTTCTTGGGGAGGAATGATGGGACCACCAAAATACTCACTTGATACAGCTTATCTACCCCCTGAGGGAGATGGTGATGGTGATGGCACTATAGAGTATGGGAGAGATTCAACGCCACCTTCTGCTCCTACTGGGGTGCAGGCTGTGGGTGGAAGTGGTAGTATAAGTGTTACATGGAATGCTAATAACAATGAGAGGGACTTTATGGGGTATTTGGTATTTTATGCTCCTGTGACAAGTTGTAATCCTGATTGTTCAAGTTGTCAATTTTGGAATAGGGCGAATACTGTTGTGAGTTCTTTGGATGGTTTAGAGTATCAGATGCCTGTATATGGTGGTAGTTATACTATAACTGGGTTGAATCCTGGTAATTACTGTGTAGCTGTTGCTTCAGTTGATTTTGCATGCTGGAGCCCGAGACCAGTAGATATGGGTGATCCTTGTAATACATCAACCTATTCTATAGTGGGACCAGTTTCTGTGCAGTGAAATATTATAATAGGAGTTATAAACCCCGAAGGAGGTGTGGAAATGGCGAGACTTGTTAAATGTACAGCAAAGGAACCTTATAAGCTTGAAACTTCTGATAAAACTTACTATATATGCCAATGCGGTCTTTCAAAAACTTTCCCTATGTGTGATGGTGCGCACAAACGCGCCCGTGATGAGGAAGAAGGAAAACTATATATATACGATGAAAACGGCAGAGTAGAAATTTCTACCTAAACAGCCTTCTTAACATCGCAAATAGGATTATAAGAAGGGGCAGGAAGTCTGTTCCTGCCCTGCATCCTAAATTTATCTCTCTTATTTCTTTGGATGTCGGTATTTTCTCTTTTATACCCTCGCCTTTTAAAGCTACGGTTTTAACACTCTCGTTTATATCATTAGATTCAATATATATTTTGGCTTCAATCTTACCTTCCTTGGCGGGTGAGAAAAAGACCTTTAAGATACATGATTCACCCTTTTTTATACTGACACCCTTACAGTCCTTTTCAATTCCGAAGTTTTGATAGTCGCTCAGAGTTATACTTTTTATAACCAGCTTACCAGTTCCTGTATTTTTAAGCGTTATCTCTTTAACTATCCTGTCCTTTCCTATCTTACCCTTTCCGAAATCTAAAAGGTCGGGAGAAGGTGAAAGTACAGGATTTGCCTTAACATTTGCGGTCATATAAACACTTACTATTTGCTCATCAACATCGTTGGATTTTATATAAAGATATGCTTCAATATTTCCTTCAACGAGAGGAAGGAATTTTATCTGTAGTGTACAACTTCCCGACGGATTTATGGGATTGCCGGTACATGTATCTTCAAGGATGGAGAAATTAAAGGTGTCTGACAGAGTCACCTCCGAGATAAGAAGATCCCCCGTACCCATGTTGTTAACATTTAATGTGAATATATATTCCTTCTCCATATCCACGGATCCGAAATCTTTTGTTACGGGGTTTACTTCTATTTCTGGAAATCTCTGAATGCCTAGACCTCTTAAAAGTACCCTCAGATCTCCCTCATCTATGTCGTTGGATAGTATCCTTACCTCTCCTGTGTGCCATCCTCCGCGTAGCGCTGTGAACCTTATCTCAACGGAGCAGGATTCCCCTACATTCAGGTTTTGCCCAGTGCATGTATCATTTGTTATCGTAAAACTACCACTCGGATCTTCATTAACTATACTTATGTCATTCAATGTCAGCGTACTCGGACTCACACCGTTGTTACTTATGTTGAGTATAAAGGTTGAAGACTCACCGGTTAAAAGTTCTCCAAAGTAGTATTCTTCCGTATTTACCAATATATCTGGTGTGGGATAGGCTATCTCATCCGCTCCTATATCAACCGCGGGTGGATCTACATCACTCATTATTCTTGGTTCATTATCTATGTCTTCTAAGGGTAAGAAGGGGGCGGAGTTCAGACCTGTATCCTTGGCGGGTGATGTGGGTTGTATGTGGTAGTCATCAGTGGTGGGATCTACAAAGGAGGGATCACTTTTTATATTACCGCCATAATTGTAGTTTAACGTATTTGATATATAAATGTCTTCCGACTCAAGGATGTTCGGATCCGTTCCGGAATCGTTGACGGGATCAAAGCTTGCATTAAGGGAAAATAGGTTGTTATAAAGGTTTACTGAAAACTGGTTGTTCGTGCTGAATGCATTTATATAAAGATCCTCACCATAGTCGCCTGCTACCTGTGTAGTATTTTCCCAAAATATATTGTTATAAATATGTACATCTGCGGGTTCACCTCCAGCATTTATATACAATCCGCCCCCGTAGTTTGTTGTGCTATCTGTTGCACCATTTGTTGTTAGAGTGTTGTTAATTATGTATGCTGAACCTCCCCCCGTGTTGAAAAATATGGCTACCGCTCCGTAATTGGGAGCATTGTTTTTATAAACCATGTTACTCCTCATGTACAGCTTGCTTCCTTCTCTTAAATCAATCCATAATGAAGGGGGCATACTTGTCATAGTAGTTGAGTTATTTGCAAAGACATTTTTATCTATAAAAATTTCAGTTTCTTTGTTTATATGAACTTGTAGAGGTAAAGACATATTTGTGAAACTGTTACCAGTTATTTCAATCCTAAGACCTAGGGGTCCTGTATTTGAATAGAGATTACTGATATAAGCTCCAGCCACATTATCAAAGATGTTGTTTTTTATCCTTACATATGAGGCATCATAGCTGAGGTATATGCCTCTTCCCATACTGTTTAGGAATTCACAGTTTTCTATATTTACATCAGCGGATTTAACCTCAATGTATAAGGCGGAATATCCTGAGTGTCCTCCCACCCGCTGTATGATTAAATCCCTTACTGTTATTACAGCGGTTGAGTCATTGCCCGCACCTATTCCCCTTGTCTTTATATGTATTCCGACTAAGGATTGATCGTCTAAATCAAGGACAGGTTTATTGGAGGGATCGGATCCTTTTATGGTAAGGGAATTCCCTGAGTTTTCTCCGAGGGCTTCGTATGTGAAGGATTTGGACGGATCGGGAGAGTATGTTCCGGGTGCAAGTATTACAGTATCATCTTCTGAATTTGAACTTGCTTTACAAAGGGCGGTATAAAGATCGCAGGGGTCCGTCTGAGAACATGTATATGTATCAAGATTCAAACAATCCGGATTGTTAGTAGCGGAAGGTGATACATATAAGGTTTCCGCCCTTAATACAATAAAGGAAAGTAAAACAACAAGTATAACCATCCTCTCCCCTTCAGGAAATTATACATATATCTTAATCGATCTCTAAGAAAAAGTTATAGTTAAAATACCCCTTATGTACAGGTATCTTTCCTTTCTGATTTTGATGATTGCCTCTTCAACTACCGTTTTTATGCTTGATGCTGATCCCACCGCGAAGAAGGGCCTTTTAATACTAACAATTATCTCTTCCTTATGGATCTCAGAAGTGATTCCCATAAGTGTAACGAGCCTACTTGTCCCTGTTCTCGGTGTTGTTTTGGGAATTGTTGATGTGAAGGAAGCCCTCTCTCCCTTTGCCCACCCCATCATATTCCTATTCTTCGGAGGATTTGTGCTTGCTATAGCCCTTTCCAAGTACGAACTTGACAGGTTCGTAGCTTACAAAATAGCTAAGGTTTCTGGAGGAAGTTTTTTAAAGGCATCCTTCTTACTCATGCTTACCACCGCTTTCATATCCATGTGGATAAGTAATACATCAACAACCGCTATGATGCTTCCCTTAGCTCTTGGTATTATAAGAAGTGTTGAAAATCCTCCGGAAAGGAACTATACCTTCCTGCTTCTGGGTATAGCTTATTCCGCAAGTGTGGGAGGCATGGGTACACTTGTGGGAAGTCCTCCCAACGGTATAGCTGCGGGGCTTCTAAACTTAAGTTTTGCGGACTGGTTCAGCTTCGGAATACCCTTTGTGTTGATACTTTTACCTGTTCTTTTTTTCATCATGTATATGTTGTTTAAACCGTTAACCCTGAGGGTATCCCTTAGGGAAGATTTTTCCATAAAGTGGGGGGTGGGGGAAATAAGTGTATTCGTTGTATTTTTTCTTACCGTAGTGGGTTGGCTTTTCAGTAAGCAGATATCTTCCTTTCTTGGAATAGGAAAATATACGGACAGCATCATTGCCCTCTTTGCTGTTATTCTCCTTGCTTCCCTCAGACTCATAAGCTGGTACGATATAAAGGAGAAGACGGATTGGGGAACCCTTTATCTCTTCGGCGGTGGGCTTGCATTAAGTAACATCCTAAAAGTGTCTGGGGGTGCGAAGTATCTTTCTGATATGGTTGCTGATATGCTCGGTGGACTCCATCCCTTTTTTATAGTTCTTTTCTCCGTTTTATTCATCATCTTTATGACTGAACTTATGAGTAACACCGCCACAACTGCCATATTTGCCCCCATACTTCTTTCAACCGCTCAAGGTTTGGGTATTCCTCCCGAAGATCTTATAATACCTACAGCCCTCGCCGCTTCCTGTGCCTTTATGTTGCCCGTTGCAACCCCTCCCAATGCTATAGTTTACGGAAGCGGTTTTATTAAGCAGACGGATATGATTAGGGCGGGCATATTGCTTAACCTGTGCTTGGGCACACTTATATCAATAGTTGCCTATATTATCCTTTGAGGGTTCCGAGAGGTTTGAGTTTTGCAACTATGGTTGCTATACCTACCTCTTCCACAACCCTCACAACTTCCGTTACATCCTTATAGGCTTGAGGAATCTCTTCCATTATTGTGCCTTTACCCCTTGCAACAACCACCATGTCTTTGATAACCTTTTCAAGGCCTTGTTCTTTAACAAACTCCTTTGCCTTTCTTCTTGACATAAGTCTTCCCGCTCCGTGACATGCGGTACCAAAACTTTTCTCCATTGAATCTTCCCTTCCCACGAGCAGGAATGAAGCCCTACCCATATCACCGGGAATAATTATGGGCTGGCCCGTTTCCCTGTAAGCGGGAGGTACCTCCGGATGTTTGGGAGGGAAGGATCTTGTTGCACCCTTTCTGTGAACCACTACCCTCTTTGTTATATTCCCTATCCTGTGTTCTTCCACCTTTGCTATGTTGTGCGCATGGTCATATATGAGTCTGTAACCCAACTCCTCCCAGGATATTCCGAGGTACTTCCTTATAGTATCCGCAGTCCTGAAGCCGAGTATTTGTCTGTTGGCAAAGGCGTAGTTTGCCCCTCCGCACATGGCTTTGAAGTAATCCTGACCCTCCTGGGATTTAAAAGGCATGCAGGCAAGTTGCATATCCGGAAGAGTTATACCGTATTTATTTAGACTATTCTTTGCTATCTTGAGATAATCAACGCATATCTGATGACCGAAACCCCTTGATCCCGAATGAACAGTTATAACCACCTGATTTTTCCATATTCCCATCTTTTCCGCTATTTCCTCATCATAGATTTCTTCCACCTTCTGTATTTCCACAAAGTGATTTCCAGAACCGACCGTCCCAAGTTCATTTGCTCCCCTCTCGTAGGCATGTGGGGATATAACATCGGGATCCGCATCCTTAAGTGCACCGAAGCTTTCTATATGTTCAAGATCCTCCTCCGGACCGAATCCCATTTCTATAGCCCACCTTGCCCCTTTTATAACAAGATCTCTGAACTGATCCTTTGTAAGCCTTATACCGCTTTTTGACCCCACTCCTGCGGGTATCTTGTTCAATATTTCATTCATTAGGGGCTTTATAACTTTTTCTATTCTTTCCGCATCAAGATTTGTGGCTATAAGTCTTACACCACAGTTGATGTCGTATCCCACACTGCCCGGGCTTATTATCCCCGTTTCTACATCCGTTGCCATAACACCGCCGACAGGGAAACCGTAACCCACATGAACATCAGGCATCACATATATGGCTTTTTGAACCCCGGGAAGTGTTGAGGCATTTACCGCCTGTTTTATGGCATCATCTTCAAGCTTTTCATAAAGTACGTCGCTTAAATAAAAAACAACCGGTACCCTTTGCCCTTCAAATGTTCCCTTTTCTATAATGTAAACATAGTCATCAATCTTTTTAAGAACCTCCTTCATTTTGCCCCCTCTCTGATCATTAAATATTCCGCCACATAAGAAAAGTAAGGTACATCTTTGTCCGCTATCTCTTTGAAGATGGTGTAAGCCTTCTCTTTATCCCCTTTTTGCTTTAAAAGTAATCCTTCCAAGAATCTTGCAGAAATCTTATTAAATGCATCCTCTTTGATCATCTTTAGACCGTTAATATCTTTCTTCTCGTAAGCAATCCTCTCCGCAAAGAGGTTTTTAATATCTTCATCTTTAAAATTTTTGTATATTATTTCCGCAATTTTGTCTTTGTCTTTGATATTATCAATTAGCAGTGAATATGACTTCCCAAGTAAAGCCATTTTCCTGTTCCCGTATTCCTTTTCAATTTCTTCTATAAGCTTGAGTCCCTCTTCATACTTTCCCTCTTTAAGATTTTTTGCCACAAGAAAGACCTTATATGAAAGCTCTTCCCTTTTCTTCCTCTCTTCAGATTGCCACCATTTAAATCCTATGTATCCGCCCAGTAGAAGTACAATACCTACTATAAGGTAGGAGATGTATTTTCTGTCTGACTCCATGTCAGTAATTATATTTTATCCGCGGATCATTTGTAATATACTTTTCTCAAGGTGAAAAAGGTTGTTGTTATAACAGGCGCTTCAAAGGGTATAGGCAGGGAGTTGGCTTTTATTTTTGCCCAAAAAGGTTTTAACTTGGTAATTGCCTCAAGGAGTTCAAATCTCTTAAAGGAGTTGGGAAAGGAGATTGAGGGAAAGCATGGTGTTAAGGTACTTGCAAAACAAACGGATGTAGGGAAAAGGGAAGAATGTAAAGAATTGATTGATTATGCGGTTGACTCTTTCGGAAGGATTGATGTTCTCATAAACAATGCGGGTATAGGTCTTTATTCACCTGTGGCGGAGATGAAAGAAGAGGATTTGGAAAGGGTGTTTCATGTTAACTTTTTCGGAAGCTTTTACTGTACAAAATATGCACTGCCTTATATAAAAGAAGCAAGGGGATCTGTTATAAATATTTCCTCTGTTGCGGGGCTTATTCCAGTTCCCTTTATGGGTGGGTATTCCGCTTCAAAACATGCCATGAATGCCCTTTCTTTTGCTCTTGCTATGGAAATGAAGAGGGAGGGTGTACATGTTTTGACTGTATGCCCTGGTGTTATAAACACGGGATTTGTGGCTTCATCTCTCGGTAATTACAGACCAAAGTTTAAGGTAAGGGGATCGGATCCTTCAAAGCTTGCTATTAAAGTGTATAAGTATTATGAGAGAAGGAAAAGGATGCTTATATATCCGTGGTATTATCGCTTGTTAGTTTTGTCCTATAAAATATTTCCCTATATTTATGAAACTATTTCACTCAGGTCCTGGAAGAGAAAAGGTTAGAAAACCTTTAACAATCCCCTTATCTTATCTTCCCATCCTTTATTAACAACCACCCATTTGTTCAACCTCTTTTTCCTCTTTGTCGGCTTCTTTGTATTGTAGTGTGCTCCCCCACCTTTTCTCCTCATAATCTTTCCGCCTGCGGTTATCTTAAATCTTTTGGCAACAGATCTGTTTGTCTTCATCTTAACCTTAGCCATAGTTCCATCTATTATACAAAACTTCACGGGAGTTTTACAAAAAACTTTATGGACTTTATTAGTTTAATTTTTAAAGGAGGGAAAAAGATGAAGATTGCATTGACTATGCTTTTATATCTTGCATTGGGTTCAGTAACCCTTGTGGGAGGAATGGAATATGCAGTAATGACTATAAAGATAAAAGGTTTTGATGAGAAAAAGGGTGTTTTAATTGTTGAGTCATCACCTGTGTGCAAAAAGGCTAAGTATGCTGTTTTTAAGGATATGAATTTTATGGAAATGAAAAAATTTGCGGAGGAGATGGAGGGTAAGAGGGTTGTTGTTTTTATTGAAAAATGCGAGGAAACACTTAAGGTAGCTAACTTTGATAGGCAGGGGGAAAAGGAGGTTTTCTGAAATGTGGTGGATTTTATTCTTTGTGATTATAGGTTTGTTAGCTGACAGGAGTGAGGCGTCTCCTGTTATGAACAATTACTGTTCCGTACCCGTTACTATGGGAAGGGTGGTCAGCCCTAATATATTGTTTGTTATAGATGTTTCTGGATCTATGTCATGGGCTGCTTATAATCCTGATACTAATGGTATATTGTGGTGTTTAGATTCTGATAACGGATGCGGACATTACGATCCAAATGCGGTCTACGAGGGCTACTTTATACCGGATAAGGTATATATTTACGATAGCGGGAACGGTTACTGGGTTGAAGCTCCGGCGGGAACAAATCCTGCCAGCTGTCCTGGATCCGCTTTTGGAATAGAATGTAGAAGGGGAAGGTGTTGGATCTCTTATACCCTTGATACCAGTCAGGCTTATACAGGAAGTTGTCTTAATTTCTTGTTCATGTCAAGGATAGACCTTGTAAGATGGGCAATAACGGGGGGTAAGCCCAATTCCGATTATTGTACAGGTGTTAATGACGATGACTGCGCTCCCGAGTTGTTCTATAAAGGGGTTGATAGTAATAATCCTGCGTGTGATACAGAGGGATGTGTTCTTGAACCTTCTGTTTCTCCAAATGGTAGGGTAAAGGTCCCATGGGAAAGGATATTTGACGCACTTATTTACCGTATGAAGGAGATGTCGGTTTTACCGAGATTCGGTGTTATGTTTTACAGTGGTTATAGTGTCAGGGATGAAAAAGTTTACATAGGTGATTTTGTAAGTAATAACAGTATAGATACGGAATTCCCCTACAAAAATCTTATAATGCATATAAATAGTGTAGATCCCGATGGATGGACACCAACTGCCCCTGCCCTGTGGGATGCATACAACTACTTTGCTCAGAATTCTCCCGAGTATAATGGCTTTCAACCTCAATCTGGGGATGGTGATAAATGGAGGAATCCCATTTATCAATGTTTTGATAAAAACGGTGATGGATCATGTCAAGGTTCCGAGTTTGAAAAAGTACCTTGTGCAAAGAACTTTGTGATACTTATGTCAGATGGACAATGGAATGTGGGAGGTGAGCCGGGCAGTGTAGACAACACCTGTACAATAGAAAGGGGATTTGAACCTCATTCCGCTGATCCTGTTGTCCCTGCTTATTGGCTTCATGCCAAGGGTATGACAAATGCTATTACAGGGGATCAGATAAATGTTGAGTCTGTTTATACAATAGGTTTGTGGCTCGGTGGAACGGGAGAGAATTCTCTTAAGCATGTTGCCATCTACGGATCCTTTGATACTACAAACCGTACATGGCCCGGTGGTACAAATGGATATCCAATGGATGTAGGAGGACCTGTTGATAACTGCTGTAGTGGTAATACGTGTGGAAAGGGAAGTGCGGTAACACCTATACCTTCTTCCTCTCCGGACTGGGACGAAGACGGTGACGGTGTGCCTGACACCTTTTACAATGCGAAGAACGCCCTTGAGATAAAGAACTCAATAGAAAGGATTATCCTTGACATACTAAAAAGGGTTTCTGCGGGTTCGGGTGTTGCAAGCCTCTCTTCCAAATCTGATGTGTCTTCTGTTGTTCTTCAGCCTTACTTTTATCCCTTCTATCTTTCCCCAGATGGTAAAAGGGTTAGATGGATAGGTTTATTAGAATCTTTCTGGTTTGATATAGATGGTAAATTTAGAGAAGATACGGTAAATCCTTTGAAGCTTGACATTGATAAAGATGCTGATTCTTCTAATGAGGACCTTGTATTTCTTATAGAATACAACGAAATAATAGGACCTCATGCCATACTTGCAAACATGGATCCGGATGACACTGGTCAAAAACAGTGTAAGCTTATTAAAAGGAAAGATCTCTATGAGCTTTCAAGCGTAGTTGACTTTGCATGTAAACTTGCAAGAACAGATGCGACAGAAAGGAAGATATATGTGAATGATGGAAACAATACGCTTTTGAATTTTGACAGCTCAACTGCGACAACTGTTGATTTGCTCTACACAATATGGAGCGGTATTGATTCTTCCGTTACTTCAACGGATGTTCAATGTATCATAGATTATCTTGCCGGGAAAGATACCAACTGTGAAACTCCGTATGCCCAGAGAAATAGGAAGTTTAACATATCTGGATTGTGCGGTGTTGATGAGGTGAATATATGGAAACTCGGAGATATCATAAACTCCGCTCCCGCCATAGTTTATTATGAACCCAATAACATATATCACAAGAGATACTTAGATAAGTCATACCGTGAGTATATTGATTCAACCACTTACAGGAACAGAACTGCCTTTGCCTTCGTAGGAGCAAACGACGGTATGCTTCATGTTTTCAGGGTAGGTTACATAAAAGAGAATAAGTATTGTACAAATGATCCTTCCAAATCATGCAGAATAAGTAGGGATTGCGGAAAGGGAGGTTTTTGTGTATTTGATCCCAAAAAGCCTATTGAACTTCAAAACTCCGCGAATGACAGTGGTACAAACCTTGTTGGAAAGGAAGAATGGGCGTTTATACCTTACAATGCACTGCCCTATTTACTGTGGTACGGTCGTAAAGATTACTGTCATATACATACGGTTGATTATGTGTTTAAGATAGTTGACGCTTCAATAAACGGACCTGCAGGTGGTGATAAAACAGCATCAAGTTGGAGAACACTTCTTATAGGAGTTATGGGTTATGGTGGACAAAAGCTAATAGTGGGAGACTCCAATAACAATGGTATATGCGATCCTGGAGAAATAGATTGCAAAGTATTTTCTTCTTCTGTATTTGTGTTTGATCTTACCGATTGGCTTGATGGTAATGCCACAGAACCCACCTTGTTATGGGAGAAACCCCTTCCTGATGCTACACTTACTATATCATCCCCTGTAGTTATAAGAAGGGGAGCTAAAAATGTTAACGGTGAATGGTATATTGTTATGGGATCTGGTCCCCTTGATCCTAAGGCGGAACAATTTGTAAGCGATCCCAAAATCTACTTCATAGACTTGAGAACCGGTAATATAGTGAACCAGATTTCTGTTCCCATCCCGAACAGTGTAACAGGTGCAGCTGTCGGAAATATAAGGGCCTTTGATATGGATAATGATTATCAAGAAGACATTCTGTACTTCGGAGTTTATGGAAAAGAGGCAAGTGGAAGGCAGTGGGGTACACTTTACAGACTTCATCTTATTCAGGATGTGGGTAGCTATAAAGCTATACCTTCACTCAGTTCAACGGACGTCTCAGAAGTTATAGCCATGTCGGAGTTTTGTCAAACCAATTACTGTCCTACTGTTTTTGCTTCTCCAGAACTTACGGTTGATGTCTCAGAACAGACTGGTCAGGAAAGACTTTGGGTAATATTCGGAACAGGTAAGATGCTGAACGAGGATGATAAAGCAACTAAGAGAAATCTGTATAGGAATTATCTTATAGCCCTTGTTGATGAGTGTTGGAATCCTTCCGCATCAGGATGTCCTAAAACTTACTCAAGGAATGATTTAAAAGATACTACAAATGTTACAGTTACAGTGGATCTTACGTCATCTCAGGTTAAAACGGAAGAAGTGTGTTCATGCGGAACAGTATGTGATCAAACGGGTGCCAATTGTGACTCCTATTGTAATCTTGAGACTGTTTATGTACAAGTGGGTAATCCTATTAACTATGTAAATGATGTAACAACGGAAGGGTACAAGGGTTGGTACATTGAATACGAGGGTAGGGTTGTTATGTCAACGCCTGTAGTTGTAGGTAATATTCTTGATTCTCTTTCCTATGAGCCTCCCGCCAATGTATGTGAGGGAACAGGATATACGTATCTTAATATACTTAATTACAAATCTGGAACTGCTCCTCCTATACCTTCACTTATTACCTCCGAAGGTGTAAGTGTAAGTGGTAGCACGGGAGAAATAAAAGGTGGTGGTAGTGGTATACTCTTGGGTCCCGTTCCTCCACCTCAGGGTGGAAAGGCTATGGAAATAATATCTTCAAAGAATCCAAAGAGGTATGAAAAGATAATCCAGGGAATAATACTTGAACAGCAACTCATAGAAGGAGGTAGGTTTACCTTATGGTTAGAAAGGTAAAGGGTTTTACCCTTATTGAACTTCTTGTAGTGATAATGGTGATATCAGCCATGACGCTTATGGCAACTGTTTACATATATAAACTTAGAATTTCAACCGCATTAAAGGAAGCTGTTAACAAGATAACAACGGATCTTAGCTATGCAAAGACCATGTCTGTTGCAACGGATTCAATCTGGGGTTTGTGCTTTGTTGATTCTGACGGTGACGGATACTATGAATATTACAGATTGGTTGCGGATAAAGGAGCTGATGGTAGCGTTTTAACTGCTGATTGCACTTCAACGGATCCTGAGGACATAATAAGGGAAATATCCTATGTACCGAATAATATAAATCTGAGTGTTAGAGCTTTATCCGGCGGAGGATCTGTTAAATTTGTGGGATTTTCTAAGAGGGGAAGAACCCTTATTGATAACGGCAGTTCCTATACTAATTGGGCTGTAAACATAAGGGTGCAGTCAACTTTGGATACCAGTAAGGCTATGGATATAGATATAAACAGAGCAGGGAGGATAAGGTTCGGATGGGCAAGGTAAGAGGTTTTACACTTATTGAGTTGCTCGTTGCAATGTCTTTGCTACTTTTTGTTATTTCCGGATTTATGATAGCCATGGCAAATTATACCCTTCTTACCGTAAGGGCGAAGACCTTTGAATATGCAAAAGATTTTGCGGAGAGTGTTAAATATACAATTGACGGTATGTCTTCGGATCATCCGCTTTTTAATCCTTCGTCCTTTCCGAAGGATTGGAATGCTTCCTACTGTGATGTTGCTGAAATTGCTTGCAGTTTTGAGGTGGATGATGGTGATAGGGATTTAATCCCTGATTTTTATGATCCTTATAGTGGAAAGAATAAGCCTGAAGGTACGTATGCATCGTGGTTGAGGGTGTATCCTTCCAATGACGGGTCGTGTTTGTGTAATTTGGGAAATTGTCCTTCTTCTTTCCCTTTTAAATGCAGAGTAAAGTACGGGAACACTTATATATACCTTGCTTTAACCGTGGCAAATGTTATGAATGTAAAGGATCCCTCACAGGTATCCGCCAAGGCTATAGGTGTGATTGTCTGGTACTTTGAACACAGAAGCGGGAAGTATAAGGAGATAAGATCTGTGATGTTTAAAGGTATTGAGGGTAGGTTATGAAGGGGCAGAAAGGATTAACCCTTGTTGAGCTTCTTGTCGCCTTTATTTTACTTGCCCTCGTTTCCGCCATGATATACAGGGGTTATGTTACCATCTTGAGGCATACCTCAGACATATTTTATGTGGCTAAGGATGAAAGGGAGGTAAGGACATTCATATACCAACTGGTAAAAGATGTAAAGGCTGTGGGTTTTGGAGCAGGTAAAAATGAGATAGATAACACCTTAAACATACAAGGTGTTTTAACAAGCTGTCAGTTCCCTTCGGGTAGTGTGCCTGTCATAGCAAGATGTCCGGAATCGGGTGGACATGATCAGCTTTTTATGTTAAGCCTTGTTTCAAGAGATATCCTTGAATCGGGATGCTGGGGGTTTGTGGATGCAAATGATTGTTTGAGGGCATCCTATGTTGATGTCCAGAGTCCTCAGAGTACCCTTTATGCGGATGCATGTGATCCAAATGTAAATCCAGATTACCCCAAGGGTTGTAATATACTTAGTGTTGATTCCCTGGGTAGAAGGTGTGCGGATGTTCTTTATGAAAACAGGAGTGGTGTAAGCAGTAGCAAATTTCTTTTCCTTGATCAGTACAGATTAATAAAGGGAGGCAATATACTCTCAGGTGTATGCAACCAGGACAACGGATGCCCTTATCCCTACATAAGATGTACCGGCTACAGTAACACTCAGTTTATATACTTCGGTAATAATAATTTTTCTTATCCCGATGATTTCTTGGTAAGGTACTATCTTTCTTCAACAAATGTACCGGATGAATGTGCGCCCAATACCTTTAACCTTAACAGACAGATAAACGGCGGTGTTGCTCAACCTATCCTTTCTTGTGTTGCCACCTTCTTTGTATATTATGGCGAAGTAGATGATTTTGGAAACATGAATTATGTAAGTCAGTTAAGTACCATAAACAATGAAGGATTAAGAAAGCTTAAATCGGTAGTGTTGTGTATGGCTGTTCAGATAGGAAGGTTAAAGGCAAAGTCCCAAACCAGCGAACTGCAGTTTGGTAGTAAGTGCGGTAATGTTAAACTCACTTTTGATGATGAAAGGAAATTTTACAGATGGAAAATTATAGAGGAAGAAGTGCCTATAAGGAACATAGGATCCTTTGCTACGAGAAGGTAAGGGGGTTTAGGCTATGAAAGGTTCAAGGGGAATGGCTCTCGTTACCGCTTTTATTATAGCCCTTGTTGCAGTTATAGCTATAGCCATTATGTACTATATAGTCGGGAGGACATTCAGTTCAAATACGGTTATAGCTACCTACTCAAGTGTAAGGGATGCAACTGAAGGGTGTGTTAAGTATGCGGTTTCTCTTTTATTGCAAGGAACATTTAACGAGGAGCTTGTAGCCCCAGGAGACTGTGTTGGACCCTATGAGATAGCATACCAGATAAGGGAGGTAGGACAATATACCATGAATCTTTCTATCTGTTATTCCGCATATGTAGGCAGGGACGAATCGCCCCTTCCCCTTAAGGGTAATGTTTATACGATAGTATGTGAAACGAGAGGTAATTTAAAGCCTCGTCAAGCGACCGGAGGTCCTAATAATCCAACAGTTTATTCCCGTCTTGAAACGGTTTACATTCCTTAAAAATAAAAAAAAGAAAAAAGGAGAAGAGGGAGGGGGGCACCATGGTAAAGGGTGCAGGACATTTAAATTTTACCAGATACCTTTAGCTCCTGCACCTCTTTAAGCAGATTTGTTACTATCAAAAAACCCCTCTCAAGATCCTCTGCGGATATATGCTCCCTTTCTGTATGGGCGTCTTCAAGGTTGCCGAAACCAAATACTATGCATTCAGCACCCTTTTTGTGATAATTTACCGCATCTGTCCACGAAGGCATTACCCCCTCCTTTGGATCTGATTCCATCACTTCCCTAACACTCCTGTTGAGTATATAATACAATTCTCCCTTTCTAAAGTCAACAAAATTTTCTGCATCTTCCCTTTTGTATGTTAGTGGAGCTGGATAGGACTTTATTATATCCTTTATCGCCTCTTCTATATCTTCCCACCTTTCATTCCTTCTTATTTTTACTTCCATAAGGGCTTCACATTTTTGGGGTGAAAGGTAGTACTTGTAGCCTCCCCTTATTTTGAAAATGGTTACATTTCTGTTCAGTTTTTCCTCTATACGGAATATAACATCCATCAATCCCTTTATCGGGTTGTAGAATCTTTCTGCTGTGGAGCCGTGAACCGGTTTGCCTGTGGATGTTAGGGTAAACTCAAGGGCTCCTTCCTGTGCGGTACACAAAACGCCGGATGTGGGTTCAAGGACAAGACATTTATAGCTATCATCAATAATTTCGGAGAGTTTTTCCGATCCCAGTGCGGAATTGTTTTCTTCATCTACCACAAAAGCCAAGGTTACGGGCAGATCTCCATATTCTTTTAAAAACTCCTCAACACTTATTAATGTGTATGCTATCTGTCCCTTTACATCATTCGCTCCCCTGCCGTATACAAGACCGTTTATCTCCTTAGGTGTAGTAGCGTCCCTCATGGTTATGGGAGGTACAGTGTCAACGTGGCATGATATTAAAAACTCGGAATTTCCGCAAATCAGGTTGTAACTGTTTTCGGTTACTGGCTGTCTTTTTACATTTAACCCCATCCCTTTCAATCGTTTTTCAAGGTATTTAAGAATGTCCCTTTCCCTCCTGCCGTAACTCGGGATCTTTATAAGTGTTTTTAACTCTTCAATGATCCTTTTCCTTATATCAGTCATACTAATTTCTTACTATAAACGGAGTCATAAATATGAGCAACTCTACATCTCTCATTTCTTTCCTTTGCTGACCGAAGATCCACTGGAGTATAGGTATCCTTACAAGTCCCGCTATGCCCTCCATCGTATCATTATCGGAAGAGTCCAATATGCCTCCTATAACTATGGTTTCCCCATCATTTACTATAACCTTTGTCTTAGCTTCCTTTGTGTTAATAGCCGGACCTTGTGCGGTTTGTTGCCCGAGGGTATCGTGTTTGAGCGATATATCAAGGAGTACCCTTCCGTCCGGTGATATGATGGGGGTTACATTAAGCTCCAAGGTTACCTCTTTAAACTGTACATTTGGTATTGCGGTACCGGCAGCTCCTGCCGCCGCTGTAACATAAGGTATCTCTGTTCCCTGTTTTATAGTGGCTTTCTGACCGTTTACCGTTACTATGGAAGGTTTCGCAAGGCTTTTCACCTTTAAAACCCTTTCCATTGCGGAAAGTCTCAGATTAAGAGCATTTAAAGCGCCCTGTCCATAAGTGAAAACTGCTATACCTCCGGGAGTCGGTGAAAGGCCAGGTACAGGTAACGGAGTGAGATTTGTTGAAACACCGAGGTTTGAACCTACACCTCCTTCCCAGAATCTTGGGACGGAGTTTTGTGAGAATATGGCTGACCAATTTATTCCAAGCTCTCTCAACGCTTCTTTTCTTACTTCAACAACCCTTGCCTCAATCCTGACCTGAGGAGGTACATCACTTATATAGTCTTTGAATTTTTCTTTTATCTCCTCTATCACTTCTGGATAGTCCGTTATCATAACCGCATTAAAATCTTTCAGTATAGGTACGGGTGTGGGTTGAACCTTTTCGTTTTTTTGTGCGGGAGTGGTAAAAGCACCTCCGCTTAGAATAAGACCCGCTTCTGATCTTATCGGTTCTATCATCCGTATGAACTCTTGAGGGCTTATGTATTTAAGATAGAAGATCTTTGTAACTGGTTTTCTTTCTGTAGGTGCTTCTACAAGGAATTTGCTTAATGTTTTCTCATAGAGGGCAAGTTGATCGGGTGTATCTGTTATAACAAGTGCATTGAATGTAGGAGATTCCGTAATCACAGTATCCTTTGTTGTAAGAGGTTTTAGCATGCGTAATGCTTCCCCAGTACTTATGTTCTTGAGATAGAATACTCTTACTTCCGTAACTTTTTCTTTTTCCTGCATTATTTCCTTTCTTACTATCTTTCTATAGTTTTCAAGCAAAGGCTTCAACTTTTCTACCCTATCCGCTTCATCCCTTATGTATATGAATCCGAGTGTTCTATCAATGGTAACTTCAGCTACAGGACTCAGCCTATTCCTTATAGCCTTTAACAAGTTTTTAATATCCTCTTCCGAAAGATCTTCAATGTTCTGTGTAAGCTCCTCCGCTTTTGTTATTTTGTAGATGTTTTTGTTAACAGGTACAGCTATAAGATCAAATTCCCTCAGTATGATGTTGAAGGCTTCTTCTACCTTTACAGGTCTGTATATGGACACGCTTACTTTCTTACCGAGTTCACCGGATATTTCCGGATCTATTATTATGTTTTTCTTTGAAACTTCTGAGAGGGTTTTAAGGACTATCTCAAGTTTTACATTTTCAAATTTCATTTCCCTTATGGTTTGTGAGTTTACATAGGTGAAGAAAGCAATCAAATAAATAAAGCTTAAGTAAAATACCCGCCTCATCTTCCTTTCCCTCCTCTCTCTTTTTCAAGTACCTTAGAAGGATTCCTTCCTATTTTCACTAATTTAACCTCTCCTTTACCTGTTTCAAACACTATATAATTTTCATTCTTACCATTCCTTTCAATAACTATATAGCCTACAGCATTTTCCATATTAATAAATGGATCGGCATTAAGGGAAGAGATTAAAATCCCCATCATTAATAGGAAGAGCCTCATAATGCACCCTCCTTATTTTCTTTTTTCTGAAGTATAAGCACAAGAACAACATCAGCTTTTATTATATTATCCTTGTCCGGCTTCATAGATAGAGAGGAAGGATAGGAAGGTATACCCTTTTCTTCAAGCAATTTCATAAATCTGAAAATGTTTTTAGTTTTGCCTCTGATTGACAATTTCAATTCAGATTTATAAAACTCAACACCTGCTGGTTTCTCTTCTTGTTGCTGGGGCTTGCCCGGTTGTCTTCCTCTGGCTGGTCTTCTCGGTGGAGGCCTCCTTGCTTGCCTTTGTACAGCTTGTCTTTCCGACACTATTTTCTTACCTTCAACGGTTTTTATTTCATATATAACCTTTTGCGGTTTGGAAAATTTTGCATCCAAGAGGGCAACATTGCTTATCTTTGAAAGACGGTATATGTTTTTCAACACCTCTTCAAGATCTTCTTCGGTAGGTATCTTACCCACCTCTTGCTGTAACTCGGAAAGAAGTTTTTCCTCTTCCTGTCTTAGACTCTTTATCCTTGCCCTTAGGGGTTCAAGTATTTTGGGATTGGCAAGCTTCTTTAGGTTGTTTATTTCCGATTTTAATTTACTCTCCTGCGCTTTTAAGGATTCTATTTCGTCTTTTGTAGGTAGTATAAGATAGTACCAAATCACTCCTATAAGCGCTACAGGTATAATTGCTAAGACTACCGTTTTCTGCCATGGGGGAAGGGCTGTCCAAAATGCTTTAAACCTCTCCATCACCTTACCTCTCCCACCTTATCTTCTTCAACGTGTATCTTCTTTTTAACCTTTAGAACAGAAGAGTAATATGCCACTCCAAATCTGTTTGTTTTCCTTGTTACCCTGTCAAAGTAGACCGCATCAAAGTCAAATTTGAATCTGTCTATTAAGTTGTTTATAGAAGGTATATCAAAGGCTGATATCCTTCCTTCCATGTTTATTTCTTTTAAATTAAAAGATTGCTTGTAAAGTGTAAGCCATACGGTAGAAGGAAGATTTCTTATATAAAGATTTAAGTATCTGTTATAAGGCTTATAGAAACCTTTCAATGCTATGATTACAGTCCTTTTCTGTTTTATATTGTTTATTCTTGATATCAGCATATTTATTTCCTGTTCAAGTTTTTTCTTCTCTTCCTTTATCTTTTTGACCTTTCTGTTGAGTGCGGTCTTTTCCGCTTGAAGCTGTTGAACTTTTTCTTGAAGTTTATTCCTTTCATTTGTCAATATAAAGTAGTATACAACTTCACCTAAGAAGACTATGCTTATAAGCAGGGCAACTCCGTAGTGTATATACTCCCTTTTGAAAAGATTTTCTACCCTTATACCTTTAAGGGCTTCAAAGCTGACTACAGGTACCGATATTCCCCTCCTCTTTTCCTCCTTCTTTATCAAATTTATCTTTATCATTCCTCCAGCCCCCTCACTGATAAAATATATGGAATAAAAAAGTTAGGCGGTAGTTCTTCAAGGTCAAGTATACCCAAAACGGGCAGATTTACCATAATTTCTTCCATGGCTTCCTCATCTGCTATTATCGGTCCCGCCACATATATATTTGATAGTTCGTTTATTACTACCGTATTCCTTGTTTCTATGACGAAGGAAT
>JALWWX010000009.1 GCA_027078675.1 Aquificales bacterium | reverse complement strand
GTTGCATCTTATCCCGAGGGCCATCCAGAGTCGCCCAATATGGAGTGGGAGATAAGATTTTTTAAGTTGAAGGTGGAAAAAGGTGCTGAATTTTCAATAACCCAGATGTTTTTTGATAACGGATACTTCTACAGATTTATGGATAGGCTCAGTAAGGCGGGCATAAATATACCAGTTATTCCGGGCATAATGCCCATTACAAACTTCGGTCAGATTGTTAAATTTGCAAGTATGTGCGGTGCTACAATACCTCAGTCTTTAATAGATAGGCTTGAAAAGGTAAAGGATGATAACAAAGCTGTTACGGATATAGGTGTTGAGTTTGCCATAAGGCAGTGTGAGGATCTCATAAGAAACGGGGTAAAAGGTTTTCACTTTTACACCCTTAATAAGTCGGATGCAACCCTCAGGATATACTCAGCCATAAAGAGTCTTATAGATCGTTGATAAGGTTTTCTGCTGTTTTGACTATAAGGAGTGGATCAATCTCCATACATTCATAGTTTCTATTACATTCACCTTTACCATGTACATCACAGGGTTGACACGGAATATTTTTGCATACAACTTTTCCCTCTTCGGGATATAAGGAAAAACCGAGTGAAGGATGTGTACCACCGAAAATCTGCACTGCTTTTGTTTTAACCGCCCTTGCACCGTGGGTAAGACCAGAGTCATTGCCTATGAAGAGTAAGGCACCCTTTATTACAGCCATTGTATCTACAATACTTAACTCTCCGCAAAGATTTATACCCGTCATACTCTCCGCTATCTTTCTATCCTTTTCATCCCCCACAAACACAATGTTGAAGCCATTAGATTTTAATATTTCCGCTACCTTTCCGTAGTAGGGATACATCTTTTTTTTATATCTTGCACCCACGCATATTGCTATATACTCTCCGAGCTTATACTTCTCTTTAAGTCTTTTAACCCTGTCTTCCGATACCTTTATATAAGGCAGGGGCTTACCGTTAGCTCCGATCTTTTTTAAAGGTTCAAGGTACAGTTCAGTTACGGGTTTTATTTTACGGGCAAGGGGTTTTATTTTTATTGACAACCTTCTTAACAGAGAATGCTTTTTATACACAAGCCAATTTCCTCCCAGTCTTTTCCTCAGAATCCATGTTTTCAATTTACCGTGCAGATCAATTTTTAAATCAAACTCCTCCGATTTTAGTCTTTCAGTAACATCTTTGCTGAAAAGCTCTTCCCTCTTTACTTGTATGACCTCTAATCTATCATCGTCCGCAAATACATCACCGAAGGGTTTGTAAGTAAGAAGATGGGGCTTGTAGCCCTTTTCAAGAAGTGGATCAATAACAACGGATGTTAATATAACATCGCCGAGGGATGAGAGGCGTAAAATAAGAGCTTTTTTCATCCTCCGCCTACCGGTGGTATAAGGGCAACCCTGTCTCCTTTTTTTATTTTCGCATTTTCCTCTACATACTCTTCATTCACCGCAACCCTTGAGGAATCTATAAGATCTTCAATGTTTTTGTACTTTTCCTTTAAAAAACTTTTAAAATCGGAAACGGATCCCTCAAATTCCAATGTTTCCTCTTCCCTTCCTATTGCTTCCCTCAGCTGGGCAAAGTATTTTACTGTTACGGGCATGAGTCTAAATTATACTCAACCTAAAACCTGAGCCCGTTTAAAAAATATAGACAAAAAGGGGGAAGGGGAATAAAAAAGGAAGAATGAGGACAAAGAACAACAAAAAATTGATAAAACTCATTTTAGCAAAATCCAAACAACTATGCCACTCCATCAAAAACAAACAATCAAAAAAAGGAAGACCACCCACATACCCAAACCACATAATCATTTTCGCCCTGCTACTCAAAATCCTTGAAAACCTATCCCTCAGAGACTTAGAACAAAGACTAAAAGACCTATTCCCAAACGCCCCAGACCACACTACCCTGTGGTACAGATTCAGAAAAATTGAAAATTCCTACATCAAAAAGCTCATCCACACAACAGCAAGAGAAATAATGGAAGTACTGAAAGCCAAAGAGTTTCACTGCCTTATAGCAGATGGAACAGGCTTCTAAAACCTTGACTTCTTTTCTTCAGGTGCTTAAACTATCCTGTGGTGATGAAGATTGTAATAGGTTCTGACCATGCAGGATACAGGCTAAAGGAAAGTGTAAAAAATTTTTTGATCGGTAAGGGTATGGATGTGGAGGATGTAGGTACCTATTCTGAAGAATCCGCTGACTATCCCCTTTATGCGGAGAAGGTTGCAAGATATATACAGGATGGAAAGGCAGAAAGGGGGATACTTATATGTGGTACGGGTATAGGTATGTCCATATCCGCAAATAAATTCAGGGGTATAAGGGCGTCCCTTTGTACCAACGAGTACATGGCAAGGATGAGCAGAAGACATAATAATGCAAATATCCTTTGTTTGGGTAGCAGGGTGGTAGGTGAGGACCTTGCCCTTTCCATAGTTTCCGCATGGTTGGATGAAGAGTTTGAGGGCGGTAGGCATTTAAAGAGGCTTACCATTATTGAGGAATGGGAGGGTCACTAACAGTTAACCATTTTCTTAACAATATTTGACAATACACACCCGTATAGTGGAACTTGTAAAAATGAAAGATGGAGTGTAAAGTAAAAACCTAAGGATGAAGAAATTTAGAAACAAAA
>JALWWX010000008.1 GCA_027078675.1 Aquificales bacterium | reverse complement strand
GTATCTTGCCACTATGGATTTCATTATCTCCATCCCAAGACCCATTCCCTCCTTTTCCTTTTCAACCCTGTCGTTCCTTACCGCTATAAGAACATTATTTCTCCCCTTGCATACCTTTATGTGAATTCTTGATTTTGAATGTTTTACCGCATTGCTAAGCAAATTGTAAGCCAAATCCTCAAAGTCAATGGGATTTACCTCAATGGTGATAGGCTTTAAGGATAGGAAAACCTTCTTTCTTTTTAGCTCTTCCGCAAATTCTTTTATCATCTTCTTAAATATTTTTGATAAATCAACCTTTTCCGTCTGAATCCTGTCTTCCGCTTTCCTTTCAAGAAGGTGTATTATTGTTTTTATATCCCTTTCTAACTTTCTGTTGGCAATCATCAACCTATCAACAGCCCTTCTGTCATAGTTTTTATCAAGTATTCCGAGATTTACCTTTTGAATAGCAATAAAATTGCCAAATTTATGGGATATGGACATCAATACGAGGTCCATAAACTTTCTGTGTTCCTCAATTTCCCTTAGCAGTATTGTTACTATGGCAAAGGTGCCTATTATGATCATAAAGATGAGAACCGCCTCCCATATTATAATCACGGTCATGTAATGATTTGTTAAAGATTCTATTTCCTTTTTCTCTATACCCACGTACACTGTTTCCGTTCCGAAGCCTTCCGAAGGGAAGGAATAGACTATGTAATCGTTGTCAGGTTTCTCAAGGATCTTGACACCGTCCGTTTCCTTAATACCGGTGGTTATATAGTTCAGATATGCGGTATAGACCTTTTGGTATGAGTACATATCAATAAGTCTTTTAAACTCAAGAAAACTGACCACATTTAGTATGGAGAAGCCGACGATAAGAAGAATACCGAATATCAGCAGTATTTTAATCCTTATCTTTGACAAATCTGTATCCTCTTCCCCTGTAGGTTTCTATGGCTTTCTTGGGCAGTATCCTCCTCAGATTTTTTATATGCGCCCTTACCACATCCTCACATACGGGTTCATCTCCCCACACATAGTTCATTATCTCATCCTGACTTAGTATCTTACCTTCATTCTCAACAAGGAATTTAAGCAGAAGCCAATCCTTTTTACCCAATATAACTTCCTTTCCGTCCTTCCAAATCCTTTCGTTTTCCAAATCTATTTCAACATTTTCTATTTTTACCCTCTCCTCTGTGATCGTTCTCCTTTTCAAAGCCCTTATTCTAAGCAAAAGCTCCAGGGGATCAAAGGGTTTGGTAAGATAATCATCCGCACCCCTCTCAAAGCATACCTCTTTATCATATATCCGTCTTTTGGCGGTTAGTACGAGAATGGGTGTTTTTTTGTCTTTTTCTCTTATCTGTAAGAGTAAATCCTCCCCTTTTATATAGGGCATGATTAGGTCAAGGACTATAACATCGTAAGAGGAGACAGATAGAAGATCCATAACCTCCCTCGGGTCCCATATCCATTCAACGATTATGCCCTTATCTTCAAGAAAATCCTTAACCGATTCACCGAGTATTTTATCGTCTTCAACCAGAAGCACCTTCATGACATACCCGCTATAATATCCACTGCTTCAGATACATGGGAAACAGTAATAACTTCCGCTCCATCAATATCTATTTCGGCACCTTTGGGGGCTATAACAGTCTTATAACCGTATTTGGTAGCTTCCTTAATTCTTACATCTCCGAGATGCACTGGTCTTACCTCTCCCGAGAGTCCCACCTCTCCGAAGGCAACAACCCTTTCAGGTATGCTTATATCCTTCTTTGAGGATGCAATGGCAAGTAATACGGGAAGATCAACCGCAGGCTCTTTTACTTGAATTCCTCCAGCCACATTAACAAATACATCAAGATCCCTTGTAAAAAGCTTTGCCTCCTTTTCAAGCACTGCTAAGATAAGGGCGAGCCTGTTTATATCGTAACCTTGCGTCTTCCTCTGAGGCGTGGTATATAAGGCAGGTATAACAAGCGCTTGTATTTCAAGGAGCAAAGGTTTACTTCCTTCCGTGTAAGGGAACACTATACTGCCAGGTTTTTTTCTCTCCTCTGAAACCAAGAATTGGGAAGGATTCTTTATCTCTTCAATTCCCCTGTCCGTCATTTTAAACATAGCAATTTCGCCCGTTGTCCCGAATCTGTTCTTTACGACCTTCAAAACCCTGTAGAAGTTGTATCTTTCACCCTCAAAATAAAGGACGGTATCTACTATATGTTCAAGGATTTTCGGACCTGCCACAAGGCCCTCTTTGGTCACCTGACCCACTATAAAGGCGGGTATTCCTTTTTCCTTACATATCTTTACAAGTTTAAAGGTACATTCCCTCACCTGTGAAACAGATCCCGCAGAAGAGTCAAGCTCGGATGTAAAAATGGTCTGTATGGAATCAATAACTACAAGAGAGGGGTTGAGGCTGTATATATTGTTTTCTATATTTTCAAAGTTTGTTTCGGTAAGCAGAAAGATATCGGAAGATAGGACTCCTATCCTTTTTGCCCTTGATGCTATCTGCAAACCCGATTCTTCCCCTGATACATAAAGGACAGGACCCTTGAATTTGTCCGCAACCTGTAACAGAAGGGTCGACTTACCTATACCCGGTTCACCTGCAATTAATATTACCTGCCCTTTTAAAAGTCCTCCTCCGAGGGCGGAATCAAGTACTTCCATACCCGTTTTTATTCTTAATTCCCCCTCCTCCTTCAAACGTACCAGAGGAATCGCTTCAAGGGATGCTTCTATCACACCTCTTTTATTTATAATTTCTTCTACTATTGTGTTCCATGACCCGCACGAAGGACACCTTCCCATCCATTTAACCGAAACATAACCGCATTCCTGACATATAAATCCCTTTTTTAATTTAGCCATTACATCACTTTAATATAGGCAAATCCCTTATATTGAAGCTCCGAAACGGTAGCTACACCAGAAGGGACAACCTTTACAAATTCAAAAAGGTTTTCTTCTTTAAGCTTCATTCCCCGTATGGTTATCTGGCATACATAAAATTCCACATCATAGTTTGTAAGACTTGAGGTTCTCTCATAAGCTCTCTTTACATCTATCTTTTCCTTTTCCCACTTTGTACCTTTGTGATCTTTTAGGAAAAATTTGAGTCCTTCACCGTTTGCAACGACTATTATCTTTATCTGGAATGGATCAAAATCGTAGGCGGAAAGATGATTCCTTATATTGGTAAGCATCATGTGAAATCTGTCTTCCTCCGGAAAGTCACAGTGATAAACCGCTCCCTTCTCCGCATCAAATTCAAGCTCGGAAAGTTTCACCCTTTCAAGAATGGGTTTCTTTTCCTTTGCAACCGCTTCCCTTCCTACGAAAGGAAGATAGGCAAGAAGTACACCGCTTAATTTTAAAAAATCCCTCCTGTCCATGATCCCGCACCTCATAATTTAATATAAAATAAAGAAAACAAAATGGGCGAATATGTGTTCATAACCGGAATAGGGTCAGGCTTAGGCAAGGCACTTGCAGAGGAATCTTTAAAAAGGGGGTACCGCGTACTTGCTTTAAGCAGAAGACTGCCCGAGGATTTAAAGTCAAAGGATATTACTTTTAAATATTGTGATCTTTCGGAGATTGAAAGAATAGGTACAAGGGTAAAAGAACTCATTGAGGGTGTTGAGCATATAAATCTTGTTATATTAAACGCAGGAGTGCTGGGTCAATTTGGGGATATGTACGATATATCCCTTCGCAAGTTCAAAGAGGTGATGGATATAAATGTATGGGCAAATAAGGTTATTATTGATACATTTATTGAAAATAAGGTTAAGGTTGAAATGATAATAGGTATATCCTCGGGTGCTTCCATAAACTGTAATAGAGGATGGAATGCCTATGCAATGTCAAAGGCAAGTCTTAACTGCCTTTTAAAGCTTTATGCAAGGGAGATGGAACATACACACATAATATCCCTTGCGCCTGGTCTTGTTATGACTCCAATGCTTGAAGAGGTTATGAGACAAGACGAAGTAAAATATCCTTCTGTAAAGAGGATAAAGGAGTCCCCAAAAAGAAGTCCGGAAGAGACAGCACGACTCATATTTGACTTAATCCCCCGCCTCAAAGAATTTGAAAGCGGATCTTATGTAGATATAAGGGATATTGTGGGTTAATCAACTTCAATCCTCCCTCTTATAGTATAGTCAGCACCATCTCCCCTTACATTAAAATTAAGAGATATTTCACTGCTACTTTCCAATGTGCTGTATCTGAATATGGCCAAGGCATTGCCTATGAAATCATCTCTATCCATAAGGCCTAATATATTAAAATTACCTATTTCCCTTTCCAATATTTCTTCTACAACTTCCCGCCTTATTCTCTCTATGGTTTCTTCTCCCACAGGAGAAGGATCAAGCGATCTTATCCTATTTGTAACTTCTTCTTGAATAAGGGACAAAAGTCTAGCTTTACCCGCTTCCATAGCTTCATTACTTGATTCATCTTCTTCAAAAGCCAAAATCAATATTGCTAAATAGGTGTTATCTTTTATAAAATCCGCATTTGGATCTCCCCCTCTTAATGTTATTAAACAAGTGTTGTATTCACCGACAGCACCAGGAATATTTATAACCGTACCTCTCGGTAGATTTTCCCTGTCAGTTAAATTGTGCTGGCTTCCAGCACCTGCACTTACTATGGCATTTGAATTGCTTAGATCTGAAATATTTACACCAGATCCGTCAACCTTTATAAAGAAGGTCCATAGATATGGTTCATCACCTGAGCTATCTTCAGTTCTGTTTATAGTAAGACTATCAAGCCTTACGCGGACTGGTATTGATTTTACTTTGTACCATTCTGATCCTCCAAATCCGCCTGTGGCTGAGGTCCTTGAGAACTTATAATTGAAAGGAGTTGTAAATTCCAGTATACCATTATTTAGTATACGCCTCTTGGGAACATCCATCCACCTACCGCGTATGGTCGGTGTGGAACCGGATCTGTCTATTGTGCCTACAAATACATTTGAAAAGCCAGAGCTTTCTCCATACCATATCAACTCGTTTTCTATTTCCCTTACATAATAAACACCTCCATCGTCTCCCATCCAAGTACCTGTTAGGTTATTTTCTTCAAAGCCTGCACAGGTGAATCTTGAATCTGGTATTAGGGTAAATGGATATCCTTCACACATTAGAAACCTGAAGCCAAATGGTAACCTGCGCACTTCACATTTTTGCCAGAAACTTCCCCCGAATCCGCCAGTTGCATTTTCTCTTCTCAAGGTATTATTTGAAGGGTTAATTCTTAAAGAAATGGTTCCGTATGAGTCGGTTCTTCCTTTGGGAACATCAAACCATCTGCCTTCAAGAATAGGATTAGTTTCTCTGTACTCTCCCCAAAAAACATTTGCAAATCGTTTGTCTCCTCTTTCTCCGAACCAAGCAACTTGATGAAGTCCGCCACCCACATCTATATCTCTTATGTAGTAAATACCTCCGTCATTACACCTGTAGATGCCTGTTAGATTCATTACCCTAACCCTCCTTTGGTTTATTTTTCCCCCCTTTCCTTAAAGGAAGAGAGGTTTTATTAATATAGTCTTTATTCACAAAGAGACAACTGCTTATAAGCCTATTGGAAAAATACCCTAAGGCTTAAGAGAAAACCAAAAGAACCTCTGGTATACCATCAAAAGATCAAGACACAATAAAAGGAGCTTATACAGAAGAAGGAGATTGTAAAGAGAAAACCTTGCAAGAATATACAAACTCGCAGTATAAAAGTCCCTAACATTATTCATAGTATTGTTTATCAAAATATAATTGCACTCTATCATTTACCATACCCCTTGGAGTTTTTGGATTTTTCGTAACAGGGTTTTTAGAGTTTAACATACGCCTATTAAAGTTTTCTGCTTTCTTACCTACTTTATCCAATATAAACCCTTCCACCAACTCTCTACTGAACTTATCAGACCCATCCAAAGGTATCTCCATAACTGCTACTATTTCGTATTGTACATTAACATTTAATTTTTCCTGACCTTATATTTTGAACTTGTATTCAAGATATACATTTATTTCATGTCTTGAATATGGCAATTTACTTTCCACGACACTACATGTTTTAAGGTTGGGTATTTTAAATATTGTTGAAGGATCCTGATCCTCTATTACATAGACCCTAAGACTTTCAAGGCTTTCATGATCTTCCAGGGGTTTAAGTGTGGGAGTTTTGTTGACAACTAATCTCTTTATTTTCTTTAACTTTTTAACAGGCGAAAGGTCCTTAGATCCACCTGAACGACTCACAATAAGCTCTTCAAGGTTTTCAAAATGTTCAACACCTTCAAGTGATTTAAGACCCATTGCGTAGTACACTTCAATTTTTTTCAACCTTTTCAACCCCGGAGCACCTTTAAAGTTTCTTATTGATGGTTGGTTTAATTGAATGAATTCCAGATTAACGAGTTCTTTCATGGGAGAGAGATCTTTGAAAGGATATGACCATATAGTAAGCTTTTTTAAACTCTTTGCTTTAAACACACTCTCAGCACCGGGCCAGTAGGGATCTATTTCAGCCTCTTCAAGTTCTTTAAATGCAGTAAAATCTATCTTCCCTAAATCATTGCCTATATAGGGTGGTCCTATCTTCACTTCCTTAACATTCCGAAAGCATTTGAGAAACTCTATTTCTTTACCTCTATATATTTCAAATACATTTCTGAATACCCCCAAAAAACGAATATCTTGACCATAGGAACATATGAAATCTTCTGTACCTTGCTCAAAATTGATAATGTACATTTCTGTAACTTTGTAACCTTTGTGAGCTTTTTTAACATCCTCAATATAATCCTTTTTTAGATCACGAAATGCCAAAAACGCCTCCTTAGATTCTTCATATAAATGAACCCTTACACCTTTGTCCTTACCTATCTCTATTACTCTCTTTTTCTTTTCCATATTTTTTCTTTCACTTCTCCCTATTTTCTTTCCCTATTTTTTCAAGCTCTTTTAGGAAGCTTTCTATTTTTCCGCCGTACTCTTTATTAAATTCAGGGTCAAATCTTTTTTTGACACTGCCTCTAAATGTTGAATCATTATCGGTTACAGGGTTTCTACGGTTGAGTTTTGTATAAGTTTTAAAGTCATCATTGTGTTTTATATAATCCAACACCCCACTTTCCACCAACTCCCTACTGAACTTATCAGACCCATCCAAAGGTATCTCCATAACTGCTACTATTTCGTATTGTACATCCTTACCGAACTTACCTTCAACACTGCCCTTAAGATGACTCTTCCCTTCTTTATGGGATATAACCCTCCTTTTGAGATTTTTGCAATATTTCTATTTATGTATTTACTTTTTAAACTTGTAAAACCTAATGTATGTATATATTTCATGCTCAGTGTAAGGTAACTTGTTTTCAAAATTACGATCAACTACATATCCTCTTAATTTTGGTATTTTGAAAAGTGGTGATAAGTCTCTGTCTTCCACTCTATCTATATGCACTGCTTCAATGCTTTCGTGTCCTTCAATGGGTTTAAGCGTAGGAGTTTTATCAATTATGAGCCAACGTATTTTTTTTAGTTTTTTGATAGGCGAAAGATCTTTGGGTCTTCCTGAAGCACTTATCAAAATGCTTTCAAGGTTTTCAAAATGTTCAATACCTTCAAGCGATTTAAGACCCATTGCGTAATATACTTTAATTTCTTTTAGCTTTTTCAACCCTGGGGCACCTTTAAAGTTTCTTATTGATGGTTGGTTTAATTGAATGAATTCCAGATTAACGAGTTCTTTCATAGGAGAGAGATCTTTGAAAGGATATGACCATATAGTAAGCTTTTTTAAACTCTTTGCCTTAAACACACTCTCAGCACCGGGCCAGTATGTATTTATATAAGCCTCCTCAAGCTTAGGAAATACAGTAAAATCCACAATACCATTCTCTTTACTTGTTGAAAAAGGTAAGGCCTTGATACTTCTCAAATTTTCAAAACATTCTAAAAAATCTATTTTCCTATCCTTATACTGTTCAAATAATTCCCTCTTGATACTGATGAAATTGACACTTTCTTTATATGAACATAAAAAATCTATTATTTCAGGTTCCACATATCCTAAGTAAAGACCAGTTACTTTGAAACCCTTATGAGCTTCTTTTATTGGCTGTACATCTTCCTTGGTTAATCTATCAGAGACTATTTCAGCTTCTTTTGTATCATCATATAATCTTACATCGTTAAATTTGTTTATCTCTATTATTCTATAGTCACTCACTTTTCACCCTTTTCTCTGGAAATAGTGTTTAATTTTTGTACATTGTTTTTAATATCTTCACCATGTGTATTTTTAAACTCTGGTACAAATTTTTGCCTTACCCTTCCTCTAAAGACCTTTGTATTATCGGTTACAGGATTTCTGCTATTGAGTATTATTTTATCTTTTAGATTATTTTCTATATATTCCAACACCCCACTTTCCACCAACTCCCTACTGAACTTATCAGACCCATCCAAAGGTATCTCCATAACAGCCACTATTTCGTATTCTACATCATTATCTTTAAATTCGCCCTTTATACTTTGACTCAAATGACTCTTCCCTTCCTTATGAGACATAACCCTCTTTCTAATATTCTTACTTTGACCTACATAGTAGCCTATATATTCCTTACCATCCTTGCCTTTCACTACTACCTCTAACACATAAACCCCTTCCTTATCAGACAACTTGTCAATATCATCAGCACTTACAACCCTTATCTTATCCTTGTTTCTCTTTGCAAGCTCCAAAACACTGCTGGCCACATCATCAGCAGATTTACCCGCATGAAAACCTAAGGCTATAAAATCACTCCCCCTCTTAAACAGCTTGACTACCTTTTTAACCTTATTGACAGGATTTATACTCTCTATAAGCTTCTCTACAAATA
>JALWWX010000007.1 GCA_027078675.1 Aquificales bacterium | reverse complement strand
GTAAATATTATTAACCTTGATGAGTTTACTGTATCCGGCCCCGGAGACCAAACGGTTTGTAACGGTGCTTCCACCGATTTAACGGTTGTTGCAACAGGAGGATCAGGTGTTTATACTTATCAATGGCAACAAGCCTCTACCGATTGTAACGGTACATGGAGTGATATTCCCGGCGAAACCACAGATACTTATACAACGCCGTTTTTAACTACGGGCAGTTATTATTATCATTGTATCGTAACCGATGTGGGGGGTGTTTGTTCACCGGTAACTTCCAACTGTGGTACCGTTACTGTGGTTGACGACCCTGTATTTGATACTCAATCGGGTGACCAGGAGGTTTGTGAAGGCGGCAATGCCGATTATTCGGTTTCAGTATCGGGGGGCACCGGAAGCTTTACTTATCAGTGGCAAACAGCTACAAATTGCGCAGGCCCATGGACAGATGTAACGGCAGGTACGGGTGGAACCTCAAGCAATTATAATACCGGAACCATGAATACTGCCGGAACCTATTATTACCATTGTGTGGTAGCCCAGTCAGGTCTGGGTTGTGACACTTTAACTTCCAACTGTATGGAGTTGGTTGTTCATGTTGACCCATCCATTAATTCTCAACCGGTTGGGGCAACCATCTGTTCTGGTTCCACGCACAATATGACTGTAGGTGTAACAGGAGGTTCGGGAACATATACCTATCAGTGGGAAATTTCTACTACCGGTACAGGTGGATGGTCAAATGTTACCGACGGCACGGGTGGAACAACAAATAGTTATACCACCGGTACATTAACCGAATCGCGTTATTACAGGGTTCAGGTACAAGATGCCGTTAACGGATGTAACGACATTACTTCGGATGTGGCAGCAGTTTATGTGCCACGCATTACAACCCAGCCAACAGGTACTACCCTTTGTGATGGCGGTACCCACACCATGTCTGTTGATGTTGAAGCCGGATCAGCCACATTGGCTTACCAGTGGCAGGTTGACTCAACCCAAACAGCAAATTGGAAAGATGTTACAACTGGTACCGGAGGAACAACCGATACTTATACCACCGATCCGTTACTGACAGGCACTTACGACTTTAGATGTGTTGTAACGGTTACTTCGCCAAATTGTTCCGATTTAATATCAAACACGGCCACTGTTTCGGCGGTTAACGATCCTATTATTTCTCAGGATCCCGTGGGCGACACCATTTGTTACAACGGTACTCATACCATGGATGCCTCTTCAACAGGGGGTACCGGTACCTTTGACTATCAATGGGAAAAGAGTGATGACAATGTTACTTTTAACACAATACCCGGAGCCACCAACAGCACCTATACAACGCCTCAATTAACTCAAGATGAGTATTATCGTTGTGTTGTAACCCAAACAGGAGTAGCTTGTAATACCAATACAACCGATACGGCATACGTAATGGTTAACAATTTAGAGCCTGGTGTTATTGAGGCCGAACAAACCTTATGTGAAAATTCCACACCAAATCCGCTTACAAGCCATACCGATGCTACGGCAACACATACGCCAGAAGGAGCGGTTATTACTTATCAGTGGGAAGTAAGTTCTAACGGGTCGAACTTTTCAGCAATTTCAGGTGCAACCGCAAGTGGTTACTCCCCGTCAATTCTCACTGCCGACAGGTGGTATCGCAGAAAGGCAATTTCGACCATTGGAACTTCTTCCTGTGAAAAATATTCCAACACGGTACATATTTATATTAACAATATGGATGCCGGTACCATTGGTTCCGATGAAACCATTTGTCAAAATACCGCACCATCACAGTTTACTTCAGCAGCTGATGCCACCGGCGACGGTGCCATCACCTATCTATGGCAAAACAGTACCGATGGAACTAATTTTAATGATATACCCACGGCAACCTCTTCCACTTATCAGGCACCAGCACTAACACAGGATATGTGGTATCAGAGGATAGCCACTTCAACATTAAACAGTGAAACATGTTCTGAAATTTCTAACGTTATAGCGGTTACTGTTAATAATGTTGATGCGGGTTCTATTGCTGACAATGATACAGTTTGCGAAGGAGGTACTCCGGCAGCATTTACCAGCACATCAGCAGGAACCGGTGACGGAACCATTACTTACCAATGGCAAAGTCATACTGCATCAAGTAGTTATTCAAATATTTCGGGAGCAACATCTGAAACCTATCAGGCAGGAGCATTAACCGAAGATACCTGGTATCGCAGGGTAACAACTTCCACCTTGGGAGGTTATGCGTGTTCTGAGAACTCAAACGAAGTTAAGGTAATGGTAAATAACATGACTGCCGGAACTGTTGCTTCAGACCAGGAAATATGTTACGAGGGTATCCCTGACCAGTTTACCTCAACTGCTGATGCAACAGGTGATGGAACAATTACCTATCAGTGGGAAATTAGTACAGATAACAATACTTATTCGGCTATTGCCGGTGCAACGTCAAACACCTATCAGGAGACTAACCCCTTAACGGTTGACACCTGGTATAGAAGAGTAGCTTACAGTACGCTCGGTACAATAACATGTAATAAAATAGCAACTCCGGTAAAAGTCACGGTAGTGCCTGACCCATCCATTACAACACAACCTGTTGGAGACACAATATGTAGTGGCGATCAACATACAGCTACGGTAGTTGCCGACAATGGAACTCC
>JALWWX010000006.1 GCA_027078675.1 Aquificales bacterium | reverse complement strand
TAAAAGGGAAATAAGGAGAAAGTTAAAGTCCTTTGTTGTAGAGGGAAATCTTATCCCGAGGAAGGGATACAAAATATATGAGGGAGATAGTGAAATAGGGATAGTTACAAGCGGTGCCTTTTCTCCTGTTCTTCGTAAAGGGGTGGGTATGGCTTTTGTAATAAAAACTGATATAAAGGAAGATTTGATAATGGTAAAAGAACTGCGAAGGGAAAGCCCCATAAGATTTGTAGGAAGGGTTATGGATCTTATTAAGAGCAGAAGGTGATTTATAATTACTTCTATGAAGTTTCCTTTAACAAGACCGAGAAGATTGCGGAGTAATGATCTTATAAGATCCCTCGTAAGGGAGACCCGCCTTACCCTTGATGATCTTGTATATCCCATGTTCGTTGTTGATGGTTCAAATACGGTTGAGGAAGTTCCTTCAATGCCCGGAGTTTACAGATATTCACCGGATAAAATAGTGGATGCGATTAAAGAGGTCAGGGATTTGGGTATAAAGGCAATTATACTTTTCGGCATACCCGCAAAAAAGGACAGTGTAGGTTCGGATACATGGTCCGATGAGGGTATAATCCAGAAAACCCTCAGAAGGGTTAAAAGGGAAGTTCCCGATATATATGTTATAACGGATGTATGTTTCTGTGAATACACGGATCACGGTCACTGTGGTGTGTTAAAGGACGGCACGGTTGATAATGACATGACCCTTGAAAATCTCAAAAAGCAGGTTGTATCCCATGCGGAGAACGGTGCGGATATGGTTGCCCCTTCAGGCATGATGGACGGAATGGTTAAAGCAATCCGAGAAGCCTTGGATTCAGCAGGATTTAAAGATGTACCCATTATGGCGTATTCCGCAAAGTTTGCTTCCGCCTACTACGGTCCTTTCAGGGAAGCTGCGGAATCAGCCCCAGCCTTTGGGGATAGAAGAAGTTATCAGATGGATCCCGCAAACTACAGGGAAGCCATAAAGGAAGTGTTGCTTGATGTGGAAGAGGGTGCGGACATAGTTATGGTTAAACCAGCCCTTGCATACCTTGATGTAATAAGGGGTGTTAAGGAAGCTACCTTATTGCCTGTTGCAGCATACAATGTGAGCGGTGAATACTCAATTATAAAGGCGGGGGGTAAACTGGGATGGATTGATGAGAAGAAGGTAATGATGGAGACCCTTCTTTCAATAAAAAGGGCGGGTGCTGATATAATTCTTACCTACTTTGCAAAGGAAGTTGCACAACTTATAAACAGGGGAGAAATCTGAAAACAGAATGCTTATAACCATTGAGGGTATTGACGGAGCTGGAAAAACAACCATAGCCCTTAAGCTGTACGAATACTTAAAAAAAGAAAAAGGGGAGGCGTATCTTTTTAGGGAGCCTGGAAGTACGGAGGTGGGTGAAAAAATAAGAGAGATTCTTCTCATGTACGAAGTGGGAGATATTACTGAGCTTCTCTTGTTTGAGTCTGCAAGGGCGGAACTTACCGAAAGGCTACTGCTTCCCCTCTTGAAAAAGGGAAAGATTGTTATACTTGACAGGTTCTGCGACTCAACAACCGCTTATCAGGGTTATGGTAGGGGTATTGATATTGAGATGATAGAAAGGATAAATATGTTTGCTTCAAAGGGTATAAAACCCGATCTTACAATCCTGCTTGATATAAGTCCGGAGGTGGCACTTGAGAGATTAAGGGCTAAGGACAGGTTTGAAGAGATAGATTTTCTCAGAAGGGTCAGGGAAGGATTTTTAAGGATAGCGGAGAAAAACGAAAGGATAAAGGTCATAAAAGCGGATGAAGATATAGAAACGGTTTTTAAAAATGTTCTCGGAGTAGTAAGAGAACATTTGTGCTAAAATTGATAGCATGTCCGAAATTGTGGGAGTTCATGCGCGGGAGGTTCTTGACTCAAGAGGAAATCCCACCGTAGAGGTTGAGGTTCTATTAGAAAGCGGTGCAACCGGAAGGGCTATCGTCCCAAGTGGAGCATCAACTGGAGAGAGGGAAGCCCTTGAACTCAGAGACGGAGAAAAGGACAGATACTTAGGCAAGGGTGTCCTTAAGGCGGTTGATAATGTAAACAGCATTATTGCCAAAGAATTGATAGGGATGGAATCCCAGAATCAGAGGGAGATTGACTATCTTCTCATTGAATTGGACGGTACGGAAAATAAAAGCAAATTGGGAGCCAACGCCATTCTCGGTGTTAGTATGGCTGTTGCCAGGGCATCCGCAAAGGAACTCGGCGTTTCCCTCTATCAATATTTGGGAGGTATATATGCCCAGCTTATGCCTGTTCCCTTAATGAATGTTATAAACGGGGGTGTTCATGCGGATAATCCCTTGGACATCCAAGAGTTTATGATAGTACCCGTATGCGGAGATAGATTCGGTGAAGCCCTTAGGGCGGGCGTGGAGGTGTTCCATAACCTTAAAAAGGTATTAAAGGAAAAAGGGTACAACACAAATGTGGGAGATGAGGGCGGATTTGCACCCCAGATAGGATCAACTCAAGAAGCCCTTGATATATTGCTTCTATCCATAGAAAGGGCGGGATATGTACCGGGTGAAGATGTCCTGCTTGCCCTTGATGTTGCTTCTTCCGAGCTTGTTGACGCGGAAGGTATATACACTATTGAGGGGAAAAAGTATAACAGTGAGGATCTTTGTAACTACTATTCAAAACTTATAGATA
>JALWWX010000005.1 GCA_027078675.1 Aquificales bacterium | reverse complement strand
CTATAAGAAAGTGATGTTATAATCCTTACAGTCCTATGTTTAAGAAGGCTTGGGAAGGCAGATTTTCCGAGGAAACTGACAAATTTGTTGAAGAGTTTACGGAATCCGTAAGCTTTGATAAAAGACTCGCCATCTACGATATCATACAAAACAAAGCCCACGCAAAGGCGCTGTATAAGGCGGGTGTACTTAAGGAGGAAGAGTTTAAAAATATCTTTAAAGCTTTGGAAGAGATAGAAAGAGATATAAAGGAAGGAAAGATTAACTGGAAAAAGGAATATGAGGATGTACACATGAATATAGAGGCGGAGCTTATAAATAGAATAGGTAAGGCAGGGGGCAAGATACATACCGCAAGATCAAGAAATGATCAGGTAGCAACAGATGTTAAGCTTTATATAAAAGAGAATATAAAAGAAATAAAGGACCTTTTAAGAAGGTTGAGAATAGAGCTTATTAAAAAGGCGGAAAAATATGTAGATGTTGTTATGCCTTCCTATACACACCTTCAAAAAGCTCAGCCAATAAGAGCTTCCCTGTACTTTCTAAGCTTTAGAGAAGCCTTCTTATATGATTCCCTTAGATTTTCAAATGCCTATGTGGTATCCGATAGTATGCCCCTTGGCTCGGGAGCTGTAAGCGGTATTGATTTTCCTATAGATCGCTATCTTACAGCTGATGAACTTAACTTTTCAAAAATAACAAGGAATTCAATGTATGCGACATCGGACAGAGATTTTATACTTGATTTCCTTTATGCATGTGCGGTAACCGGTATGCATTTATCAAGACTTGCGGAAGACCTGATTGTATGGGCATCGGAGGAGTTTTCCTTTATAAATCTTCCGGACAGATTATGTACGGGCAGTTCAATAATGCCCCAAAAGAAGAATCCGGATGTACTTGAACTTGTGAGAGGAAAAACAGGAAGGCTTTACGGCAACCTCTTGAATTTAATGACGGTTTTAAAAGGTCTGCCTTCCGCCTACAACAGAGATTTGCAAGAAGATAAAGAACCCCTCTTTGACAGCTCTGATACATTAAAAAGCTCCATCTTTGCAGTAATAAAGATAATTGAAGGAATGGAAATAAATGAAGAAAGGGTAAGCAAGGAAGCGGGCAACCTTTTGCTTATAACCGATGTGGCAAACTACCTCGTCGGTAAAGGCATCCCATTCAGAGAAGCCCATGCAATAGCAGGGAATATAGCCATGTATGTTATTAAGGAACATAAAAGACTTGAAGAGCTTTCCCTTGAAGAGTTTAAAAATTTCTCTCCCGCATTCTCCGAAGACATATTTGAGATACTTTCTCCGCAAAAAGTCGCGGATAGAAGAACTTCCTTCGGAGGCACATCAAAGGAAAGCATACTCAACTACATTGAAATCGCAAAAAGGGAGGAAGGAATAAGTCATTGATAAACATTAGGAAATTAAAATTATGACCAATATCATATAAAGACAATTTACCGTTTCTTTAATATATTGATACATCAAAGGTTTAAGTTAAGGTGACATAGGCACATTGTTTTAAGAATACGCTTTTTCGCACGAAACCCTTGATACACAAAGATTTTATGCTAACTGTTGATTCCCAAGCATTTCCCGAAATTCGGGTTTAAAAATGCACATTCCTATGTTGCAAGTTTTTGATATAAAATAATAAAAAATGAAGGGTTGAAATGCCCTTAGGAAGAGAAGGGATTGCGACATCTGTGGGCGAAAGAATAAAGGCTGTCCGTAAATATATGTTGAAATGCCCTTAGGAAGAGAAGGGATTGCGACTCCATTTTTGGATAGCCCTCTCAAATAAACTCTTCTCTCCTGTTGAAATGCCCTTAGGAAGAGAAGGGATTGCGACTTAAGAACTCTCTCCATCTTTCCACCTCCTTTAAAGTTTTTGTTGAAATGCCCTTAGGAAGAGAAGGGATTGCGACTTCTTGACTTCCCACTTGAGTTTGCTCATGCCCAAACCTGTTGAAATGCCCTTAGGAAGAGAAGGGATTGCGACTACTTTATCATAATCTATTTCACAATCCAATAAATGAACGTTGAAATGCCCTTAGGAAGAGAAGGGATTGCGACCTTATAATATAGATTTAATATTTCTTGTTCATTCATAGTTGAAATGCCCTTAGGAAGAGAAGGGATTGCGACACTAAATGCTCAGATAATGCTCTTTGAATTTGAGGAATTGTTGAAATGCCCTTAGGAAGAGAAGGGATTGCGACACACAATTATCATAACAACCGTCGTGCCAGTAGAAGCTGGTTGAAATGCCCTTAGGAAGAGAAGGGATTGCGACAATTCTATTACCCCACTTCCCCCGTCGGTTATGTAAAACTGTTGAAATGCCCTTAGGAAGAGAAGGGATTGCGACACATAAGTTACAAGTACCATTATCCAAACAAGTATTACAAAAGTTGAAATGCCCTTAGGAAGAGAAGGGATTGCGACTCATAGCACCCGAGGGTACAAAATCTGTACCCCCGTATTGTTGAAATGCCCTTAGGAAGAGAAGGGATTGCGACCCTTCCGCAATTTACTAAGGAAGGAAGGGGGAAGGGGGGTTGAAATGCCCTTAGGAAGAGAAGGGATTGCGACCAGCCGAGGGTACAGAATTTGTACCCCCTTGTTTTTATTTTGTTGAAATGCCCTTAGGAAGAGAAGGGATTGCGACTTGATGTAATAAACCCCGTCCCGTAACGCGGGGGTAAGCTCGTTGAAATGCCCTTAGGAAGAGAAGGGATTGCGACGATATCGGGAACATTTCCGAGATCCTTTCTGTTCAGGATTTTTTGTTGAAATGCCCTTAGGAAGAGAAGGGATTGCGACCATTTCCTGTAAGCCTTGTTTACGGCACCGTAAGAAGGTGTGTTGAAATGCCCTTAGGAAGAGAAGGGATTGCGACTTTTTCATATAAATCTCACCTCCTTTGCCCCCGATTGTTGTTGAAATGCCCTTAGGAAGAGAAGGGATTGCGACAATGGGGCGGGGGGAGGATCAGAGAAGCGTATTCTTGGGGTTGAAATGCCCTTAGGAAGAGAAGGGATTGCGACCCACTTCACAAAACTCAAACCTAAAGTACCTGCCAATGTACCGTTGAAATGCCCCTAGGAAGAGAAGGGATTGCGACAGGCGGAAAGTGTTGAAGGGTAACGGTTAAGAACTGACATTTGGTTGAAATGCCCTTAGGAAGAGAAGGGATTGCGACTCGCTTTTAAGTTTTTATTAATCATCTCTCACCCTCCTGTTGAAATGCCCTTAGGAAGAGAAGGGATTGCGACCCCTCAGCATCCACTATCCGATAAAGCCTCTCTCTGTTGTTGAAATGCCCTTAGGAAGAGAAGGGATTGCGACTAGAAAGATTTGTATTTCTTTACGGTGAAGATGAGGATGTTCCTTCCGAACTAATGAAATATAAGAAGCTTCTAAGCGAAAGAAATAGGAAGCTCGGTAAAATGATCTATGAAAGGATAGCGGCGGTGGCGAATGTAGAAAAAGCCATAGCCAGATACAATGCAAAAAAAAGCTTTATAAAACTTAAAGTTATGCAGAAGTTCGGAATAGGAGCCTTAATGTTCGGGGGCGGGCAGTGAATTGAGATGAATATAATAAAAAAATAAAATAGAATAAAATAGGAAAAGTATGAGACGGGAAGCGTATTTAAAAGAAAAATTGTTACCAACTATATCTTTTCTGATGATCTTATTAATTGTTTTACCTCTACCCTCATTTTCAGAAAATAAAGAAAATAAGTTATATGTAATATGTCCCGACAAAATTCAGAATCTCCTTGAAAAGTCAATAAAAGCTATCGGCTGGACATATGTAGAGGGTTATCCCGCTGCAGACGGTGTTATCCTTGAAATACCTTACAAAATACATAATTTAAAAATAATAAGCATACGAAATGTAAAAGGTTACTTTGAACACACTGTTTACTTTGAACTTTTACAATTAATAAAACTACACAATAGGTATTTAGCTGTGTTCGAAAGAGTGAGAACCAGAAAAATTCTGGGAGATCCGGGAGACTTATATGTAAAAATAATCTTATTGGATGAAAATTCTTCCCTTCCGTATGTTTGTGGACTACAAATCGATGGTCTTTTCGGAACTCTTCTAAGATGACAGTGTCAAACCTGTGGTTCATAACTTAATTCTTAATTTCAATTATTCATTCCAAATTGTTGTATACCACACTATAAAATCATTATCTTCATCCCTCCTACGCTTAGACCATTCATCACTCCATTCATCCTCTTCCTGTTTCCTTCTTTCTATTTCCCTCTTCAGCTCCATAACGATCCTTTCTACGGTTTCTATATCCGCGGAATTAACCGCGGCGAGAACGTAAGTTCTGGCAAGCTCTTCTTTACTCGGTTCCGAAAATCTTCTCTTTCTCTTTCTGAACTCTTTAAGTTCTTTTGAAAGCGAAAACTTCTCCTCTTTTCCTGCAGGCAGCAGGAATTTCAATACTTTATGGAGAACATATAAGCCGGTAAACAGGACAAGTCCCACAAAAGATAACCACACAGCTATTCCGAAGATTTCCCTTACAGTTTCTACCATCATGTGACCTTCTCTCCCTACTAAAGTGGAGAGTTCCCCCTTCACATAGGGATTTACCCTCTCCACGGACGTAAGCTCTGGATAGTACACCCCTACCACCCGTCAGGTGGGTGAACCCGATAGCCTCGGTTATCCGCTGTCACAAATTAATTTACAAGATTCTTTAGGAAAATTCAACCCCTTCGTGGTGCGTTTATATCTCTTCTGTATTCTTGCTCTGGACTTACATTATCTTCTGAGGAAATGATTAAATAAGGTTACTTTAAGTTTATACTATGATATTTCTAAAAAGAGAGATTAAATATGTTTATGGAGCTACTTAGGAAACTGGGGGTCATAAAAAGGAAGAATAGGTGGGAAGAAAAATTGAAAAATCTTAGTGATTCAGAAAGATTAGATATTATAGAAACCATTGTTAAGCAAGAACATGATCCTGAAAAAATGAGAAAAAAGATACTTAAGGTTGTTGAAAGCAGAAAAAGTAAATGGCAAAAATTTCTTGAAAAACAGAAGTCATTACCTGCCGATGATGATGATTGGTATTGGGGACCAGGCGGGTATTGGCATAGGCGCAGATGGCATAGATGAGTAAGTTAATTATTTTTTTAAAGTTCGTAAATAAGTTTTCTCTTTTATCCTTTCCTCAGACTTTTTCTGCGTTTTCTTTCCTGGAAACTTTGCATATATCAAAGTCTATATCTAATAAAAGATAAACGGAAAGTTCTGTTATGGTGGTTGCAACAGCCTTGAGGAATGCTTTTATAAACTAAGCGGTTTCCTTTCTCTCAGGAACGCTGAACCAAGCTACAATAAGAAGGATCTCACCCACAAGAGTAATCGGAATTCCTATCACAATTATTTCCAAGACTGTTCCAACAAACATGAGTAAACCACCCTTTTTGAAAAGATTAACATTAGTACCCATAGAAATCAGAGCATTTGCCTTGTACCAGAACCAAGTCGCAACAAGCCAAAAAATCCAGACCACCACTATTACCATAATTGGTCCAGCTATATCTTCTGGATAAACACCTTCTTTGATCTCTGCAATAACAGCACCAGCACCTATTATGAATATCACAATGCCTATTATTCCAACTACTATAGCCTTGATAGTGTTCCTTTTTATTCCAGGCTCACCGAGTTCATTTGAAGCCCTGAAGTACCCCTTCATAGTAAGTATAAGACCTACTAATGCGATTATGCACGCTAACGGCATAACAAGACTGAGCAATGAACCTCCGAAGAGAGTCACAAGTCCCCAACCCCCGAGTTGTTTTGTTTGCTTACTCATTTTTGTCACCTCCCCTCCGGAAATGTCTTCTTGTAGAGGATTATATCTCATCCGTGAAATTCGCATACAGATCTCTTCACGCCTGTTGCAACTATCTATAGCACTGCGCAGGGCGGATTTTTTGGAAGTAGCTAAGGAAAGAAGTCACTATCCTCCGCATGCGCAATAACTATCCTCCCAATAGTCTATTCTCTCCTCCCCGAAATGTTCCAAAAAATAGAGGGCTTACGACTATACCCTTAATACAGACTTCAGAAAATTTAGGGAAAATTTTGTGTCTAATCCTCACGAAGGTATTTATTTTTCCGAAATATTTTTGTAAATTAATTGAAGCATCTGATAACCAAGGCTATCGTGTTTACCCACCTGACGGGTGGTAGGGGTGGACCGCCCTAAATTGAAGCCTGTGGAGAGGGAATATCCCTCTGTAAAGCGGAAAGCTCTCCACTTAAGTGGGGAGAGGAGGTCACTGTCTTCCCCAGAGAAATGCTTTCAGTTAAATAAAAAATAGCATTCAGAAACCTACTTATCATTTTGGATCCTACAAAGTTTCCATTCTATTTTTTTATTATCAACTACATCTTTTATAAGCTTTTCTCTTTTACTTAAGTTTGAATTGCCCGCTTTCACTTCCACAAACACTATTTTTCTGACTTCTCCTTCGTCCAAACCATCAAAAACTACAAAATCAATAGGCGAGCCTATGAACCTTGCGTCCTTAGGATTGAATTCAAATTCAGGAAGGTAGGGAGCTATTTGTTCACTCACTTTACCTGTTATTACTGCTTTACTTCTCTCAATTGCATCCTTTCTTATTTTTTCTTCATATTCGTTTTTCCATTTTTCAAAGAGAAGGAGGGCTTTGTCTTCCAAAGCTTTCTTGAGGCTTAAATATTTGATAAGCAATATTATAAAAGCTAAGGCGAGGATTAATATAACCAATTCCATGTGACTTTCCCCTCCTAATCTTTTATATTTTATTTGCAAATCTTTATAATCAACAACAAGCAAACCGTTCCTTCTTTGCTGACAATAGTTAACATCGTTTAACTACACTGTTAAGAATTCGCGTTCTGACCTGATAGGGAAAGAGGGAGACGAGGAAGTAGCAGTAAACGAGTCTGAGGTAAGCTGTGAGAGTGGAGGGAGATGGAATAGAGGAAGAGATACCTCCAGAGGGAACGGTCTCTGGACTACTCCCCACCTCAAGGGCAGGGAGTTTTAGATACCTCTTCCCCAAATTTATTGAAGCTACGTAATCCCTGTCATACTTCCCGTGAACAGGACAGATAAGGTAGTGTCTTTCCTTCTCAACTTCCTCTCCGCAAAAACATCTTCTGCTTGTGTTCGTTGGGTTTTCTTCTCTTGCCTTTATCCCTTCCCTCTTCGCTTTCTCTTTCAGCCTCTCGGAAAACTTCGCATAAAACCACGTTGAGAATAACCACCTCAGCGTCCTGTCCTTCCAGTCGGGGACTTCTTTGAAAGAAAGGTCTTCTATCACCACTGTGTCTATCCCTAAAACTTTAGCTGTGAGGATTATATCATTCACAAGTATCTCAAGAACCTCCTTTCTCAGGTTCCTGAGCTTTCTCTCCTTTGACTTCTTTTCCCTGTAGAGGTGGTCTATCTTCCCTTGAATTCTCTCCCTCACCTCAGTCTTTTCTGTCTTTCCTTTCTCAAGATATAGTCTGTCTATTCTCCTTTTGAGATCGCTTATTTCTTTCCTCACTCTCCTTATCTTCCTCACAACGTCCTCAGCTTTAAAGTATATGGGTCTTGAAAATCTACCGCTTTTCTCCACCACACACCCGACAGCGAGTCTCTTCATGGAGGGACAGAGGTCTATGGAGAGAACTCTCTCGGGTATTTTTTCTTTACCTTCCTTTAACTCTTTTTCAAACACAAGCACAAGGTAATACTCCTCACCTCTGTGGGTTTTTTCTCTTTTGAGAAGAGGTGCCTTTAGAGTGTATCCCTCTATCAAGAGTCTTTTTATCCTTTCCTGAGTTGACAGTTCCACCTTTCTCCACACCCACTTTTTTCCTTTGGGAAGCTTTATTTGAAGTTCTATCTTCTCCTCACTTGCCTTGAGTTTCTTGAACTGTCCATTTCCTATGGAGTCGTCTGCATCTGTCAAAAACACATCCCCGCTAAAGTAAGGTCTTTCAAGTTCAAAGAAGGAGCTTATCTTCTTCCCTTCCCTTATCAGGTTCCTGACCTGTCTTTTGACGTTGAGGATAAGGTTAGGACTATGGAAGAGTCTAAGCTCTTTCTTTATCCTCCACTCAGGTATGAGTGTCAGACACGGTCTTGAAAGAATAAACTCAAAGAGCTGTTTTCTTTCCCTTTGGGACCTTATAATCCTTCCCGAAAGCTCAAGGGAGTTTCTGAAGACTCTCGAAGGAATGGATAGAGGTCTTTCAAAAGCAGACTCTAATGACTTCCACGCTTTTGAGTTTGTGTTTACCCGCTCAAAGCCTTCCTCACTCCACAGCTTTCCGAGCTGAAGGTTCACAAGAGCTTCGTTCTTTTCAAAGAGGTTGTGAAGGTAGAAGTTAAGGTATTTGGGGAGCTTTACCCTGTGGGAGAGGAATATTTTGTTTCTAAATTTCTTCATCCTTAGGTTTTTACTTTACACTTCATCTTTCATTTTTACAAGTTCCACTATACGGGTGTGTATTGTCAAATATTGTTAAGAAAATGGTTAACTGTTAGTGACCCTTTACTCTCAGTGGGGATAGATATATAATAACATTAAATGATGGTAAGTATTATGGAACTTCTTATAATCACTTATATATTTATTGTAGCTGGTTACATAATAGGATCTTGGTTCCCCAAAGTAAGCAATAGTAGTGTTTACCATTTTATAACAAAAATTGTGGACCCGCCCCTCTCTTTATTGAGAAAATTCGTACCGAAGATTAAAGGTGTGGATATAACACCTTCGGTACTTATATTTCTACTTTACGGAATTATGAAATTAATAGAAATTGCAGTATGAAAATCATCCCCATCTACCCGAAGGTATATAAGTAAGTTTTTCCTTGCTGAAAGGCGGATACTTAGGGTTTCCTATATAAGCGTATGCTTTTTTAATACCCGAAGGAGTATAAACATTAACAACTTTTCTTATATAAGCTCCTTCCCGTACTCCCTCCACCTCATCAAGTATCTTTAAGAGTTCTTTCGTATTCTTGACCTTATAAACCTCTCCGTAAACCTTGTCTTCCCCTTCAAAGACTACCGGGTATCCGTAGGGGGTATCGTACAGAGAACCCTTCATAT
>JALWWX010000004.1 GCA_027078675.1 Aquificales bacterium | reverse complement strand
ATAGTGGAGATATAATATGGAGACCGTTGAAAAGAAAAAGGCTTTTCAGACTTCCCTTGCCCATATAGAAAGGCGTTTCGGAAAGGGAGCTATAATGCCCTTGGGGGCGAGGGAAGGTATAAGGGTTGAAACCATATCAACTGGTTCAATAGCCCTTGATCTTGCTACCGGCATAGGCGGAATACCCCGCGGGAGGATAACCGAGCTTTTTGGTCATGAATCTTCTGGTAAAACCACAATAGCCCTCCATGTTATTGCGGAAGCTCAGAAGGACGGAGGTATAGCGGTATTTATTGATGCGGAGCATGCCCTTGATCCTTCTTATGCCAAAAGGATAGGTGTTAATACGGAGGAACTGTATATATCCCAGCCCGATTATGGTGAGCAAGCCCTTGAGATTGTTGAGAATCTTATAAACAGTGGTGCGGTTGATGTGATCGTGGTAGACTCTGTCGCTGCCCTCGTCCCGAAGGAGGAACTTGAGGGTAAGATGGAAGATACAAAGGTTGCCATGCAGGCCAGGTTGATGTCTCAGGCGCTGAGGAAACTTAAGGGTATAGTTCACAGGAGTAACACAGCCCTCATATTCATAAATCAGATAAGGGAAAAGATAGGGGCTTACGGTAATCCGGAGACAACACCGGGAGGAAGGGCTCTTAAGTTCTTTGCGGATATGAGGATTGAGGTAAGAAGGGGACAAGATATTAAGGAGGGAGAGAGAAAGATAGGCAACAGGGTAAGGGTGAAGATAGTTAAAAACAAGCTCGCACCTCCTTTCCAGGAAGCGGAGTTTGATATCATTTACGGTGAGGGAATTTCTAAGATCTCCGATATTGTGGACACCGCGGTTGAGAAGAAGGTTATAACAAGGAGCGGTTCATGGTACAGTTACGGGGAGGTGAGACTTGGTCAGGGGAGAGAACAGGTTAAAAAATTCCTACTTGAAAACGAAGATATACTTGAGGAGGTCAGAAGGAAACTATTGGAGGTCTCCGGTCTTGCTTCAGTTGATACTTAAAAAGGCTGTTGAGATAGGAGCCTCGGATGTACACATAAAGATAGGTACAAGACCCGTTTTCAGGGTTCATAAAAAATTGAAAATTCTTAATGATTTTCCTCCTATTGACAGTTCTGTGTTTTCTCTTTTTCTTGAGGAGGTGCTTGGGAAGAACCCCAAAAAGAAAATAGAATTTGAAGAGTTCGGTGAGGCGGATACATCCTATTCACTCCCGGGTATTTCCCGTTTCAGAGTGAATGTTTATAAACAGCGCGGTAGTGCGGGAATGGCTTTCAGAACCATACCCTTTGAAATACCACGTTTTGACACACTCAATCTTCCTCCTGTAATGTTAAAGGTTTCCCTTGAGAAAACAAAAGGATTGATACTCGTTACAGGTCCTACAGGATCTGGTAAATCTACAACATTGGCGTCTATTATTGAGCATATGAATCAGACAAGGGAATGCGTTATAGTTACCATAGAGGACCCTATAGAGTATCTCTTTAAGGATAAAAAATCCTTCATCATCCAGAGGGAGGTAGGCATAGACACATCCAGCTTTGCGAGAGGATTGAGGGCTGCACTGAGGGAGGACCCAGATGTAATAATGGTGGGTGAGATAAGGGATAAGGAGACCGCCCAAATAGCCCTTCAGGCGAGTGAAACGGGTCATCTTGTTCTTGCCACCCTTCATACCCTTGATGCCAAGGAGACTATAAACAGGCTTATAAGTATGTTTTCCCTTGAGGTAAGGGATCAGATAAGGATACAGCTTGCGGAAACCCTTATTGCCATATTCTCTTTAAGATTGCTTCCAAGGGCGGACGGAAACGGTTCCGTACCCGCGGTTGAGATAATGCTTAATACGGGAGCCATCAAGGAGGCCCTCCTTGATCCGGATAGGCTTAATGAGATTCCCACCCTTATAGAAAGGGGTAGGGCTGCTTATGGCACGCAAACCTTTGATCAACATCTTGAAGAGCTTTACAGAAAAGGGTGGATTGATTACGAAACCGCCATACTGGCTGCAAGCAAGCCCACTGATCTTGAACTTAAGCTTAAAGGAATATCCTCGGGGTCAACTGGATATGCTTCTTTCTGATGAAGATAACCATTGACGGACCGGCAGGCAGCGGTAAATCAACGGTAGCAAGGCTTATATCTTTAAGGCTAAAAATCCCCTACCTTGAGACGGGAACCGTCTATAGGGCTTTTGCTTACATACTTTCAAGGGAAGAAAAAACTCCAAATGAAGAAAGGGCTATAAATCTTGTGAGAGAGAGACCCTTAGAGGTAAAAATGGATGTGGGTTCAATGGAAATACATTATAAAGGTGAAGATATAACAAGTAAACTGGGAGGGGAGGATGTGGGAAAGGTGGCTTCAATTATAGCGTCTTTTCCTTCTTTTAAAGAAGAAATAAATAAATACTTCAGAGAGATCGTAAAGGGTCAAGCTGTCATTGAAGGAAGGGATGCGGGTCTTTATATATTTCCCGATGCGGATATAAAGTTTTTTATTACCGCGTCTCCAGAAGAGAGGGCAAAAAGAAGGTGGAGGCAGTTAAGGGACAGGGGTGAAGAGGTTTCTTATGAAGAGATTCTTAAGAGTATAAAAGAGAGAGACGAAAGAGATACAAAAAGGCCCAAATATCCTTTTAAGCCTGCGGAGGATGCCCTTATTATTGATACAACCAATATGACCATTGAAGAGGTTACAACCCACATTTTAAAGGAGATATATAGGTGCATCTATAATATGTAAATGCCTTTAACAGCTGTAAAGAAACTTTACAAAATATTCAAGTCGTTGATATTTGGGAATGATCCGCGCATTTGCCCAAGTTTTGTAAAGGGTTTTAACATTACCCCAAATATAAGTAAAATTTAATATGTTAGTTTTATCAGTAACTTATGAATTTGGCACGAATTTTGCTTAATATTTAGCATGGAAAAGGGAGGTGAAAGCATGAGGAAGATAATTGCAGTGATAGGAATGGGGTTGGGTATTACAACTTTTGGTTTTGCTGACCATCTGGAGCTTCCTGAAGGTGAAGATATTCCTGATGGAATTCTTCCCCCTATTGAAATGCCTGTAAGACCTGAGAGACCAGAAATACCGAGGATGAGACCGGAGATTCCTGTAAGACCAGAAATTCCACGTCCTCCCAGGCCCGAAGTTCCGAGGATAAGACCCGAGAATCCGCGCCCGCCCATTTTCGGTGAACCAACATAGGGGGAAATGGGTATGAAAAAGCTGATTATTGTGGGCCTTATTGTAACGGGTGGTTTTGCCTTTGCCCAAGACAAGGTATTGAAGGAAGTTACTCTTGATGAGCTTGATGAAATAACTGGAGGAGGAGTAAGGGATCCCAAAATAATACTTTGGGACGAGGCACATAAAAATACTGGTATAAACCCTGAAATAAACAGTGGTGCCACAGGTAATAGTGCTACTTACAGAACAAGTGTTGGTAATGAGGTAAGTATGAGATGAGTTTGCAATCAAAAATTTTAATAAAAACTTTAAAAGGAGGTATTGCCATGAAGAAACATGTTTTGCTTTCAGCACTTTTGGTTGGAGCTTTTAGCATGCCTGCCCTTTCAGCGGAAGTCCTCTCCGAAGAGGAGCTGGATGAGGTAAGCGCTAAGGGTATTCAGACTATCATCAACGATGACGATGTTGATGACCAGCAGTACAACAACAACGGATCTCTCCAGCTTGCCAATGAGGCACAGAAGGATATTGAAAATGTAGTTGTAAACAACAATGCCCAGTCCGCAGCGAACACCGGTGTAAACCTCTTGGGTAACCTTGCAACCACTGGTGATATAAACGCAGCACAGCACAATACACAAACTGCTGACAACTACGTAGCTTACACAGACCAGTATGTTGACAATGACGATGATGTTGATGAAGAACAGTTCAACAACAATGCTTCTGTACAGCTGTTGAATGAAGCTCAAGAAAATGCTAACTCTGTTGCTGTTATAAACAGCGCCCAGTCCGCTTCAAACCTCGGCCTTAACGCTGTAGGAAATCTTGCTACCGCTAACAACATAACCACAACTCAGACAAATACTCAGACAGCTGTAAACAACGTATACTGATAGGAGGTAAAAAGAAAAAAGAAAAGCCGGAAGGGGGCTTTTCCCCCTTCCGCCCTTAATAATATAGGGGGAATGGTATGAAAAAGCAAGTGTTAAATTTAACGTTGCTTACTGCTTTGCTAACGCCTGTTGCCATGGGCATGCAAATCATATCGGATGAAGAGCTTGATGATGTGAGTGGGGGGCAGGTTCAGGTAATAACCAACGGTGGTATTGTTAATTCTCATCAGGACAACAATAATGGTTCAGTAATCCTTCATCATAATACTCAGCGTAATGTAAGCGGTGTTTATATTTCCAACAACGCAGCTTCCGCGGTTAACAACATGACCAATATAGTTAGTGCTTTATCGCCCGGATCCGTTACGGTAACCCAGACAAACGATCAGTGTGCGGACAACAGTGTTGCGAGGAAGCAACAGGAGATAGTCAACAGCGGAGATGTTAACGATACTCAGGATAACGAAAATGCTTCGGTGTTGATTACAGATAATGCACAGCAGAATGCCAACAATCTTTCCCTCGTTAACTCCGCAGTGTCAGCTGTTTCAAGGGCAACCAATATGGCTAATTTGGGTGGGAATGATATAACTGTAACTCAAACAAGCAATCAGGATGCTGATAATGAGGTTGCTTATGATGATATTGACACTCCTAATTCATCAATGCCGAGAGGTATGGACAGGGAAGGCTATCAGTACATTGAAAACGGTGGTAATATAAACGGTCATCAGAGGAATGAGCAGGGTTCTATAAATATAACGGATAACGGTCAGGAGAATATTCAAAACTTTGATGTAACGAATGTAGCCCTTTCCGCCACAAATCTCGGGACAAATATTCTTAATGCAGATGATGTAATTACAACAGCAACCGTAACTCAGTCCAATACCCAAGATGCGGCGAACAGGTTAGCTGCGGGAAGTATAGCCGAGGACTACGAATTCAGACAGGATGTTGATAATGCGGGTGATATATATTTACAAGAAAACGGCAATCTTTCCGTTGCCCTTTCGGGGAATGCCCAGAGAAACGCTCAAGCGGGTATTCTCATAAACGGTGCGGCAAGTGCGATAAATGCAGGATCCAATATTGCCAATGTTAATGCAGGCGGTGCTGTGACGGTAAGTCAGACGAACACTCAAGATGCCTGTAACTGGATACAGACTGATCATCCTCAGTATGTCAACAACGGTGGTACGATTTACGGAGATCAGTACAACAATAACGGATCCATTAACATAAGAGACCAGGCTCAGTCAAATATAGTTGCGGTAATGCTTCAAAACGCCGCATCCTCTGCGGTTAATATCGCCCAAAATATAGCAAGTATTTCTGCAGGTGGTCCCATCGTTGTTACACAAACAAATACACAAAATGCAACAAATGTTGTGGGTGCAAGTACAACAAATCCGGGTTGCGGTATAACATGTCCGTAAGGGGGTGAACGGAAATGAAAAAGATATTGATTACACTGCTTACGGTAGGTTCCTTGTCCATGGGGATGGAGATATTGAGTGACAGCGAACTGGAAGAGGTGTACGCAGGTAACATATACTATTCGGATGTGGTTTATAAGACTGCAAGCGGAGGTGGATCCTTAGGGGGGCCTTACGATCTTGTTAATTCCGTATTCATAGACGGGAATGCTCAACAGAACTCCTTTGCTCCCATCAATGCTGCCAACTCAGCGGTAAGCCAAGCCATCAACCTCGTCATCATCATGGGTGACGTAAACGGAAACGTGGACATAGACTTCAACAACAATCTAAACAGCAACTTAAACATAGTGCAGTGAGGAGGACGGGTGTGGTAAGGCTTGTCCTCCTTTCCTTTTTCCTTCTTACGCTATCTTTGGCTCATGATTTTGGATTTGACGGATCAAATGAGTGGGATGAAATAGAAAAATATGAAAAGGGGGAAGACAAGGAGGCACTCGTAAGAGTTATTGCGGGTGATGGTTTCTCATATTTAACCAAGGTTAAGAAACCCCAATCTTATCTTAAGGAAAAACATCTTGTAAGACAAAAGCTTGATTTCAGTTGCGGTTCCGCAGCTGTAGCGACCATATTCAATTATTATCTCGGCGAACATGTAACCGAGAGGGAAGTTATAGAAGGGTTGTTCAAGGTCGGAAATGTTAAGAAGATTATAAAGAGAAAGGCTTTTTCCCTTTTGGATATAAAGAAATTTGCGGAATATAAGGGATACAAGGCTGTTGGCTACAGAACGGATGTGAAGGGTTTGGTTAAGCTCGGCAAACCCGCCATAGTTACACTTGAGTTGGGTAATTACAAACATTTTGTCGTATTCAGGGGAGTAAGGAAAGGAAGGGTATTCTTGGCGGATCCAGCCCTTGGTAATACAATACTCTCCGTAGAAGAATTTGAACGTATGTGGTATAAAAACATAGCCCTTGTTATAGAACCTAAGGAAGAACCTAAGGAAAACAAGCTTGCTATAACAGAGGAAGATATGCAGTGGGTGCAGGAAGAGAAGGTAAGACAATATATAGGATCTTATGATATAATTTCCCCCAAATTACCTTTTGACTTTTAATAAATAATGAAAAAGATATGTTTTATTCTTATCCTGATTATCTACTCAACGTATGTATTTGCGGAAGAAAAATCTCTTGAGGAAAGGGCAAGGGAAGCATTGCGTGAGCAGACAGCTCAACCAGAAGAGATACTCACAATGTTTGAAAGGGATTATGTTCTCGTTAAAAGATGCAGATTTGAGATAGAGGAGATATTTTCCTATGTTTTTTATTCCGCAAACAATATATACCTTGAAAGCTTTGCTATACTTGATCCTGTTTTTCTTACACTTGGTGAATTCGGTGTGGAAAGAGTCAGAAGGAGCATATTCACAAATCTTATAAATCTTCGTTACGGTTTGAGGGACTATCTTCAGCTTGATGTGATGATACCTTATATATACAGGCATGATAGGATGGTTGTTGTTGAGACAGCAACCGAGAAGAGTATACAAACCGCTAACATAGGTGATATAACTTTCAGTCTTACCTATCAACCGGTGCGGGAAGGCAGAGTAAAGCCTGCGGTGTTGACAAGCCTCGGATTCAAAACAAAAACGGGTATAAGTCCCTTTCTTATAGATCCTGTAGAAGATATACCTACCGGAAGTGGTTACTATTCTGTAAAGCTCGGTTTTACTTTTATAAAGTCGGTTGATCCCGCAGTTATATTTGCAAGTATTGCTTATGCCTACAACATTAAAGAAACCGGCTTGGATACAGCGGTTATTACGGAACAGGAAGTTTACAGATTTCAAGCGGTTGATCCAGGTGACACCATAAGTGCAAGCCTTGGCATAAGCTATGCTATAACCTATAATTTTTCCATTAGCTTCCAGCTGTTACAGGATTACACCATGGATACATATATATGGGTTAACGGTGAGAAGAGAAGATCAATAAATTCTTCCTTGAATCTTGGTATGTTTAAATTTAATGCTGGTTGGGCTTTTTCTTACAGGACTGGGCTTAATCTTGGGGTTGCCATAGGTTTAACAGAGGATTCTCCGGATTATTCGCTAGAAGTGAGGATACCTGTAAGGTTTTAGATGAGCAAGGTAGTAGAAATAGTTGAACTTACAAAATATATAAATGGTAGGCTGATTCTTGAAAATGTCACCTTTGATGTGGAAGAGGGGGAGATATTTACAATAATAGGGGGGAGCGGTAGCGGAAAAACTTCAATTACAAAACACATAGTAGGGTTGTGGAAGCCGACTAAGGGCTATGTGAAGGTGTTCGGCAAAGATGTTGCAAGTATGTCTTTTATAGAAATAGAGGAGCTAAGAAAAAATATAGGCTATGTTTTTCAGCAGGGTGCCCTTTTTGATAGTTTAACAGTATGGGAAAATGTGGGTTTTTTCTTCCTTGAGCATGAAGATATGGAAGAGACGGAGATAAAAAAGATAGTGAAGGAGAAGCTTAAGCTCGTTAACCTCGGTGAAGAGGTTATGGATCTGCTCCCTTCCGAACTTTCTGGTGGTATGAGAAAGAGGGTTGCCATTGCAAGGGCTATAGCGACAAATCCACGACTTATTATATATGATGAGCCAACTTCTGGACTTGACCCCATAACGAGCAGGGTTATAGATGATCTTATAGTAAGTTTGAGGGACAAGACTGGAACCACATCAATTGTGGTAACCCACGATATGGTTTCCGCCTTTAAGATATCGGACAGGATGCTCATACTTAACAAAGGTAGAGTTGTTCAAATAGGTACACCCTCGGAGATTATGAAATCCGAGATTCCTTTTGTTAAGGATTTCATAAAGAAAGGGTTAGGAGAGGCAAGTATCAGGACCTTATAAGGCTTTCACCGAATACCCTTTTCATGACAGGGTATGAGTTGTTTACCCCCTTGGACATAAGGATCTGGAAAAGATGGTTGCTTCCCACAAGAAATGACACACCTGCACTTACGAGATAAAGGTGCCACATCCTAACGAAGGCCTTTCCGAATCTTTCTTCAAAGATACTCTTTTTGGATAAAAACCTTTTCTGCCACTCTTTCAGTGTAAGGTAATAGTGTACTCTCCAGTCATCAATGTCTATAAGATTGAAACCCGCTTCCGTCATTGCGGTTAATATTTCCTGTAGCCCTGGAAGATAACCGCCCGGAAATATCCTTTTTCTTATCCACCTGCTTTGGGATGAGGGAACCTGTTTACCTATTGTGTGAAGAAGGAAAATAGCTCCTTCTTCCGCCACATCTTTAACAACCTTAAAAAATCTGCTTATATTTCTTTTACCTACATGTTCAAACATGCCAACGGAAACTATCTTGTTGAACTTCATTCCGATAGAAGGAAGATCATTGTAATGCATAAGGTAAACATTTACCCTGTTTTCAAGCTTCCTTCTTTTAACCTCTTCCTGTATGAACTTATATTGATTTTCCGAAAGGGTTATACCCGTGGCATTTACACCGTATCTTTCAGACGCTTCAATGATAAGGGATCCCCATCCGCATCCTATATCAAGTAGCCTGTCACCCTCGGTGAGCCTAAGCTTTTCGTATATTATTTCCCTTTTCTTTGATTGGGCTTCTTCCAA
>JALWWX010000003.1 GCA_027078675.1 Aquificales bacterium | reverse complement strand
ATAGCCCGGCAACAACCCACACCACCATAACCTGCTTCTTTATCCTCATCCCTTCGCCTCCCTATTTGACAATCACCACCGGTTCCACCCACCAGCCACGATCGCTGCGGCAGTACAGCAGGTAAAATCCCGACGGCTGGTGTGAAAAGTCGATCGTTACCGTTTCCCACGCCTGTCGCCTCCCAAGCGATCGCTCCTCGATCCGCTCTCCCAACTGCCCGATCAACGCCACCGTCCATTCCCCGGACCACGGAATCCGAAACCGGATCGTCCCATCCCCCGGATTGGGCACCACCAGTGTCCGTCGCCATCCTCCACTGGTTCTTTCCCCTTCTTCTATCCCCGTATATCCGATCAGGACAGAAAATCTGGTCTCCCGCCAATTGCTGACCACATCCTCATTGCCCGCACGGATGTAGGCAAAATACAGCGTCCCGTTCGGCAAATCCAGTACGATCGAGGTATCGCTCAACACTGTATCAAGAGGAATCCCCAATATTTCTGATCCCCCCCACCGCACCTGCACCAATCGGAGCTGATACCACGTTGCCCCTTCCACCGGATGCCACCGCAATACATAGGGACGTTCTGTAATTCTCTGGTAGGGAAATGGTGGATCTCCAAACGATGCCCATACGGGCATTGGCAGAATTCCCTGCCGGTTGTACCGCAGCCACCGGTATTGCGCCAGCGCCATCACCGTATCCCGTGCCACACACACGCACTCATCAATCCGCCGCATCGTTGGATACACTGGCGGTTCCAGTAGATCATTATCCTCCAGCTCCCAGCTTCTGCCTCCATCAGTGGTCTTCCAGATCTTCCCCTCAAACCCCATTGCAAATCCATACAGCGTATCGGCAAAACAGATACTTCGCAACATTCCAATAAACGGATGTTCATAGCCCCGCGGATCACCGGGTGGCAGCGTATCCAGTACCGTTTCAAACGTCCGTCCCCCATCGGTAGTCCGGATCACAAGATCCGATAACTCCACGGGATTTTTTCCCCTTACCCGCAGACTCAAAAACCAGGTTGTCTTTGTCACAAAGTCCACCTCTTCAAACGAACATCCCGGTTGTTGACACCTCGGAATCTGCTCTTGCCAGTTTACCCGCTCCCAGGTCTCTCCCCAGTCGGTGGTTTGAAACACGGAGTCCCACGTGAACACCACCCAATGTCCTGGTCCCAACGCTTTGAGACAATCGCTATCATTCCAGGCTATAACACTGGTAGACTTAGGCATTAGCAGAATACCGCGCACGGCATCAACCGTATCCCAGCTATCTCCCCCATCCGTTGTGTATAGCAGCGCTGGTCGCTCCCCTTCCTCCCGTCCATCACTATGGCATCCCATAATCCCATTGAGCGAATCGGCAAAACTAATGTCAATGGGACGTAACTCCCATCCGGACTGCTGCGTCTGCGCCCGCGTCCATATCGGTATCGCCTCAAAACTCTCCCCTCCATCCCGACTCCGCAGCAACACCGTACTGGTTCGATCCCCGAATACTTCGACGCTATCAATCAAAATATACAGCACCTGCGGCGTCACCCACTCCACATCCACAACGTGCATCTCTACATTCCCCACTCGATCATCCTCCCCAAAATCAAAAATCCGTTTCCAGCTTTTCCCGTAGTCCGTTGTGATCACTACCGACGGGCAATTATAAAACGCCATAATATACCGTCGGCTGTCCAGTGCTTCCAGATCAATCCCGATTTCTATCAACCGATTGTTCACGTACAGGCTATCCCGCTTGACGGTCTCATCATAATAGCAATATCCCGGACTCCAGTTCACCGTATGAACTTCCCACTTCACCGAATACTGCGCCATCCCTGCTACTGCCCACAGACTGAGAACACCCAGCAGCCAGTACTTTCCTATCCGTTTCATCGCCTTCTTTTTCCTGCTTTTGTTGAACTCCCGGTTTATTGAAGTCCCGCTTGAAAAAGCATCACCCCACCACGATGGTGGATCTCTACTTCGCCTTCTATGCGTCGCACAGTGTAAAGAATCCGGGGGATCGCGACCGGTTAGTCTCTGATGAGATGATAGTATCGCACAGCCTTGCCGCACAGCCTTGCCGCACAGCCTTGCCGCACAGCCTTGCCGCCGCACGGCGGGTGCGTTCCTTATCTCCTGCTACTCCTGCATGCATCGCCGTTATGGTATCATCCGGCTTGCTATTCGGCGTGCAAACTACAAAAAATTCTGGAAATGACCAAACAATCGCTGCACCGGGAGCGCACCCTTCCGTGTGCCTGGGCGCACATACCTCAGGATGCATTTACCGGGAATGCACGCTTCAGTGTGCATCTCTGCCGACGAAAGTCGGCGCTCCCAGTGGGGACAGACCTGCGCGTCTGCCCATCCCGCAGGGGCGCATCGTCGCTGCACCCTTACATTGCACCCGCACCCGTAGGGGCGACCGGCCGGTCGCCCCTACACATTCGCAACGTTGCCGGCGAAAGTCGGCGCTCCCAGTATCGGCACTGTTTCTTCGGAGGTTGCCCTCACTCCCCACCGCTATCGCTGCACTGTGAACACGCGGACGCTGCTCTGGTTGGGCGTCTGATACCGCAACAGATAGATTCCCTCTGCAAGATCCCGTATGTCAATGTCGAACTGGTAGATGCCGATCGATCGCGCACCCCGATCCTCTACAACCGTCCGCAGTTTTGCTCCCTGGAGATTCCAGATCTCCAGGCGGAGCGGCAACTGCTCCGTATGCGCCACAACACAGCGGAGCTGTGTGGACACCGGATGCGGCGCAATCTGGATAATGC
>JALWWX010000002.1 GCA_027078675.1 Aquificales bacterium | reverse complement strand
TTTAATTTTTTGCCATTTTTCCTCCCTTTTTAAAGGTTTTTATCCTGCATCACTCTTTTTTCGTGTGCATCACTTTTGCATCGCCTATAAATGCACATTCCAAAAGGCTTTGCCACTGCCCATGCAACACTTTTGTTGCATTGGCTAACTTGCCAATAGATATATTTTCTCTTTTAATGGCAAATTTGAAAGTTAAAAGCATTCGAAATCTGGAGACCGTTTCCCTACTGCATATGAACGTCCTTATATAGAATAAGAAGGAAATGGCTGGAAAGCCTTTAAATAAGGGAAATCGTTGGAAGTTTTTTTCCTCATTTTGGAAATTTTTTTCCATAAAATGATAATGATATTGCAAAATTATGGAAAATTTTACTGAAGCATTAATATCCGATAACGAAATAGCAGGTAAAGCTATTAGATTACTGTTTTGGATTATAAAAGAATTAGAAACTGGTAGAATTGAATTTTATATGGATTATCAAACTATCAAAGAAGAACTAAAAGTAAGTAAAGATACTTATCATAGATGGAAAAGAGTTCTTGAAAAAAAAGGAATAATTAAAAAGGTAAAAACCAACCTATACCAATTAAATCCTGCTTGTGTTGTAAAAGGGAAAGGACATGCATTGTTAGACGAATTTAAACATCAGATAATGGAAGAAAAACAAGAGCAGCTGGTAACCTAACAAGTCTTAACAGCAAACACAAAATAAGCGAAAAAGAGCTTACCCCTACTCTCATATCAAAAATCAAAGAAAACGCAATACAAGGCAAATTTGAGCTATCTAAGAATACATATTACAGTCAAATTAAAAGTGCAATAGAAAAAACAGGACAAAAATTTAATGGAACACACGGACTTAGATACAACTATGCACAAGCTCAAATGGAAAAATATCAAGCTCAAGGATTATCAAGACAAGAAGCTTTACTAAAAACGTCGAAAGATATGGGACACAATAGAGCTGATATTACAGAAGTTTATTTGAGGTGAATTCAATTTTTCAAATTTCGCGATTTTTGAATCTCGATAACTTACCTTACACTTCAAAAGCTCAACAAAAACGAAACTCTCCTAAAATTCGAAAGGACGGGCAGACCAAAACTCCACTACAACTCGATAATTTCCAAAAGGATTTTTCTCTCTCTTTTTTAATCGGTTAAGGTTTTAATTTTGTAAAACAGTAAAGCTGTAGATAGCCCTAAGGGCAAGCTTTTAGGGCTATACCCCTTAGGTAAAGTTCGAACTTCCGATTTTCAAAAACAGATTTTTTTTCGGAAAAACATTGACTTAACTTCCGATTTTTGTTACAATATCAGAATGAAAAAATTTGAGCAAAAAAAAAGCCAAAGCCCTTTAGATTGGCGTCAGGGGACTTTGGCTCAAGATAACAAGGTAACATACTATGCAAACGCTACCTATTATTACTAATACCGAAAAAATTATACGCGAAATTATACCACAAAAAGACCTTTTAAATCAAGCTTTTTGGCTTTTTTTTCATATCAAAGATGGAGAAGGTGTTGAGTGGATGGATTATGATTTACCTATACCAACATTTCTAAAGCATATAAATCGTGGTTATTTAGTTGGATGGGCGATTGATGGTTACTTTGGAACTAAGAAAGGGCAAAAATTTTTAGGCGATATTTTAGCACGCTTTTTAGTTACATTCAAAAAAGACAACATAGAACGATTAGCATATAAACCACAGATAGACGATAAAACAGCTCATATACACGCAAAAGTATATAAATTAAGAGAGTTTAGCCGAAAGCTTGCGAGTATTCCAACAAAAATTTATATACCAGAAAGAGCGCAACAATTTCACGACTATGCCTTTTGGGCTATAAAGTTTTATGCCGAAGATATGATTAATGAAACTGGGCTAATCGCTTATGAAAACTTAGAAAATTGGGCTTTAGAGCAATTTGTAGATAAAGAAAGAAGCACAATAAGAGCAAAATGCAGAAGTGTTTTTTATTGGTATGAAAATAAAGATTTTATTATTCCAAAAAAACACAGACCTATGAAACAATATCTGGAGGAAACAGTGGCATCACGAAGCGAGCATATGAGAAATGTAAGTAAAAAAAAGGCAGAAAAAAACAAAAAAATTGTAATAAATGCAATAACTGGATTATATGCAGATGAATACAAAAAGAAAAGTGGAGCATGGCATTTCACAAAAATATCAGAAGCTACAGGAATATCCTCAAAAACAGTCGCAAAAATTATAAAAGAATATGAGAATCAAACAAATACTTAAACATTCTGAATTGCAGGCATTAAATCATTATTCTCTTCAATCCTAAGCATCCTAACATCTTTTACACAAGCAGTAAACCAAGGGAATTTCTTAGCTAATTTTTGAACTACCATAACACAATTAACAGCATTTATCTTTTCATTTCCAAAATAAACGCTACCTTGTTGCCATTTGAAATTATTCTCTTCCATAAACTTTCTAATATCTCCATAGGCATTTTGGTAGTTATTACCGTGATAACTATCGTCTAAACAGCTTGTATCAATGTCAAATGTTACTGCATACATTTTTTACTCCTAATCTTATCTCAAATTATACATTTTTTATTTTAATTTTTTGCCATTTTTCCTCCCTTTTTAAAGGTTTTTATCCTGCATCACTCTTTTTTCGTGTGCATCACTTTTGCATCGCCTATAAATGCACATTCCAAAAGGCTTTGCCACTGCCCCTGTTGCACCTGTGCAGCAGTGGCTCACTTGCCAATAGATATATTTCTCTCTTTTAATGGCTGCATTTGAAAGTCAAAAGCATTCGAAGTTTAATAGATTAAGAGACACAT
>JALWWX010000001.1 GCA_027078675.1 Aquificales bacterium | reverse complement strand
GATCCCGTAACACCTATTCCCTGATAAAGGCTTATATTTCCTATGGCGGATAAAATGGCTACAAGCTCCGCAACCGATGCGCTGTCCCCCTCAACCTCATCGTAAGACTGTTCAAAGGTTATACTTGCTGAAAGGGACAAGGGTATGTTTCTGCCGTACTTTTCTCCTATGTATCCCGAAAGTATAAGTACACCTTTGCTGTGAATGGGTCCGCTGAGGTCAACCTCCCTTTCAATATCAACTATACCCTTTTCACCCGCATAAACATTTGCGGTTATCCTTGTAGGTTTACCGAAGGATATATCTCCGAGGTCGTAAACACTTATACCATTTATCTGTCCCGCACGCCTTCCGTCCACCTCAACTATAATCTTCCCTTCCTCAATAAGCTCAAGCATCTTTTCTTCAATAAGATTTGATCTGTATCTTCTCTCCCTTATGACCCTTTTTATATCCTCACCTTTTATATATCCGTCTTCCGCAAATATCTCCGCCTCCCTCAGTACATCGGTTATGTATCCTGAAATAACATTTAATCTGTTTCTGCTTCCAGAAAGGGAAACCGCATATTTGAAAAGCTCTTCAAGTCCGTCGGGAGAAACTTCCTTCTTAATACCTTCCTTTATCATTATCCCCTTTACAAAGGAAGGGAATTCCTCCTTCACCTTCTCATCTATTCTAACCACGGGATCAAACTCCGCTTTCACTTTAAAAAGCCTTATAAATTCTGTATCGTATATGGATAACAAGCGGAAAAGGTAAGAACTTCCTATTAAGACTACCTTTATATCAGCGGGAACGGGTTCGGGTCTTATACCTGTGTAAACAGAAAATATATCTCTGAGGGGATAATCCTCCATATATATCTTTTTATTAAGTATTGTCCTCTTTATACCGTCCCACAGCAAGGGATTCTTGAGAACATCCTCCGCCTTTAAAACAAGGTATCCTCCCCTCGCCCTGTGCATACTCCCCGCACTTATGCTGTTGTGATCCGCATAAAGCACTCCCATCTCCCATTTATAGTTAACTCTGCCGAAAAGGTTGGAAAAGGTGGGGACTTCTTCATAAATAACCGGTGCATGATTTATACCGCTGTTGTCCACTACAACATTAAGTCTGAAAAGCTCAATATTATTTTCAACTATCCTTCTTACTGGTATATTCTCCTCTACCGCTTTCCACTCTATAAAAAATCCAACATTCTTTATCATGTTCTCTTTTATGTATCCGAGGTATTTAATAATCTCGGGATGCCCCGCATATTCTTCCTCAAGATCAAAGAACAACGCATCTATCATATATTTGGCTGTCTCTTTCCTGAGATTCTTCATAGCCTCCGCCACGCTGTATTCAATATGCCTAAGCTGTCTTAAAAATTCCCTGTACTGGTCCTGGAACTCCTCAAGCCTCCTTTCGTAGTCCGCCTTGAGGGCTGGATTTGCCATAATTTCCCCTTCGGAAGCCATCCTTCCGTTTAAAACGGGAAGTATCTTTATTCCCGATGGGGTAACAACTATACCGAGTCCCCTTTTTGAGGCTTCCGCACTGAGCTTTTCAAGTAGTTGTCTCCTTTTCTCCTCTGCACTCTTAAGTATATGCTCCCTCCTTTCGTAAAATTCCTTTGTTTCATAAAACTTAACCGCATTCTCTTTAAGATCTTCAATTATACCGTCTATCCTTTCCGAAAGCTTTCTACCTTCCCCAGGAGGTAATATAAGAAGCTTGGGTCTGACTGGATCATCAAAGTTGTGGTAATAGCATATATCCTCTGGCGGGGGTTCGGATCTTGCTTTCTCTTCAAGTTTCATTAGGGTAAAAGTTGTCCTACCGAGACCCTCAGGACCAGCAACATATATGTTGTACCCTTCCCTTTTTACGTTGAGGGCTATTTCCATAGCCCTCTCCGCCCTATCTTGTCCGAAAAAAACCAGTTTCCCTTCAACTTCTTCGGTTGATACACCAAAAGGGAAACTTAGAATCAACTCTTCCGAACTTATTTTTTTTATAGCCATCAGCTTTTAAGAATTTTATAACAAAATCGGTTAGGATTCCTTTATCATATTCTATCAACCATGAGATGGAGCAAATACTTTTTATACACCCTCAAAGAAGATCCTTCTGAAGCGGAAGCACCATCCCACAAACTGCTTTTAAGGGCGGGATTCATAAAACAGGTTTCCGCTGGTGTGTATGAATTACTGCCCGCAGGTTATAAGGTACTTAAAAAGGTGGAGAAAGTAGTAAGGGAAGAGATGGATAGGGCGGGGGCTCAGGAGCTGCTGTTAACAGTCCTCAACCCTGCGGAACTGTGGAAAGAGACTGGAAGATGGGAAGCCTACGGAAATGAACTTTTCAGATTAAAAGACAGAAACGGTCGTGAATACTGTTTGGGTCCCACCCACGAAGAGGAGATAACGGACTTGATAAGAAAAGAGATTTCTTCCTACAAACAGCTTCCACTCATACTTTATCAGATACAGGTAAAGTTCAGGGATGAAAAAAGACCGAGGTTCGGTCTTATAAGGGGAAGGGAATTTATTATGAAAGATGCCTATTCCTTTGATGTTTCTGAGGAAGAAGCTAAGAAGTCTTATCTCCTGATGAAGGAAGTGTACGAGAGGATCTTTAAAAGATTAGGTATTGAAGTCCTGCCTGCGGAAGCAAGTGTGGGAACCATAGGGGGTAAGATGTCCCATGAATTCATAGCTCTAACCGAATACGGAGAAGCGAAGGTGGGATACTGTAAAGAGTGTAAATACTGCGCGAATGCGGAGATAATACCTCTTACGGAAGGGGAAGAAGAAAGAGAGGAAGAAAAGGCCTTGGAGAAGGTAAAAACACCCGGAACGGACACAATAGAAAAACTCTCCGAATTCTTAAAGGTACCACCTCATAAGATAATGAAGGCGATACTTTTTATTGATAAAGAAAGCAAACCATTCATCGTTTTGCTCAGGGGGGACAGGGAAGTTGATGAAAACAAACTTGAAGCGGTTTTGGGTACGGATGAGTTCAGGATGGCAACCGACGAGGAAATTGATAAAATACTCGGTACAAAAAAAGGATTTGTGGGCATATTTAATCTTCCTGATAATATAAGGGTTCTGTGGGATATCTCCCTTAAGGGTAAAAAGAATTTGGTTTGCGCCCTAAATGAACCCGATTATCACTACATAAATGTTAATCCCGGCAGGGACTTTGAATACGGAGAGTTTTATGACCTGTCTGAAATAAAGGAAGGAGACCCTTGTCCCAAATGCGGATCTCCTTTGGAGATAAAAAGGGGTCTTGAACTGGGACATATATTTCTGCTTGGGACAAGATACTCGGAACCCATGAAAGCCTTCTTTACCGACAGAGACGGTACGGAAAAGCCCGTAGTAATGGGATGTTACGGCATAGGTATCTCAAGAATAATATCAGCCATAGTTGAACAGTATCATGATGATAAGGGTATAAAGTGGCCCCTTTCTGTTGCACCCTTTGAGGTTGACATAATACTCCTTAATGAATCAGATCCCTTGCAAAAAGAATCCGCGGAAACACTCTACAAGGAAGCACTGGAGAAGGGACTGGATGTTATATATGATGACAGGGAAAAAAGCCCTGGTTTTAAATTTGCGGATGCGGAACTTGTAGGTTTCCCCTTTTGGATAATAGTAGGTAAGAAAGTAAAAGAGGGAAAGGTTGAGATAAAGGAAAGGCATACGGGTAAAACATACGATATTGAAAAGGAAAAGGCTATAGATTTCCTTTTAGATCTTATTAACCGCCGATAGAAATCATTGATTTCCCAGTCTCTTCAAAGATAAATCCCTTTTCCGCTACTTTTATATTTGAAGCCCTCTTCATTTCCAGTATGTTCTCCATCTCCTTCCTCAAGCCTTCCTTACCCCTTTTCCTTAAAATGTCCTTTATATTTATCTCATCACTACCCCTCAAGCAAAACTTAAGCCTTCCATCGGAAGTCAATCTCAACTTTTTACAACCTTCACAAAAGGGTAAAGACATGGGTGATATGAAACCCACATGTACACTGAGAGACTCAATCAGGTAATCCCTTGATGCACCGCTTGAAATAAGGGACACGGGCTTTAACTTGCCGAACTTCTCTTCTATCCTCCTTTTTATTTCAGAAAGATGAACAACCTTTGAATGATCAAAAAATTCCAAAAATCCAACAGGCATAAGCTCAATGAATCTTATGTGCAGATCCCACTCTTTTCCAAAGAGGATGAAATCTTCCACCTCATCCTCATTAAAGCCCTTTATAAGCACAACATTTATCTTTATAGGGTCAAACCCAAGCCTCTTCGCCTCCTCTATACCCCTCAGAACATCTCTGATATGACCGCCCGTAAGTTTACGAAACCTTTCTTCCCTTAAAGAATCAAGGCTTATGTTCAACCTCTTTAAACCCCTTTCTTTTAAAAGCCTTCCATATTTAGGTATAAGTATGCCGTTTGTAGTCATTGAAATATCCTTTATACCCTCAATCTCCGAAATCATACCCACGAGTACATGTATATCCCTTCTAAGTAATGGTTCCCCTCCCGTTATTCTGACCTTCTTCAAACCGTATTCCGCAAAAACCTCAACTATATCCCTTATTTCTTCATACCTTAAAAAATGATCGTAAGGCAAAAAATGGATATTATCGGGTCTGCAATAAGAACATCTGAGGTTACACCTGTCCGTAACGGAAATCCTTAAATAATTTATCTGTTCCGAACCCATCTTGATTCTCCTTCCTTTCTAAACTCCTTTTTCCATATAGGGACCCTTTCCTTAAAGCTATCCACCGCATAGATACATGCTTCAAAGGTCTCCTTTCTATGTCTTCCCACTGTAACAACAAGGAAGGAAGGTTCTCCCACCTCTACCCTTCCTATCCTGTGGTGCACATACATGTCTTCAACTGGGAATTTTTTTAATACTTCCTCTCTTAACCTCTCCATTTCCTTTATTGCCATCTCCGGGTAAGCCTCATATTCTATGAAGACCACATCACCGTCTTCTGGGGCTGACCTTACCACCCCAGTGAAGGTAACAACTGCACCCACATTCTTTGATTTTTCTAAATTGTCCAACAGGATATCGCCCAGCCACTCAACACCCAGATAAACCTTAGGAAGGAACAAAGTCATACTTCCAGAAAGATAACATAATTTTTATAAATTTTTATAGCTTTTATCATAGTTTTGATATAATACTTAACTCCAATGTTATCACGAAGAATAGGAGTTCTTAAACCTTCTCCCACCATAGCCCTTACTTCAAAAGTAAGGGAGCTCAGAAAAAAGGGTATTGATGTTATAGGCTTCGGAGCGGGAGAGCCTGATATAGATACGCCGGATTTTATAAAGGAGGCGTGTATAAAAGCCATAAGGGAAGGGAAAACAAAGTATCCGCCTTCCGCGGGAATACCCGAGCTTAGGGAAGCTATAGCGGAAAAGCTTAAAAGGGAAAATAATATTGAATATAAACCCTCTGAAATTGTTGTAACGGTAGGGGCTAAACTTGCACTCTATCTTATATTCTATACACTCCTTGATGAAGGAGATGAGGTTTTACTGCCTACACCCTACTGGGTAACCTATGAAGATCAGATAAAACTCTGCGGGGGAAGACCAGTTTATATAAAGCTTTCACCGAGCAGAGAGTTTAAGCTAACTTACGAAGATGTTAAGAAAAATATAACAACAAGAACTAAGCTTATAGTTATAAATTCACCTGCAAATCCGACGGGTATGGTATTTGATCCGGATGAGCTGAAAAAAATAGCGGAGCTATGTCTTGAGAGGAATATACTCATAATATCAGATGAATGCTATGAGCACCTTATCTATGAAAATCTTCCCTTCAAAAGCATAGCTTCCTTCTCCGAAGATATAAAGAAGATAACATTTACGGTTAATTCCTTTTCAAAGACCTTTTCCATGACAGGTTGGCGTGTGGGTTATGTGGCATGCCCCGAAAACTATGCAAAGATATTGAGCGGACTAAACAGCCAGTTTGTTTCAAATACAACAACCTTCGCCCAGTACGGTGCCCTTGAAGCTCTTAAAAACCCTGAATCCAAAAGATTCATAGAAAGTGTTAAAAATCTGTTCAGAAAGAGAAGGGATACCATAGTTGAAGGGTTAAGGAGTATAGAAGGTGTAAAGGTTATAAAGCCCGAGGCTACCTTCTTTATATTTCCCGACTTTACCCCTTACACCGAAAGGGCGGGCGGAGATGTAAAATTCTCAGAGTATCTATTAGAAAAAGCCCTTGTAGCGGTGGTACCCGGATCCGCCTTTGGTATGGAAGGATATCTCAGAATGTCCTTTGCACTTGATGTAGAACATATTGAAAGGGGAATAGAACGTATTAAATTATCCTTAGAGGAAATGGAATGATGAGGGCGATTCTGTTAACCGTCTTTACATTGGGGTTATTGATCGTCGGATGCGGTGGTGATACATCAAAAAACGAAGTTCAAAATATTGAGCAAGAAGCAAAGATACTTATACCTCAAAAGGAGTACGCCCTTCTCATAGTTGAAAGTAAAAGCTGTATTTACTGTAAACAGATGGACAAGGATATGAGGGAGGACGAGAACTTAAAGAAAGCCCTTAAAAATATAGATGTGTTTAAGATAACCTATGAAAACTTAACACCCGTTAAGACCAACATAACGGGGAAGGAAATGGTCCTTCCCGAGAAGGAGCTTGCCCAAACCCTTAATGCCCTTTCTTTCCCTTATCTCATATTCTTCAACAAAAAGGGTGAAATAGTTCTAAGAATACCGGGATATCTTGAACCTCGTACGATGGTGTGTGTGATTGACTACGTAATTGAAGGTGCCTACAATCAATACAAGGTAGAAGATTATCTGAAAAAGAAAAATTGTGCTTAGGACCTTGTTCCTTCTTTCAGATCTCTTACCATATTCCTTACCGCATCTTCACCTTTGTCCGCAAGCTTTATAAGTAAACTACCGACTACAACACCGTCCGCAAATTCACATATCTGTCTCACATGGGTTCTGTTAGATATCCCAAAGCCTACAACTATCGGTTTTGTGCAGATAGTTCTGTACTCTTCAACCTTCCTTCTTATCCTTTCCAAAGGAAGTTCATCCCTTGCCCCTGTTGTCCCTGTAACGGATACCAGATAGGTCATATCATCCGTCTTATCGCATATCTTCCTCAACCTTTCATGATGGCTTGTAGGTGATGCAAGCATTATTAGGGATAGACCTTCCGATGAGGTTGCTTCTTTTAGTTCGTCCGCTTCCTCAGGTGGTAAATCGGGTACTATTAAACCGCTGATACCCGCATCCTTACTTTTCCTGCAAAAATCCCCAAGTCCTATTCTGAAAATCGGGTTGTAATATGTCATAAGGATTAGTGGAATGTGGGGAAATCTTCCCTTAATATTCTCCGATACATATAAGACATCTTTGAATCTCACTCCCCTTTCAAGGGCGACCTCGTGGGCAATTTGGATTGTGGGACCGTCTGCAACGGGATCGGAGAAGGGCATACCTATTTCTATAATATCCGCACCGCCTTCCCCTATACCTTCAAGAATCTTTAAAGAGGTAGAGACATCAGGATAGCCAACCATAAAGTAAGCTACGAGAGCCTTTTCCGAATTCTCTTTCAGGCTTTCAAATTTCTTTCTTATCTCCATTTTTGAATTTAGTTATTTTACCATCCTCCTTAATACATGAAGGATAAGATCTTCCTTTAACAAAATAAGACAAATAAAATAAACAAGTGCACCTGAGGGTATTAGGAGAGTAACCTGAAGAAGGGAAGACATACTCAAGTAAATCGCAGTAGTCTTTATAAACAGTGCCATTATTAAAGATGAGAGTATTGACTTTAAAAAGGTAACCCTTGATAGCTTGTCAAAGGAGTAACCGGAAAGCCTGTAAATATAAATAAAGGCTATGATGGAGGCTGATAAGGTTCCCAGGGAAAGGCCGTAAATACCGAGGTCAAGAACAAAGGCAAATATGTAAGAAAGGCTTGATTCAAACAGGACATAAAAAGCTGTTACTTTGGTGGGCGTCTTAGTATCCCCCTTAGCATAAAAGGTGGAAGAGAGTATCTTTTGAAGGGAAAAGAAGATCAAGCTCAGACTGTAAATTGATAAAATACCCGAGGTGACCACCGCATCGGAGAAGGAAAAACTCCCCCTTTTATAAAGAACTTCCGTTATAGGAAGGGAAAGGACAATAAGCCCAGTACTTGATGGTACTATTAGTATAAACAGAAGACGGATTATCAGATTAAGATGCTCCCTTTCCTTACCTTCCGAAGCTATAAAGGAAAGCAGAGAGTTTGCCATACCCACAGAAAACATCCCTAAGGGAAGTTGAAATATCCGGTTTGCATAGTAAATATAAGAGACACTGCCCGTTCCCAAAAAGGAAGCTAAAAAAGTATCAACAAAAAAGGATACTTGAGTTATACCGAAGCCTATAAGTGACGGTATCAACCTTTTAAGGAGGATTCTTACCTCCTCGCCGAAATATAAAACTGGTCTTACAATAGCCTTAAGAGAATAAACTTTCGGAAAGTAAATAAGGGTTTGGAATACTCCCCCAAGCAGAACGCCGACTACGAGGGCATGATAGCCGATCGCTCCCGCGGAAAGGAGCAAAACGGTAAGAAAGGTAAAGTTGAATACAGCTTGCGAAAAAGCAGGTATAAAAAAATTTTTCTTTGTATTCAAAAGTCCCATAAAGTAGCTGGACAAACCTATAAAAGGCAGGTACAAGAATACCCATCTTGCCATATAAACCGCCAAGTCATAGGTTTCTGTATTCCTTATGCCAGGTGCCAAGATATAGACTATGTAATCGGAAAGGCCTATACCCAAAAAGGTAAGAACAAAAATCACAATCATGTAAAAAGAAAAAACGCGGGACAAAAAATCCCTTTCCTTGCCTTCCCTTATAGCTTCCGCATATAAAGGTACAAAGACCGCATTAAATCCACCTTCCCCCACAAGCCTTCTGAGGGTATTCGGTAATCTGAAGGCTATAAAGAAGGCATCGGAGATGTAGGATGAACCGAAAAAGTAAGCTATAACCGCATCCCTGATATACCCCGCTATTCTACTTAAGGCTGTTGCGAATGAAAAGGCAACCGAAGCCCTCAGGATCTTCATTTCTCCTGTTATAATAATAAACCTTTGAGGAGGTCGGAAATTGTTTAAAGTACTGGTTACTGACCCCATCTCACAAAAAGGTATAGAATTATTACAATCTGAAGACAGCATTGATCTCTACAATGAACCCGATATACCCTTTGATGAACTTCTTGAAATAGTCCACGAGTTTGATGCCATTATAACAAGAAGCAGGACACCCGTTAATAAAGAGCTTCTGAGCAGGGCGGAAAGATTAAAGGTTATAGGAAGGGCGGGCGTCGGTGTTGATAATATTGATATTGAGGAAGCTTCACGAAAGGGTATTTTGGTTATAAACACACCTGG